>CAXTMA010000143.1:0-3942 GCA_964245015.1 uncultured Beijerinckiaceae bacterium | reverse complement strand
ACGCGGTGAACGCGCTCGCCGGCCTCGACGCGGAGCTGGCCCGCGCCACCATCGCCGTCGACCCCCGCCTCGACCTGCTGCAGCGCGAGATCGAGGAACAGGCCATCCTCACCATCGCCCGGCGCCAGCCGATGGCGGTGGACCTGCGCGAGATCGTGGCGGCGATCCGCATCTCCGCCGACCTCGAACGCGTCGGCGACTTCGCCAAGAACATCGCCAAGCGGGCGGTCGTGGTGGCCGGGGAAGCGCGCCTGCCCCGTGCCGTGATCGGGCTGAAATCGATGCACGACACCGCCGCCCTGCTGCTGAAGGACACGCTCGACGCCTACGCCCACCGCGACGTCGAGCGCGCCCGCGCCGTGTGGACCCACGATGCCGAACTCGACGCCCTGGAAGACAGCGTGTTCCGCGACCTTCTCACCTTCATGATGGAGGATCCCCGCAACATCTCGTTTTGCACCCACCTGCTGTTCTGTTCCAAGAACATCGAGCGCATCGGCGACCATTGCACCAACATCGCGGAAACGGTGGTCTACCTCGTCACCGGCGAGGCGCTGCCGCTGGACCGGCCCAAAGGCGCGAACTTGGGCGCGAACTTGGGCGCGAACCCGGGCGCGAACCCGGGCACGAACTCGGGCGCCGAGATGCCCGGCCTGCCGCTTGCGGCCTCGTGAGCGATCAGGCGCCCTCCGGAGGGACGTCGGCACCTTCCGCCGCGACCCCGGACCGCGCAGGGCGGACGGGGACGAGCCCACGCATCCTCGTCGTCGAGGACGAGGAAACGCTCAACGTCCTGCTCACCTACAACCTTGAAGCCGAGGGCTTCGCCGTCACCTGCGTCGAGCGCGGCGACGAGGCGGACCTGCGCATCATCGAGAACCCGCCCGACCTCGTCATCCTGGACTGGATGGTGCCGGGCGTATCCGGTCTCGAAATCTGCCGCCGGGTGCGCGGCCGCCACGCCACGCGCGGCCTGCCCATCATCATGCTCACCGCCCGCGGCGAGGAGGCCGAGCGGGTGCGCGGCCTGCAGACCGGCGCCGACGACTACATGGTGAAGCCGTTCTCGGTGCCCGAGCTGATCGCCCGCGTCCGCGCCCTGCTGCGCCGCGCCAGCCCCGACCGCGTCGCTTCGCGCCTCACGGTGGGGCCGCTGGAACTCGACCGCGAGAACTGGCGGGTTCACCGGGCCGGGCGCTCCGTGCGGCTGGGTCCGACCGAGTTCCGCCTCTTGGAGCACCTGATGGCCAAACCCGGCCGGGTGTTCTCCCGCGCTCAGCTGCTCGACGGCGTGTGGGGGCTGTCGGTCGAGATCGACGAGCGCACGGTGGACGTCCACGTCGGCCGCCTGCGCAAGGCGCTGTCCGACGAGGGCGAGGCCGACCCGATCCGCACCGTGCGCGGCGCCGGTTACGCCTTCGACGAGACGTTCGGGACATCGTGAGCGGCACCGGCGCGGTGCAGGCCGTCCCACACTGGTGCAACACGGCGGCAAAACGCATGAGGGGCGGCAGAAAACCCTTGCGCATCGGTCGAATCCGCCTATCTTCACGCTTGCCCAAATCGCACGTGCCTGTGGTCGTGTGTCGGTGGATGGGGTTCCGGACAAGAGGCCGGTGAACCATCCTTAATAGCCGGCAGCCGGAGCGAACCGGTGAACCCCGCCAAACGGGGGACGCGACTTAAAGCAACGACGGACCGGGCTTTTTCGTCTCTGTCGGCCTCCAACGCCGACACACCGAAGAGGCTAGTCTCTCTTGCCGGGCGTGCGGATCGCGGGGCTCACCCAACATCCAATCGATGGCTTCGATCTCTCAGCACGGGTTCATCCTCGCGCGGAGCGTATCTGAGCCACGGCGCAGCATCTGGTTCGGTTGAGCCCCGGTAGCGTCGACCCAAGTCGCATTGACTTGCGTCGCGCCGATCAGGGCCACGCCGCGCCTCGGATGGCATTGCGATGTCGCCGGCGCGTTTCCAACGCGCGCGGGCGGCCAGCGGTGTCGTTCACCCCTTTGCTCAAATTCGTTTGTTCGGCCAACCCTGAAAGGTGGCCGGCACGAAGGGATGCCGCGATGACGCAAAAAATCCTCGACTTCCTGCGCACCCGCCGCGACGAGGGCCCCTGCCTCGTCGTCGACCTCGACGTGGTGCGCGACAACTACCGCCTCTTCGCTCACGCGCTGCCCGACGCGCGCGTATTCTACGCCGTCAAGGCCAATCCCGAGCCGGCCGTGCTGAACCTGCTGGCCGGGCTCGGCTCGTGCTTCGATTGCGCCTCGGTGGCGGAGATCGAGCAGGTGCTGGCCACCGGCGCCACCGCCGATCGCATCTCGTATGGCAACACCATCAAGAAGGAGCGCGACGTCGCCCGCGCGTATCGGCTCGGCATCCGCCTCTTCGCGGTGGATTGCGAGGCGGAGGTCGAGAAGATCGCGCGCGTGGCGGCGGGCAGCAAAGTGTTCTGCCGCATGCTGTGCGAGGGCACGGGAGCGGAATGGCCGCTGTCGCGCAAGTTCGGCTGCGACGTCGCCATGGCTCCGCGCGTGCTGGAGCACGCCCATCGCCTGGGGCTCCTCGCCCACGGCCTGTCGTTCCACGTCGGCTCGCAGCAGAACGATCCCGGCATGTGGGATGGCGCCTTGAAGGCGGCGGCGCTGATCTTCAAGGAACTGGCCGAGCGCGGCATCAACCTCGCCATGGTCAACCTCGGCGGCGGCTTCCCCACGCGCTACCTCAAGAACGTGCCGGCGACCAGCGTCTACGGCCACGCCATCTTCGCCTCGCTGCGCAAGCACTTCGGAAACCAGATCCCGGAAACCATCATCGAGCCGGGCCGCGGCATGGTCGGCAGCGCCGGCGTGATCGAGGCGGAAGTGGTGCTGATCTCCCGCAAGTCGGAGGCGGATGCGGTGCGCTGGGTGTATCTCGACATCGGCAAGTTCGGCGGCCTCGCCGAAACGATGGACGAGATGATCCGCTACCCCATCCGCACCGCCTTCGACGGCGATGCGACCGAACCCTGCGTCATCGCCGGGCCGACCTGCGACTCGGTCGACGTGCTCTACGAGAAGGTGCCCTACCCCCTTCCCGTGAGCCTGGAGATCGGGGCCAAGGTGCTGATCGAGGGCACCGGCGCTTACACGACGACCTATTCGGCCGTCGGCTTCAACGGCTTTCCGCCGCTGAAATCCTACGTGATCTGAGGGCTTCGGCCCTCGGTTTTCCGCCACCTCACCCATCCCATTCGCCCGAACGGCCGACGCCTGGAGCGTGATCCCGCAAAGTCGCAGACTTTTCGGACGGGATCACGCGCCTTCCCCGCGCCGGTGCGAGGGTCATCCGCTGCCTCTCGAAAGGGGACGCCTCGATGACTCCTGCCTTTCACCCCGCCGTCCATCCGACCCACGTCCCCGCCGCTTCCATGCCCGCGCCTTTCCCCGCCGTGCCGGCCGGCGCCGATCCCACCCCGGTGCGCCCGGTGGTGATCGACGTCGAGCGTCCGGAGGACGCCGAAGCGCGCGAGTTGCTGCTCGACCGCGCCTTCGGCCCGGGCCGGTTCGCCAAGACCTGCGCGCGCCTGCGCGCCGGCAGGCTCCCGGCGTCCGGCCTGTCCCTTGTCGCGAGATCTCAGGGGGGCGGCGAGGTCGTGGGTTTTGGCGAACCCGTCCGGGGCGTGGTGGGAACGGTCAGGCTTTGGCACGTCGCGGCCGGCGACACGCCGGCGCGGATGCTGGGGCCGCGCGCCGTCGACGCGGACTGGCGCTGCCACAGGATCGGCGGTCGGCTGATGAACGAGGCGGTCGCCCGCGCCCGCGCGCTGGGTCATCGCGCGATCCTGCTCGTCGGCGACGCGCCGTACTACGAGCGCTTCGGCTTTGCCCGCCGCCCCGCGCTGGGCCTGCGCCTGCCCGGTCCGGTCGACCTGCCCGCCCACTCCGGCGC
>CAXTMA010000142.1:0-10380 GCA_964245015.1 uncultured Beijerinckiaceae bacterium | reverse complement strand
CACTGAAGATCGTCTCACGTCGCGGTCCTCCGCGCGAGAATAGTCCGGCGTCGCGAATGCAAATCATAGATCGGCGCCGGACTTCAGCGCCGATCTGTATTGCAGAAGAATGAGTATTGCTGCATGGACACCTGACGTTGACGCCAGTCTACATCCAGCCACCGCGTCCGGTGTGGCTGATGATCGTGGCGTTCAGCAAGTCGCTGGGCTGATATAGGCTTTGATAGCGGCACAGGGCATCGTCGTACTCGACACTGCACATCGTGGTCGGGCAGTGGTCCATGGCCAACGCGATCAACAAACGGGTACTCGGGCCGGTTGTCATCTTGCAGCAACGGCGGATGTCGGTGTCGTGCACGAAAGCGACTTCCAGGGTCGGCGGTACCGGACCCTGTAACGCCCTTACCAGGTCAACATGCCACGAAGCGCCGTTCAGTCCTGGGCAGAAGGGCGCGTCGTAGGTCATGATCGAGGTCTGCACGACGAAGACTAACAGATCGGGGACCGGACGCCACACGATCTTGACCGGACCGTCCAGCATACGCTTACGCTCCGACGCGGATAGGCCATTGAGGGAGATTCCTAGCACGATGAACGCGCACCCGTTCAGATGGTGGACCTCGACGCGCGCGGCGCCAGTATCCAACTCCGCGAAAGGCCACTGCGGGAACGGACGGCTAGTTGCCTTTCCCATGATCGAACCTCTGGGATTTATCCGAAGATGTGTATACCCCAGAGCTTGCCATCTCCAGTCAAGCCGTTTCATGCGCCGGCCTCAACGTTATGCGCATCCGAGTCGATGACTGCGGGCGCCGCGAAGGCGCAAGTTCCTCCGGCGACAGCCGCGCTGGTGCTGCAGCCAAAGATTGGATCCGGCTTGGAGCGCATGTAATGGCGAGGCTGGCGGGCGTTCCGCGAGCCGGACGCACGTCCGCCTTCGCCGCCATCGCGGAAGAGAGCAGACTTCACATCAACTACGTGAGGCGGGTGTTCGCGGCGTACACGTTCGTCATCAGGGAAGCTCCGATATACGGAGTGCGCCTCGATGAGATCGAAGCACCGGTGTCGAGCATCGAAGCTCTGGGACGCATCTCGCGACTGTCGCCGGAAGATGCGGGCCTGCAGACCAGACCGGCTTTGCTCGGGCTCGTATCCTACAGCTTCCTGCTGTCGGTAAGCGCGACGCTCGAGTCGATGGCGAAAGACGAAGCGGAGCTCAAAGGGCTCGACCTGGACCTTCGCAGTGTCTCGGCGCTGATCAGCAAGGAACTGGGTGTGGAATACATGATCGTCGACGAGCGCAGCCAAACGGCGATCGCGTTACGCGCGGAGATCGAGTTCGTCGGACCTACCTCGGATCAGCCGTCCGGGGCGGTTGCCATCGCTTCGCCACGTTGGCAGCCGCCCGCTTCGCGGCCGAAGGCCGAGGACACGCGCATCGCCGTGCTCGCCGCATCGCTCGATTTCGCTGGCGTTTTCTACATCGCCGTGGACATCGAGGATTGGCGATCGCTCTTGAAGTCACTCGAGCGGTCATCCGTCGACCTCAGCCGCATAAAACCGATCTTTCCCAATGATGCCGCGACTCAACCAACGCCGGGCGGCCGCCCACGGCGTTTATTAGGCGCTGACCGCCGCAAAACCAATGTGCAAGCTTAAGCGCGACAGGCGGTGGTCGTCTCGCGCGGAGAGGCTCGGAACGCAGCTACGTGGATCAAGGTCCTTAAACCCGGATCAAAATCGGAGAGCGCAGATGATTGGTGGGGTGTATTGATTGGTTTCAATCACAACCAGCACGCCAGGGGCACCGTTAATGACGTGGGTTGGCCGAGAGGTGAATGGCTGGTCTGCAGGACCTCCTGTTGGTGAACCGACGTTGGTCGATCGGCAGCTCTCAACCCATCGCGACTGTTGTTGAGTTGCTCCGATCAGCTCCGAAGCGGACCCGCCAACGCCTAATAGCGTAGTGCTGCTCGTCGCTGAGCGGCTGCGGCAAAAGTCAGGCCAATGTTGGGGACGCCTCCTGGCTCGGCCGGACCTTGGGACGGCGACGGCAGTAGGCGCCAAGTTGCCGGTGAGCGTCATTGCTTTCTGCCAAACAAGCGCTGAGGCAATCTCTGCATCGACACGATCAATTGCGAGAATAGGCGTCATCGGTTTGATCCATGCTGCGGCGCACAGCATCCTCGCATCCGCAACGGCGCTCCGCCGCCCTTGAGGACCGAACGATGATCAACCGCACATTTTCCCTTGTTGGCGCTCTCGCCTTCGTCGCGCTGCTGCCGGCGGATGCTGCTGAAGTGGCACCTCGCGCCGAGACCTTCGCCGTCCCGCCCGTCATCGGCGCCGCATTCCACGATCTTGCCATCGCGACCAGCCCTGACGACGTGCAGCGCCAGGGAGGTTACGCCGTGCCGGCCGCCGGCAGGTTCGCGGCGGCACCGCAGAATCTGGCAACCGCCACCACGTCCTTCGTCATACCGCCGGTGATCGGCGCCGCCTTGCACGAAGCTGCGATCGCCGCCACCCCCGACGAGGTGCAGCGCCAGCGTGGCTACAGCGTGCCGGTTATGGTGAAGTGGACGCCAACGCCTTGGACAATCACCGTCACCAAGTCGGTGCCGACCAGGATGGGCGCTCTTTAATCCATCACTTCTAGTGGGCTTGGGCCGCCCGGTCCTGCCAAGCTGCCTCTCGGCCGAGACGAGCCAGCACATCGCGCAGCCAACGGTGGGCGGGATCACGATCGTAGGATGCATGCCAGAGCATCAAGATCGTGAACTCGCCCAGCGGTACCGGGACTGGGCTGGTGGTCAGGCCGAGCTGCTTGGCGAACGAAAGCGCCAGCTCATCGACCATCGTCGTGATGACCGGCGCCGCCAACACATGGAACGGCACGGTGGTGAAGCGGGGCGTGGTGGCCGCCACCTCGCGCCGGCGGTAGGTGCCGAGGTTCGTAGCGACCTCCTTCTGCGCCTCCTGCGGCGTCATCGTCGCGGGATCCGCGGGCCCCTGCTGCAGGTAGGCCGCGGCCGGATCGCCGGCGCCTGACGCGTCGTGCGCGTCGCCGCTGATCGGGGCCGTCGCGTCCTTGACGTCGCCGGCGACCATCGGGGCGACGCTGTTCAGCGCCGAGAAGCCGCCGCCGGTGAGGCTGCTGACGGCGCTGCTGATCAGGTAGACGGTCAGCATGGTCGCCACGCCGAAGGTGACGAGGCCGTGCAGGGCTCCGCCGAAGCGGCTCTCCACTGCCGCCAGCCAAGCGGCCGCGTAGCCGGCGCAGAAGACGGCGACCGCGCTGCTCGCGATCCACCACACCCCGGACGCGATGCCGAGCGTCTCGGCGCTCGACGTCCCGCTCCCGCCGAAGCCTGCGATCCCGATCGCGCTGCCCAGGAGACTGAGCAGAAGCTGTATCGTGAAGGCGATCACCACGCCGGAAAACAAGGCGACCCACGAAGCGCGACGCGGCACGCGCCGCAGTCCGGTCGGGGCGACGGATCCTTCGCGACGCGTCGTGTCGAGAACGTCAGGCATGGTGAACACCTCCACGAGGCTGGATACGAGCCGTTGTCGCTAACAGGCTTGCGGCGAATTGGCTTCTGCAGATCCGGGCTTTCCTTCTTCGGCCAGGCGGGCCTGCCTCGGAGGCGAGCCGACGATGTCGCTGGTCGACGACGCCACGCCGATGCCGGCCACCTTCGTTCCTACAGAAGTAGCGGCTCATCCGCTCCCAAGGTCGAGGGACTCGGCGGGTGTGTACGACAAGGCGGACGGTGCGCGCCGCAGCCGCGCCTTCGCCCGCTGGATGGGCGGCGACATCGCGGTCGAGAGCGCGCTGGGGAAGGGCACGACTTTCACAATCCGCGTCTCCGCCGTCCTGCCCGAGCGCTCCGGCGAGCCGGTCGACCCGGCGGAAGACCCGCTGCCGCCCGAGGAGGCCGGGCAGCGGCGCGGCGCCCTGGTGCTCGTCATCGACGACGAGGCGTCGCAGCGCGAGCTGATGATGCGCTTCCTGCAGCGGCAGGGCTTCAGCGTCCGCACCGCCGCCGACGGGGCGAAGGGCATCGAGCTGGCGCGGCTGCTGCGGCCCCGCGCGGTGCTGCTCGACGTGATGATGCCCGGCATGGACGGCTGGGCGGTGCTGAGAACCTTGAAGGCCGACGAGGACACGCGGCACATTCCGGTGGTGATGGTGTCCTTCGTCGCCGACGCCGGTATCAGCGCCAGCCTCGGCGCGATCGACGCCGTGCCCAAGCCGATCGACTGGCGGCGACTGCAGGGCGTGCTCGCCCGGCTCGACCGCGCCGCCGGCGAGGTACTGGTGGTCGACGACGATGCCGCGATGTGCGAGCGGCTTCGTCTCATCCTCGAACGCCACGGCTGGAGTGTCGGCGAGGCGGGCAACGGTGCCGAGGCACTGGAGCGCGTCCGGGCCAAGGTGCCGCAGCTCGTGCTACTCGACCTGATGATGCCGGTGATGGACGGCTTCGCCTTTCTCGAGGCGCTGCGCCGGATGCCGGAAGGCGGCGACGTGCCGGTGCTGGTGCTGACGGCACGCGACGTGTCCTTGGCCGAGCGCGGCCGCCTGCACGCGGCCGCCGGCATCCTGCGCAAAGGCGAGGTCGGCCTGCGCGACATCTCCGACGAGGTGCAGCGCCTCGCACGAGGCTGAGCGTCTATGGGGTCCGCGCCGCCGCCCGCACCCGCGGGATCACGGCCGTGCCGAGGAGTTCGATCGAGCGCAGCATTGCGGCGTGCTCGGCCGCGGCCGAGCTCATCTGCAGGGTAACGCGAGCGAGGCCACCGAGCGTGCGGTCGGCGTCAAGGAGCTTGGCCGCCAAAGCCTGTGCATCGCCGACGAGGAAGGCGCCGCCCGGCCCGCACAGCGCCTCGAACTGCGCCCGGCTCGGCGGCCTCCAGCCGCGCTCGATGCCGATGCGGCCCATCATCAGGCTCCAGCCGGCGTAGAACAGGTCGCGCGCGGCGCGGTCGTCGTCGGCGACGAACCCCATCGCGTGCAAGCCGACCTTCAGGGCGTCCTTGGCATGCCCGGCCTCGCGCCCCGCTTGGCGATAGAGGTCGACGAGCGGCGCGAAGCGCTCGAAGCTGCCGCCGATCACCGCCAGCATCAGGGGCAGGCCGAGCGTGCCGGCTCGTGCGAAGGACTGCGGCGAGCCGCCGACGCCGAGCCAGATCGGCAGGCGCGGCTGCACCGGGCGGGGATGGACCATCTGCCGGTGCAGCGCCGGCCGGTGCGCGCCGGACCACGTGACCTCGCCGCCCTCGCGCAAGGCGAGGAGCAGGTCGAGCTTGTCGGCGAAGGCCGCGTCGTAGTCCTGCGGTGCGATGCCGAACAGCGGAAAGGCTTCGCCGAAGGAGCCGCGCCCGACCACGATCTCGGCGCGCCCGCGCGACAGGAGATCAAGCGTGGCGAACTGCTGGAACACCCGGACGGGATCGGCGGCGGCGAGCACCGTGACGGCGCTCGCGAGGCGGATGCGCGTCGTCACCGCCGCGGCGGCGGCGAGGATCAGCGTCGGCGCGGCGTCGAGGAACTCGGGGCGATGATGCTCGCCGATGCCGAACACGTCGATGCCGTGCCGGTCGGCGGCGACGACCTCGGCGAGCAGCAGGGCGAGGCGATCCGCGCCCGAAGGCGTCGCGCCGGTGTCGCGGTCGGGCAGCACCGCCGCGAAGCTGTCGATGCCGATCTCCACGGCCGTCCTCCCTCGCGAGCCGACATTGCGCGGATCACGCTTCCACAACATGTCTATCGCGGCACGCCGGCCGACGGCAGGGCGCATGGCGAGAAGGTGTTTGTCGGAACTGGAAAGAGCCAGTTCTGTACGTCTGCTCTGAGGCGAAGCGTCGATCGGTGCGAATGACCCGCATGGGCGCATTCTGCCCGTTCAGTTCGGAGCGCGAGTTTGGAACCTAGTCCGCACGGTTCAGGAGCCGACCCCTACTTGACCCGGCCCTCGCTCTTGCGCTCCGCCTTCTCGACCTGCTGGCCGTCGTGGAGCCGTACGGCGAGCGCTGCCCAGCGGCTGTCGCCCAAGATCATCGCCCAATAGTAGTTGGCGCGGTACGCCGAGCCGTAGCTCATCGTCTTCACGTTGCCCTGCGGCCCCCGCTCCTGGCCAAAGCCGGTGCGGGTATTGCCGGTCTGGTCCACGGTGCCGTCAGGGCGCGTCCGCGCCGCCAGCCAGCCCAGGCCCCGCGCAAGCATGGGCCGCATGGCCGCGCGCAGGCCATTGTCGGCTACCAGGGTGTAGTAGGTTTCCGCAAAAAGCAGTCCGACCGCGTGGTAGCTGGTGTCGAAGCCGCCCTTTTCCGGGTTGAAGCCGGAGGGGTCCTGCCGGGCGAGGCCGCGCTCGACATAGGCGCGAGAGGCCCGGATCATCGCCTCGTCGTGCAGCAGCACGCCCGTTTCGCCGATCGCGTCGGCGTCGAGATAGAAGCGGTGCGTGTAGGGCGCGTCCTTGGCCTGTCCGGGGCCGGCGTTCTCCGGCGCTATCATCCACGACACGGAAGCGCGAAGCTTCGGGGCGGCACGGGCGATCCAGCCCTCGTTGGCCGCCACCATATCGGACGCCCCGAGAAGCAGCGCGGCATGCGCAGCTGCTTCCACGAAGAAGCTCATGGAATGGAAGCGGTCGGGGCAGTCGAAAGACCCGTCTGGCCGCTCGTGACGGAAGCCCCAATCGAAGATCGCCTCGCCGCGCTCGACCAGATCCTGGCGGTGGTAACCGATACCGGCGATCACGGCGTCGATCGCGTAGCGCTGCTCCTCGATCAACCAATGATCCTTGCTGCCCTGTTCCCATCCGGTGTTGAGCGGACCGTAGGCGCCGCTCGGCGCCCTCTCATCGGCAACTCTGTCCGGCTTGGCATAGGCGGTATGGCGCAGGAAGGGGCTGGTCACGAAGGCAAGGTCGCCGCCTATCCCCACGTGCCACGCCGGCAACGGATCATTCGGCAGCAGCTGGGCGAGAACCGAGGCCGGCAAGGCTGCCGCAAACGCCGCAGCCATGAAACACATCCGACCTTTGACCATGCCATCTCCCCCCACGATGCGGAGCGTGCTCCGGGATACCCCATTGCTGCATCACACGGCCGACACGCGGCTTTCCAGAGCAGTGTCACGGGCCGCCGAGCCATCGATGACCTCGGCGTGACGACGGAACCGATTGAGTGCGTCTCCTTCCATGCGAGCCCGGACGACCAGGCCGACATCGGACCGAGCTTCGCGGCGTCAAAGGCGAGCGCGGCGAAGATAAGGAAGAAGACGCCTCCGGCAACGAGCGGTGTACGCAGAACCTTTGTACCGACCCGTCACCCATGTTGGCCTGGTTCGCCGATCTCTCACCCCTCGGCGGGAGATGGTGTCCGATGCCTTCGCCCCATCACGATGAGCGTTCGATGACGCCCACCATGATCCCGCGCTGGATCAGAGCTAGCGATCGCGGTGGATCTGCCGGCTCAGCTGGTCTTCCTGCCCGTTCAATTGGCGCTGCTCGCCCTTGGTGATATGGCCGTGGTTCAGGGCCGCGTCTGCACGCTCCTCCGCGCGGATCGCGCGATCCTCGTTGCGGAGCTGGTGCGCCTGCTTGCGACTGAGCTCACCCTCACGCCGGCCGGCGTTGATCCGGGCATCCTCGCTGTTGAGACGCTTGAGCACCTCGGCGCGGCGCGGGTGTTCCTGGTCAAAAGTCTGGGCCTGCGCGATAGCGCCAGTTCCTAACACGGCCGCGAGGACGAAGCCGATGGTGTATGCCAGTTTCATAGTCGTACTCCCCTCTGAGACGCGCCATTCATGAGGAGGCAGCGTTGAAGCGTAGCTGAACTATCTATTAAGGCATTGTTCAACTGAGCGACGACCGCAGAAACTGACTCGCAGTACGACGGAGGGTGCCGGTTTAGGCCTGAAACGGCGCACGCCTCCTTATGAAACGGCCTCCAACTGCGCCCAGAGAAGCCCAAATACGGGAGCGACGATGTCATTGCTGGTCGCCAGCATCGCACTAGGCACCGCACGCCGCGAGGTTCTTGGAGGCTCCTGACTATGCAAAAGTGCTCGATGATATGCGTCCGCTTTTGAGAATAGCGAAGAACACCACCTACGCCCGGCATGGGCGCTGAGCTGCCACGACCACAGCCTCGTCGATTGTCTCAAGGGCCGGCTCCGTTGAGCTCGATCATGGCTCGCCGGCCTCGCTGCACCCAACGAGAGAGGCTGCTCAGAGCCAGACGGCCTCACCGGGCTCGTTGGGGGCATCGCCGCGCCGAATCCGCCCGTCCGCCTCATCCCAAAGGCGCGGTCGCCCCCGGTGCGGCGCACCGGCCCGACGGTCCCGCGGCGCGTCGCGCGGGATGCCGTGATCCGCCCCGTAGATCGACGCGCTGCGGCCGACGCGCCGATCCGGCCCGCGCCGCACCTCCGACGCGCTCCGCGGGAACACCAACATCTGGTCGAGATCGGCCTGGCCCCGACGCACGCTCTTCTCGACATACCGTAGGACGCGGGGCAGGTCGTGCGTGATCGGCTCCGCGTGCAGCCGCCCCAGGCAACCGCGGCGCACAAACCGCGCCGGATCAGTCTCGATGAACACCTCAGGGTCCTCCCGCAGGCGATTGACCGGCGGCCATAGGAGCACGCCGTGCACGTGCTGGCCGCCGTTGACGCGCTACTCGTCGACCGGCACCCCACCGCGCTTCGGCATCGGGAAGTCCGGCAGGCACACCAGCAGCGGCAGGCGACCGATCCGCCGACGCTGCGGTCGGATCCCGCACCACGCGCGTCGCCAGACGGCCGTACATCGCACCAACGGTTCGCGCCTGCTGATTGCGGATGGCCACCACCCCGCCCCGCAACGGGCGGAACATGAACGTCAGCATGTACGGTTGCCACCCCGCCTCGACGAGCGGCAGCATGCTACCCGACCAATCGGCCAGCGATGGCTTGTCGAACATGAAACACCTCCAGGGTTGAGGATCGGCGACAGCACCGAGGTTTCGATTCCGCGCATCGCGCGAGCATCGCGGTTGCTTCACTCCCGGACCGGCGCGGGGTGTCGTCACCGAGGCTGGAGGCGCGCCGACGTTGGACACGCAAGGTGATGCGAACATCGTCGCGCTTCGCGAGAAGCAGCGCGAAGACTATTGAATTCAACAAAATGGTTAGCGCTCGTAAACGCACGCTGAGCCATGTAGCGCCGCCACCAACACCAACACACCGTGGGAGCATTGCTATCCGGTGGACGTGCCCCGTCCACATATCGCAGGCTCGATTCGAGCCACGACGCACAGGAGATGATGCAGATCGATCGGCGTGGCTTGTCTCCATCGCAATCGGGCGGCATCTACACTCACCCTTCACTCAATCGCATTTCAGCACCTACGCCGCCGTTCGCGAGACGCGTTCCGGTCGACGCACCAGAGCGTGCCATTTGCGTATATGCGCCGGGCGACCCCATTCCCCGGGCGGACGGCCTGACGCTCAGGGTAGGATTGTACGGGTACGAGATGCCCGAGCCGAACGACGATTTCGCCCCGCTCGTCGTGAACCGGCTTGGTAATCGTCCGCGCCTCGCGGCCGAGCGTCCGCTCCAAGGCGCATCACGAAGTGCGCTCCACCCAGGAGCCAGCCGGCAGGGCGTGTGAACCCCTTCGCTCTCGACTTGCTCGACGCAAGCCGTCGAAGCCGCGCCGCTGCAAGACCTCGAACACCTTCTCCGCCGACGCGCCGGCCCGTCACAGGCCGTCAAGCGCATCGGCGTGCGTGCAGGCGAGATTGGCGACCCTACCGCTGCTGGCACCGTATACGCGCATCAGGGCATAGCGCAGACAGTGCTGGCGATCGAGCTCGCCGTGCCTTCGCCACAGATTGTCACGCCGGAAGACGCGCCACATGTCGTCGTCGCACCGCAGCTTCCTTGCCAGAAGGAAGGCGGCGGCGGCGCAATGTTCCCAGTCGCGCCGAGTCCGCTCGGCCTCGACCTGCGGCGGTTGCGAGATGCCGTGCCGTTGCAGGCAGCGGTGCAGCGACGAGCGCGTCAGGTGCGGGATCGTCGCCCGCAACGCGTAAAGGCAGTCGTCCAACGGCAGCAGCGTGTGCTTGCGAAAGGCAACAAGGACCGCCTCGCCCTCGATCGACAGCACACTGGACCTGGCCTCCTTTGGCCCGGTCGGGAGATCGCCGACCGCAGTCCGCCGCTTCCATTTGACGACCGTCTTCCGGTTGATCCGTAGCGCTTGGCCAGCGCCCTCAGGCTCTCTTCACGATGCTGTATTGCTCGACGGACCGCCTCCGTCATTGTGGCGCTCCCGTGGAGAACTTGGCCCATAGCGCATTCTTCCATTCCGGCGAAGAGCCCG
>CAXTMA010000141.1:0-10445 GCA_964245015.1 uncultured Beijerinckiaceae bacterium | reverse complement strand
ACCTCGGCGCTCTCCGGCGCGGCGCTGGCCGGGGGCTTCGCTTCCGGTGCCCTGGCGGCCACAACCGGGGCCGGCTGCGCGACCTTGGCCGGACCGAGGTCGCGCTGGGCGACGATGGTGCCGGTGAGGGCGTTGAACATCAGCTCGAAGCGATGCCCTTCGCGGTTCTCGGCCAGCGCGAAGTACGAGCGTCCGCGACGGTGCGGCAGGGTCGCGAGGCGGAAGCCTTCCCCGGCGGCGATCGAACGGATCCGGCCCGGCGGAACCACGGCGATCTGCTGACGCGCTGCCCGCTGGGGCGCGCTTTCCTCGCGATACGCATTGTCCCGGGCACGGGGCGCGCGCTGCGGCGCCGGGGCGCCGCCGGCGAGCGGCGATCCGTCGAAGCCGTAGCCGCGCAACGGATCCAGCACCTGGGCCGCGGCGGCGACGGGGTCGAGCGCGGACGCCACGATCGCGACCGAGGCGGCAAGCAATGCCATGCGCGAAGAATGGCCAATCCTGCGACTGGCCGGCCGATGTGCATCCTGCATTGCAATTCCCCCGACTGCCCCCAGCCGTTCGGACGCGAACCTCGGCAGAAAATAAGGCGAAAAGGAGATAAGCGGCCAAGCGAAGGGCCGGCTTTCCCGGCCTGTTGCAGCATGGCCGCAGTCGGCGCCTGCACGCCGGCAAGGTGAAGGCATCCTTGCTGCCGCGGGGCGATCGGGGTCGACCGGTCGCTGCCGGAAGGGTCCGGCGCCGGAGACGTGCGATGGGCGCGCGAAGGTGCCGCGCGAGGCTGCGTTGACTTCCCCCCTCCCTTATCCCTTGATCGGCACTAGCTTTGCAGGACGCTCGTGCGGCTTCGCCCGCGACGTCGCCGGAGGGTCGGCCCCGCTCGACCGGTCTCGACCGGAGCGGGCGCGATCTCGGAAAGGGTTCTGAGGTATGTCGATGGACGTGTTCGATCGAGACGACGCAGGGTCGGATGGACGCGATACGGGCCACATCCGCCCCGCGCCCCTTCCCAAGTCGCCGCTCGACCCCAGCGTGCGCCGCGACATCGTCATGCGCGACCCCGGCCTCCCTCCGGCGCAGGGCCTTTATGATCCCGCCAACGAGCGCGATGCCTGCGGCGTCGGCTTCGTGGCCAATCTGCACAACGAGAAGTCCCACGCCATCGTGGCGATGGGTCTGCAGATCCTGCTCAACCTCGACCACCGCGGCGCCACCGGCGCCGACCCCAAGGCCGGCGACGGTTGCGGCATGCTGGCCCAGATCCCGCACGGCTTCTTCGCCAAGAAGGCGGCCAAGCTCGGCATCGCCCTGCCGGCGCCGGGCGAGTACGCCATCGGCATGCTGTTCCTGCCCCGCCACGAGGGCGGGCGCGCCGACATCGAGGCGATCGCCGAGGCCACGATCGCGGCGGAAGGCTTCCGGCTGCTCGGCTGGCGCGACGTGCCCGTCGATTCGAGCGTGCTCGGCGAGAGCGTGGTGGCGAGCGAGCCGTTCATCAAGCAGGTGTTCATCGGCCGCGGCGAGGCGCATGCGACGCCCGACCTGTTCGAGCGGCGCCTGTACGTGCTGCGCAAGGCGATCTCCAACGCGGTGTTCTCCAAGGGCGATCCGCGCTTCGCCGGCTACTACGCCGTGTCGATGTCGTCGCGCACGATCATCTACAAGGGCCTGCTGCTGGCCGACTCGCTCGGCCGCTACTTTCACGACCTGCGCGACCCCGACTTCGTGTCGGCTCTGGCGCTCGTGCACCAGCGCTTCTCCACCAACACTTTCCCCTCCTGGCAGCTCGTCCACCCCTTCCGCTTCGTTGCCCACAACGGCGAGATCAACACGCTGCGCGGCAACGTGAACTGGATGGCGGCGCGCCAAGCCTCGGTGACGTCCGACCTGTTTGGCGAGGACATCACCAAGCTGTGGCCGATCTCCTACGAGGGACAGTCCGACACGGCCTGCTTCGACAACGCGCTCGAATTCCTGGTGCAGGGCGGCTATTCGCTCGCCCACGCGATGATGATGCTGATCCCCGAGGCCTGGGCCGGCAATCCGCTGATGGAGGACACCCGCCGCTCCTTTTATGAATACCATGCCTCGATGATGGAGCCGTGGGACGGTCCCGCCGCCGTGGCCTTCACCGACGGCCGGCAGATCGGCGCCACGCTCGATCGCAACGGCCTGCGTCCGGCCCGCTACCTCGTCACCGACGACGGCCTCGTGGTGATGGCCTCGGAGTCGGGCGTGCTGCCGATCCCCGAGGAGAAGATCGTACGCAAGTGGCGCCTGCAGCCGGGCAAGATGCTGCTGGTCGACCTTGAACAGGGCCGCATCATCTCGGATGACGAGATGAAGGACCACCTCAGCTCCCTGCACCCCTACGGCAAGTGGGTCGCGCGCACCCAGATCGTGCTGGAAGAGCTGGACGACGTCGAGTCGCGGGTGTCGCGCGGCGACGTTTCGCTGCTCGATCGCCAGCAGGCCTTCGGCTACACCCAGGAAGACCTCAACCTGCTGATGAAGCCGATGGCCATCACCGGCGCCGAGGCGATCGGCTCGATGGGCACGGACACGCCGATCTCGGCGCTGTCGAACAAGAACAAGCTGCTCTACACCTACTTCCAGCAGAACTTCGCCCAGGTCACCAATCCGCCCATCGACCCGATCCGCGAGGAACTGGTGATGAGCCTCGTGTCCTTCATCGGGCCGCGGCCGAACATCCTCGACCACAGGGGCAATTCCAAGCGCAAGCGGCTGGAGGTCCGGCAGCCCATCCTGACCAACGGCGACCTGGAGAAGATCCGCTCCATCGGTGCGCTGGAAGACGCCTTCGACACCAAGACGCTGGACATCACCTACGCTTCGCAGTCGGGCGCCGACGGCATGGCGCTCGCCCTTGATCGCCTGTGCTCGCGCGCCGATCAGGCCGTGTCGGGCGGCTACAACATCATCATCCTGTCCGATCGCCTGCTCGGCGCCGACCGCATCCCGATCCCGGCGCTGCTCGCCTGCGCGGCGGTGCACCACCACCTCATCCGCACCGGCCTGCGCACTTCCGTCGGCCTGGTGATCGAAACCGGCGAAGCGCGCGAGGTCCACCACTTCGCCCTGCTCGCCGGCTACGGCGCGGAGGCGATCAACCCTTATCTCGCCTTCGAGACCCTGGCCGGCCTCGGCCGGCAGTTCCCCGAGTCGGTGAATTCGGAGAAGGCGGTCAAGCACTACATCAAGTCGATCGGCAAGGGCCTGCTCAAGGTGATGTCCAAGATGGGCATCTCCACCTATCAGTCATACTGCGGTGCGCAGATCTTCGACGCGGTCGGCCTCGCCGAAGACTTCGTGCGACAGTACTTCACCGGCACGGCATCGCGCATCGGCGGTGTCGGCCTCGCCGAAGTGGCGCAGGAAAGCGCCTACCGTCACCGCGACGCCTTCGGCGACTCGCCGGTGTACCGCTCGGCGCTCGATGTCGGCGGCAACTACATGTACCGCGTGCGCGGCGAAACGCACTCCTGGACCCCGCAGTCGGTGTCGCTGCTGCAGCACGCCGTGCGCGCTGAGGCCGGCGACAAGAACGCCCGGGAACGCTACCGGGAATACGCCAAGCTGCTCAACGAGCAGGAGGAGGGGCTGCTCACCATCCGCGGCCTGTTCCGCATCCGCCCTGCCGCCGAGGACGGCCGCGAGCCGGTGCCCCTGGAGGAGGTCGAGAGCGCGGCCGACATCGTGAAGCGCTTCGCCACCGGCGCGATGAGCTACGGCTCGATCTCGCTCGAGGCGCACACCACGCTGGCGATCGCGATGAACCGCATCGGCGGCCGGTCCAACACCGGCGAGGGCGGCGAGGAAGCCGACCGCTACAAGCCGATGGCCAACGGCGACAGCAAGCGCTCGGCGATCAAGCAGGTCGCCTCGGGACGCTTCGGCGTGACGGCGGAGTACCTCGTCAACGCCGACATGCTGCAGATCAAGATGGCGCAGGGCGCCAAGCCCGGCGAAGGCGGCCAGCTGCCCGGTCACAAGGTGGATGCCAAGATCGCCAAGGTGCGGCACTCGACGCCGGGCGTCGGCCTGATCTCGCCGCCGCCGCACCACGACATCTACTCGATCGAGGATCTGGCGCAGCTCATCTATGACCTGAAGAACGTCAACCCCGACGCCGCCGTGTCGGTGAAGCTCGTCAGCGAGATCGGCGTCGGCACGGTGGCGGCCGGCGTGTCCAAGGGCCGGGCCGACCACGTCACCGTGTCGGGCTTCGAGGGCGGCACCGGCGCTTCGCCGCTGACCTCCATCAAGCACGCCGGCAGCCCTTGGGAGATCGGGCTGGCCGAGACGCATCAGACCCTGGTGCTGAACCGGTTGCGCTCGCGCATCGCCGTCCAGGTCGACGGCGGCCTGCGCACCGGGCGCGACGTGATCGTGGGCGCCCTGCTCGGCGCCGACGAGTTCGGCTTCGCCACCGCGCCGCTGATCGCCGCCGGCTGCATCATGATGCGCAAGTGCCACCTCAACACCTGCCCGGTGGGCGTCGCCACCCAGGACCCCTACCTCCGCAAGAAGTTCGTCGGCACGCCGGAGAACGTCATCAACTTCTTCTTCTTCGTCGCCGAGGAAGTGCGCGAGCTGATGGCGGCGATGGGATACCGCCGCTTCAACGAGATGATCGGGCAGATGCAGATGCTCGACCGAGCCCAGGTGGTCGAGCACTGGAAAGCCAAGGGGCTCGACTTTTCCAGGCTGTTCCTGAAGCCCAGGCCCTACGGCGACGACCCGGTCCATCAGGTGCATGTCCAGGATCATCGGCTGGAGAAGGTGCTGGACCGCCGCCTGATCGAGCAGGCGCGGCGCGCGATCGATCGCGGCGAGCCCGTGGTCATCAGCGAAACCATCGCCAACACCGACCGAACCACCGGCGCGATGCTGTCTGGCACCATCGCCAAGCTGCACGGCGAGGAGGGCCTGCCCGACGACACGATCACCGTGAAGCTCAAGGGCACGGCCGGGCAGAGCTTCGGCTCGTTCCTCGCCAAGGGCGTCACGCTGGAACTGGAAGGTGAAGCCAACGACTACGTCGGCAAGGGCCTGTCGGGCGGGCACATCATCGTGCGGCCGCCGGCGAACACCGCGATCGTGCCGGAAGACTCGATCATCGTCGGCAACACCGCCCTTTACGGCGCCACCGACGGCGAATGCTACTTCAACGGCATCGCCGGCGAGCGCTTCGGCGTGCGCAATTCCGGGGCGATCGCGGTCGTCGAGGGCACGGGCGACCATGGCGTCGAGTACATGACCGGCGGCGTCGTCCTCGTTCTCGGCAACACCGGCCGCAACTTCGCCGCCGGCATGTCGGGCGGCGTGGCCTACGTCTATGACGAGGCCGGCACCTTCGAGTGCCGCTGCAACCTGGCGATGGTGGATCTGGCTGAGATCACCGATGACGAGGTGGAGAACCCGGCGGCCTACAGGCAGGCCTACGAGGCGCTGCGCTGCGGCAAGGTGAAGATCGTGGGCGATCTCACCAAGTTCGACGCGGCGCGGCTGCGGCTCCTGGTCGAGCGGCATGCGTCGCTGACCGGCTCGGGCCGCGCGCAGGCGCTTCTCGCCGACTGGCGGACGACCTTGAGCAAGTTCCGCAAGGTCATGCCGGTGGAATACCGCCAGGCGATGGAAAAGCTCGCCTTGACGGAGAACCAGATCCTCGAAACCGCCGGGGCCTGAGTCCCGGTCGAGCGCCGGGCGGGTCCGCTTGGCGACTTGCGATCCTGCCGTGGTGGCGCAATGGGTAGGGCGCGATTAACAAAAGGTGTCCGGCCGCGTGCCGGAGGCCGTGCCGAACTGTTCTGGGGATGAAATGGGCAAGGTCACGGGCTTCCTGGAAATCGATCGCTTCGACCGGCGCTACGCGCCGGCGGCCGACCGGATCCGGAACTACAAGGAATTCGTCCTGCCGATCTCCGAGGAGGCGCTGCGGGACCAGGGCGCGCGCTGCATGGATTGCGGCATTCCGTTCTGCCACAACGGCTGCCCGGTCAACAACCAGATCCCCGACTGGAACGATCTGGTGTATCGCGGCAACTGGGAGGAAGCCTCGCGCAACCTCCATTCGACCAACAACTTCCCCGAATTCACCGGGCGCATCTGCCCGGCGCCGTGCGAAGCCGCCTGTACCCTCAACATCAACGACGCGCCGGTCGCCATCAAGACGATCGAGTGCTCCATCGTCGACCGCGCCTTCGCCAGCGGCTGGATCCGGCCCGAGCGCTTCGGCGAGCCGACCGGCAAGCGCATCGCGGTGATCGGCTCCGGGCCGGCCGGCATGGCCTGCGCCCAGCAGCTCGCCCGCGCCGGCCATGAGGTCCACGTCTTCGAGAAGAACGCGAAGGCCGGCGGCCTGCTGCGCTACGGCATCCCCGACTTCAAGATGGAGAAGCACCTGATCGACCGCCGGGTCGAGCAGATGGAGGGCGAGGGCGTGGTGTTCCGCTGCAACACCAACGTCGGCATCGACGTCAAGGGCGAGGACCTCGTCGCCGAGTACGATGCCGTGGTGCTGTCGGGCGGCGCCGAGAAGCCGCGCGACCTCCCCGTGCCCGGCCGCGAGCTGCACGGCGTGCACTACGCGATGGATTTCCTGCCGCAGCAGAACCGCCGCGTCGGCCACGAGGCGCTGACCACCAACGATCCCATCCTCGCCACCGGCAAGCATGTGATCGTGATCGGCGGCGGCGACACCGGATCGGACTGCATCGGCACCTCGATCCGCCAGGGCGCCTTGTCGGTGACGCAGCTCGAAATCATGCCGGAGCCGCCGGCCAAGGAGAACAAGATGCTGACGTGGCCGGACTGGCCGCTGAAGCTGCGCACCTCGTCCTCGCACGAGGAAGGCGCCAACCGCGACTTTTCCGTGCTGACCAAGGCGTTCGAGGGCGACAAGGACGGCAACGTCAAGGCGCTGAGATGCGTCAAGGTCGACGGCAGGTTCCAGGAGCAGGACGGCAGCGGCTTCGAGCTGAAGGCCGAATTGGTGCTGCTGGCGATGGGCTTCGTGTCGCCGATCCCTGAAGGGCTATTGGCAACGCTCGGCGTCGCGCTCGACCGGCGCGGCAACGTCGTCGCCGACCAGAAGAGCTACGCCTCCTCGGTCGCCAAGGTCTTCGCCTGCGGCGACATGCGGCGTGGGCAGAGCCTGGTGGTGTGGGCGATCCGGGAAGGCCGGCAGGCCGCCCACGCCGTCGACAAGGCGCTGATGGGTCAGACGGTGCTGCCGCGCTGAGGCTTCGCGCGCCGGTGCACCGAAGCGAACGGATGGTATCGTCCCCGGAGGAAACGGCACTGGGATGCCGCAGGCTCTCTCCTGCGCAGAGCACGATGGAGAATGCGCCAGCCCGAACGTCGATCGTCTGCATGGGCGCGGCCGGCCGACCTCAGCCGCGGTTGGCCAAGGCGACGCCGATGGCAGCCACGCCCATGCCGGCGATCTGCACCGGTTCCAACGCGTCGCCGAAGAGAGCGAGCGTCATCACCGCCGTGACCGGCGGCACGAGGTAGAACAGCGCCGTCACGCGCGCCACCGCCCCCTCGCGCAGCAGTCGCAGCAGCAGCAGCGTCGTGCACACCGATACGACGAGCACCGCCCAGGCCAAGCCGATCCAGACGCGGGGCGTATTCGCCATCGCCGCGCCCGCCAGGGTGTGGCCATCGAAGAACAGCGCGGCCGGCAAGGTGACGGCGACGCCGCCGACGAGCTGGATCGCGGCGCCGCTGCGCAGGTCCGTCGCGGCGCCGATCCGCTTCTGCCAGATCGTGCCCAACGTGATGCCGGCCGTTCCCAGGACGCAGGCGGCAACGGCCGGCAGCGGCACCGCCGTGGCACCGCGCAGGTCGGGCAGAAGAACGAGCACCGCGCCGAAAAATCCCACGGCGATGCCGAGCCAGCGCTGCCGGCTGACGTGCTCGCGCAGCAGCGGTCCGGCGAGGGCCCCCGTCAGCAGGGGCTGGGTGCCGGAGATCAGGGCGGCGACGGCGGCGGCCAAGCCGTGCTTGATGGACCAGAACACGCCGCCGACGTAGACGCCCTGCATCAGCACTCCGGCCATCAGGCTGTTGGCCCAACCGCCCAGGGTGCGCGGCCAGGGCGCCCTGCCGATCCCGGCGATCGCGATGAGAACCCCGGCGCTGAGGGCGAAGCGCAGCGTGACGAAACCTTCCGGCTCGACGAAGGGGCGCACGAGCCGCGCCACCACGAAGCCGGAGGCCCACAGCAGCACGAAGATCGCGGGTGCGAGCCGGCCGATCAACGGCCGGCCTCCCCGCGATCAGGCAAGCGCCGCCGCGGCGAACGCGCGGGCGGGTCATCGGGGCGGGGCAGGACGCCGATCCGAATGCGCGGGGTCAGTGGAGCAGCATGATGAGGTTCTGGCCGGCCGGCGACTCGAGTTCCTTCAGGTCGAGGGTCTTGTCGGCGTTCGAGTTGGCCTGATCGAACAGCTTCCCGGCATAGCCGACGAACTCCGCTTCATCCACGGTCTTGTCCTTGTCCGTGTCGGCGGCCGTGAGGCCGGCAGCGCTGAGGCGGCCCTGCAGCTCCTTCTCATCGAGCGTCTTGTCCTTGTCGCTCTCGATCTCGGCGAATTTCTTCTTGGCATAGGCCTCGATCTCGGCCTTGGAGAGGGTCTGGTCCTTGTCGGTGTTGGCGGCCTTCATGAACTCGGCCGCGGTCATGTCCTTGGCCGCCGCCGGAGCCGAAAGGAAGCCGAGGGCGGCCACCCCGATCAGCAGGATGCGATTGGTCATGTGACGAACTCCGTCCACTTGGCGCGGGCGGGCGTGCCTGCGTACCGGTGCTGCTCAACAGCCTCTCTCAGGCGGGCGTTCCCGACGAGGCCTGACGGCGCACGAAGAATGCTCGGAGTTGCCGTCTCAACCCAGCGCGTTGCCTCAACCCCGCGCGTTGCGCGCCATGAAGGTCTCGGGCGAGCCGTCGTCGGGGTCGACGAAGGTGATATCGGTCGGCGCGCGGCGCGGCGCGTCGATGGCCAGGACGATCAGCGGCGTTTCGATGATGGCGGGGATCGCGTGCACGACGTTCCGGGCAAAGCAGATCAGCTGGCCGGGCCGGCACTCCGCCGCATCGGCGGCATCGCCCATCCAGAAGGTGCCGCGTCCCGAGACCACGTAGAGGTATTCGTCGCAACCGCGATGGAAGTGCGCCGGCACCGGCCGGTAGACCTTGAAGATGCGCGCGCTCGAACCCGCGCAGTCGCGGAGATAGATGTCGGCGAGCATGGTCTCGGCCGTTTCCGGCAGGTCGCCGGCAAGGGCGAGAACATCGAAGCGGCCGCCGGCCGCCCCCTCCCCTTTCCGGCCCGCGTCGTTTCCCGCTTCGTTCCCGGCGTCCTCCGCTGGCGTCACGGCACTCTCCTTTCGTCCGGCGGGGCCGGCATGCCCAACCGGCTTGCAGGAGCGCATCGGCTGACGCAAGGTTCCCCCGCATGCCCCGCCCTCGCGCGCCTTCGTTCACCTGTTTCAGTGCCTGACCCGCGTCCGTTCGAGCCCGTCTCACCCTTATGTCCATCGCCTTTCCCTTTTCCGCCATCGCCGGACAGGCCGAGATGAAGCTCGGCATCCTGATCTGCGCCGTGGACCCGGGCGTCGGCGGCGTGCTGATCCTGGGCGACAGGGGCAGCGGCAAGTCGACGGCCGTGCGTGCGCTCAGCGCTCTGCTGCCGCCGATGCAGGCGGTGGACGGCTGCCCCTACGGCTGCGACCCGGCCGCGCCGGCGGCGCTCTGCGACGAGTGCCGCGCCCGCTCCGGCCCTTCGTTGCCTCCCTTGCCGTCGCGATCGCGGGCTGTGCCGGTGGTGGACCTGCCGCTCGGCGCCACGGAAGACCGCGTCGTCGGCGCGCTCGACCTGGAAATGGCGCTGACGCAGGGCGTGAAGCGTTTCCAGCCCGGCCTCCTCGCCCGCGCCAACCGCGGCTTCCTTTACATCGACGAGGTCAACCTGCTGGAGGACCACCTCGTGGACCTGCTGCTCGATGTCGCTCAGTCCGGCGAGAACGTGGTCGAGCGCGAGGGCCTGTCGGTGCGCCACCCCGCCCGCTTCGTGCTGGTCGGCACCGGCAACCCGGAGGAAGGCGAGCTGCGCCCGCAGTTGCTCGACCGCTTCGGCCTCAGCGTGGAAGTGCGCACGCCGGGCGGTCTCGCCGAGCGGGTCGAGGTGGTGCGCCGGCGCGACCGTTTCGAGCGCGATCCCGCGGCCTTCGCGACCGAATGGGCCGGCGCCGAGGCGGCCGTGCGCGACGGGATCGTCGCCGCCAAGGCCGCCCTGGCCACCGTGGAGGTGCCCGACAGCGTGCTGGAGCAGGCGGCGCGGCTGTGCCTCGCGCTCGGCACCGACGGGCTGCGCGGCGAGCTGACCCTGATGCGCGCCAGCCGCGCCGCGGCGGCGCTC
>CAXTMA010000140.1:0-10450 GCA_964245015.1 uncultured Beijerinckiaceae bacterium | reverse complement strand
CTAGACGTTTCGCGCCCGCCCGGTGGGACACTGGTCGAGCAACCGGCACCGGCCGCAAGCGGGAGTGCGGAAGTGGCAGGTCTTCTGCCCGTGCAGCATCAGGAGCTCGTGATCGTCGTACAGGTCCTGTGCCGTATAATCGGCGGGCAGCAGCGCTCGCAGGGCGTCGTGGGCCGGTCCGACGTCGACGTTGGATCCGATGAGCCCCAACCGCTGCGCGACACGATGGTGGTGACTGTCGACCGGCAACGCCGGCATGCGCAGCGTGGAAAAGGACAGCACGGCCGCGCTGGTCTTGGGCCCGACGCCCGGAATCGCGGCAAGCCAGGATCGCGCCGCCTCCGGTTCCATGTCGGCTAGGAAGTCGAGGGAAAGCGCGCCATGACGCTCGCGCACGTCGCGCAGTACCTGCCGGATGCGCGGCGCCTTGGCTTCGGGCCAGGTCACGCCGTGGATCAGCGCTTCGATTTCGGCAAGGTCGGCGTCGATGACCTGCGCCCAGTCGGGAAAGCGAAGCCGCAAGGCTTTGAAGGCGCGGCCCGAGTCCGCGTTGCGGGTCCGGTGCGACAGAAGCGAGGAGACAAGCTCGCTCAAGGGATCGAGGTTGTGGAAGTAGGGGATCGGCAGCCCGAACTCCTGCCCAAGGCGCCGGTGCACCTCCAGAGCCTTGATGCGCAGCTCATCCGTCGGCACGAACGCCGCGCGCCGAATTGTCGGTTTCATCCGCGCGGTTGGGGCAATCGGCGAAGCGGCTTGGGGCAGGTGCGGCATGGCCGAAGAATCGGCCGGACCGTGCCCGGTTCCGCCCCGCGACTCCGCGACCCGCCTCGGTGCGCGGGCGCGCTTCTCGGTCCGACGCTCTCGCGTCAGGCGGTGCGGCGAGCGCGGGCTCGCTGCCTTGCGCGGGCACGGCATTCATGCGCGCAAGCCCCACAAATTCCTTCCCTCTCCCAGGTGAGGGTGCGCTACGGCCGGCCCGACGATGGAGGCGGCCTGATCCGTCTGCCGCTGGATGCGATCACCGCCGCCGCCGAGCAGGAACGGTTGGTCGAGGCGCTATCGGCTGCCACCGGGGAGGGAGCGGCATTCGCGTGGGCTGCGCCCTCAGGCGGTGGTGAAGCGGGTTGCGACGGTCGCGTGAAAGCGCTCGCCCGGGCGCAGCACGGTCGAGGGGAAGTCCGGGTGATTGGGCGCGTCGGGAAAGGCCTGCGCTTCCAGCGCGAGGCCGGCGGTCATGCGGTAGGTGCCGCCGAAGCCGATCAGCGAGCCGTCGAGGCTGTTGCCGGTGTACACCTGCAACCCGTCGCGATCGGTGTGCACCTCCATCACCCGCCCGCTCGCCTCGTGGGTGAGGCGCGCCGCGAGGCGCAGCGTGCCCGGCTCGCCGTCGAGCAGGAAGCAATGATCGTAGCCGCGCGCGAAGAGGAGCTGCGGATCGGTGCCGCGGATGCGCGGCCCGAGCAGGGCCGGCGTGCGGAAATCGAAGGCGGTGCCGGCGACGGGTCGGCGTTCGCCGGTCGGGATCTGCTGCGCGTCGGTCGGCAAGTATCGACTGGCCGGCACTTCGAGGAAATGGTCGCACACGTCCAGCGCCGCCGCGCCGGCAAGATTGAAATAAGGATGCGAACTGAGGTTGACCGGACAGGGCTCGCTGACGGTGGCCTCCAGGGTCAGGCGCAGCGTGTCGCCATCCAGGGTGTAGGTTGCCGTCGCCGTGAGTTCGCCGGGAAAGCCCTGGTCGCCGGCCGGACTGGTCAGGGTGAAGCGGATCGAGCGGCCGTCGCGGTCGGCCACGCGCCAGAACTGCTTGGCCATCGCCTGCTTGCCGCCGTGCAGGGTGTTGGCGCCATCGTTGATGGAAAGCCGGTAGGATTTGCCGTCGAGGGTGAAGTGGCCGCCGGCGATGCGGTTGGCGTAGCGTCCGAGCGTGGCGCCGAACGAGCCGGCCTTGAGGATCATGTCGAGACGGTCGAAGCCGAGCAGGACATGGTCGCATCGGCCGTCGCGGTCGGGCGCCTCGATCGACAGCAGCCGCGCGCCGTAATTCGTCAGCCCAACGGCGAGATGCTCGTTGCGCAGGCGCAGCAAGCCCACGGTCGAGCCGTCCGGCGCCGCACCGAAGATGTCGTCGAACTCATCCGCCATCAGGCACTCCGTTCCCGGCAATTAGATCGTGGCCTCGTCGCCCGCGCCATGCCCGCAGGCCGCTGAGCATCAAGGATGCCGGCGCGGCCGGCGATCTCGGCAGATCCGGGCTGCGTCCCGGCAGGATCGCGCCATCGCCGCCGTTCAGCGCCGCCGGCCGATGACGGCAGGATGGCTGCCGTAGGGAAGGCCACCTGAATGACCTTCCTACCGTCACGCGCCGGGTCGGGCAACGTGGCCGCATGAGCCCTGACGCTTCCCGACGGGGAACGAACGGTCCCGCCCGCTTGTTCGTAGTGCATCAAGATCGTTGAACAGCCGAAGCGTTTCCGCACCGAGGAGAGGGTCGATGAAATTCACCGCATCGCGTTGTACCGCCCGGCGTACCGGCACCCTCGGCGGCACCGTCCTTCTCGCACTTCTGTCGGCGCTTCCCGCCTCGGCGGCGCCGCGCCAGCATCGCTTCAACGCCAGCGTCGGCTACGACCACGCCGCCCGTCGTGGAAGCGGCAACGGCCGCGAACTGGTCAGCGACGGGCCGGGGACCGGTTTCGGATTCTACCGGCTGCCGCAGCCTTACCGCGTCGCGGCGGCGATCCATCGCGACAGGCAGGCGGCGGCCGTGCGCCAGACGGTGATCACCGACGCGCTGACCAACGGCAACGGCGGCTACGGCTTCGCCCTGCCGGGCGACAGCGTGTACGGCTTCGGCAATCGGGCGAGCTACGGCGTCTTCAGCGGCTCGGACGGCTACGGCTCACCCTACTTCGCCGGCTATTACGGGCCCGGCGGCGGCACCGACCTCGGGCCGCTCGGCCGCACCTACAACTGAGCAGATTCGCGTTGGCAGGCCAACGCTTCACCTGTTCAGTCCCTTGCCAAGCCGCAGGTTTGGATCGCGTAACTGCGGGGCGCTTTTGTGAAACCTGCTTAGGTCCGCCGCATCGAGGACGCGTGTTGCAGCCAAGCTTCCGCCTGCTCCGGCGGCATCGGTTGGAAGCCGGCGAGCTGATGGCGGGCGAAGGTTTCCTGCCGCTTGGCGTAGCGGCGGATTTCGCTCTTGGCCAAGGCTACCGCTTCATCGAGCCCGATGTCGCCGCGCAGGTGTCGCAGCAAATGCGGGACGCCGAGCGCGCGCATCACCGGCAGCGCAGGGTCGAGGCGCCGTGCGGCAAGCCTGCCGACCTCGGCCAACGCACCCTCGGCCATCATCGCGTCGAATCGCTGGTCCAGCCTCGCCCGCAGCACCGGCCGTTCCGGCGCCAGCACCACCGCCGGGCAGCGGGCGAGGTCGAGCAGCGGCGCTTCGCGCACGTCGTGGAACGAGGCGAGGCTGCGCCCGGTGGCGGCATGAACCTCCAGGGCGCGGATGATGCGCTGGGGATCGCTCGGCCGCAGCCGTTGCGCGGTGACGGGGTCTCGCTCGGCGAGGGCGGCATGGAGGGCCTTCGGCGACCGGCCCTGCGCCGCGGCACGAACGTCCGCGCGGATGCCGGGGGGAACAGCGGGGATCGCCGAGAGGCCGTGAACCAGCGCCTTGAGGTAGAGTCCCGTCCCGCCGACCACGATCGGCACCCGGCCGGCTTCGCGAACGTCTTCCAGCACGCGGCCGGCATCGGCCAGCCAGCGGCTGACCGAATGGGCCGTCGCACCGTCAACCGTGCCGAACAGGGCGTGGCGCGCGCGCGCCAGGTCCGCCTCGCTCGGGCGGGCCGTCAGGATGCGCAGGTCCGCGTAGACCTGCATGGAATCGGCGTTCACCACCACTCCATCGATGCGCTCGGCCAAGGCGATGGCCAGGGCCGACTTGCCGCTCGCGCTCGGCCCTGCGATGAGGAAGGCGTCCGGCCGATCGACGCGGCTCACCTGCGTGCTCTCCCTGCTGGTTCTGCTGATCGGCCATGACGCATGTGGCGACCTTGGTGACACCCGCCGTCCTGACGCGGTGGCATCTCGACCAAGTCGCGGCGGTCCTTCCCGGCGCCGGCACGGCGCGGTGGCTTTCCTCCGGCGTCGCGGCCGACATCCCCTTCGCACCCCCGCCCCGCTCCGGCAACCCGCGCTGGAGCGAGGCGGCGCGCCGTGTGCTCGGCGACGATCCGATCGACGTGGTGGTGCAGCCGGCGACCGGGCGGCGCAGGCGCCTGCTCGTTGCCGACATGGATGCGACGATCATCGCCGGGGAAAGCATCGATGAACTCGGGCGGGCGTCCGGCCGGGCGGCGGAGGTGGCCGAGCTGACCCGGCGCTCCGTGCGCGGCGAGGCCGGCTTCGAGCAATCCTTGCGCGAGCGCGTCGCCCAGCTCGCCGGCCTCGCCTTGGAGGATGCCGAGCGTGTCGCCGGGCGGCTGACGCTTAATCCCGGCGCGGCGACGCTGGTCGCCACCATGCGGGCCAACGGCGCCACAACCGTGCTCGCCTCGGGCGGCTTCACCCTGTTCACCGCCCGGGTCGCCGAGGAAGTCGGGTTCGACCGGCATCACGGCAACGTGCTGGAGGTGGCCGAAGGCCGGCTCACCGGACGGGTGCGCGAGCCGATCCTCGGTCGCGCGGCGAAGGCCGACATCCTGCGCCGCACGTGCGAGGAGATGGGACTGACGATCGCCGACACGCTGGCCGTCGGCGACGGGGCGAACGATCTCGCCATGCTGGAGGAAGCCGGGCTCGGCGTCGCCTTCGCCGCCACGCCGGCGGTGGCTGCGGTCGCCCGTGCCAGGATCGACCATTGCGACCTCACCGCGCTGCTCTACCTTCAAGGCTACGAGGCCGCGGACTTCGTGGGATGACGATGCCGTCGCGCAACTGCCTCGCCGATGTCGCCGGCCTCCGCATCGGTCAGGCCGGGGATGCGCGCATCGGCAGCGGCGTCACCGTCGTGATCTTCGACGAGCCCTGCGTCGCCTCGGTGGCGGTCGGCGGCGGCGCTCCCGGCCTGCGCGACGCGGCGCTGCTCGAACCCGGCATGAGCGTGGAACGGGTCGACGCCCTGGTCCTGTCCGGCGGGTCGGCCTTCGGCCTCGATGCGCCGGGCGGCGTCCAGGCCGTGCTGCGGCGGCAGGGCAGGGGCTTCGCCGTGGGCGAAGCGCGGGTACCGATCGTACCCGGCGCGATCCTGTTCGACCTCGGCAACGGCGGCGACAAGGCGTGGGGGTGCGAGCCGGTGTATTGGCACCTCGGCCGCGCGGCGGCGGAGGCGGCGGTCGCCGGACAGGCTGTGGTGCTGGGCAGCGTCGGCGCCGGGCTCGGCGCCACCACCGCCACCGCCAAGGGCGGCCTCGGCAGCGCCAGCGCGGCGACCCTCGGCGGCTTCATCGTCGGCGCCCTGGTCGCCGTCAACGCGCTGGGCTCGGCCACGGTCGGCGACACGCCGCATTTCTGGGCCGCACCCTTCGAGCGCCGGTGGACATCGGGCGGCGAGTTCGGCGGCCTGGGCTGGCCGTCCCGCTGGCCGGACGATGCCCTCGACCTTCGCGTCAAGGGCTCCCAGCCGCCGGGCAACACGCCGCTCAACACGACGGTCGCCGTCGTCGCCACCGATGCGCGCCTGAGCCGGGTCGAGGCCAAGCGCGTCGCCGTGATGGCGCAGGACGGGCTCGCCCGCGCCCTGCGGCCGTGCCACGCCGCGATGGATGGCGATACGGTGTTCGCCGCCGCGACCGCACGGGTCGCGCGCCAGCCCGAGGTGGGCGACGTGCTGGCGATCGGCTCGCTGGCCGCCGACTGCCTCGCCCGCGCCATCGCCCGCGCGGTTTACGAGGCGACCGCGCTGCCCTTCCCCGGTGCGCTGCCGAGCTGGCGCGACCGCTTTGCCGGGCAAGCCGGTCGGGGATCGGGTGGCGCGTGACCGCCTCCGACCTCGTGATCGTCGCCGCGCCGCGCGCCACCGCTCGCGCCTTGCTCCTGGGCGACCGCATCGATGCCGCCGGCCTGGAGCGGGCGGATACGCTCTCGGCCAACCCGCTGGCCTTCCGCGCCGGCGCCGGCGGGCTGGTCGTGCTCTACCGCTTCGGCGTCGCCGTCACCGTCGGCCTGTCGCCGCTCGAAGAAGACGAGGTGATCGGCCAGATCAAGGCACGTTTGTCCGGTCCGCACGCCCACATCGACGACGAAACGGCCACCCTGGTCGTCGTCGGCGAGGGCGAGGACCGCATCCCGCCCGGCGGCGCGATGGAACTGCGGGACCTGTCGCCGGCGCGCCTGCTGGTCGTCGCCGACGCGATGGCGAAGTCGGTGTCGCTCGGCCGCGACGAACGCGAGGTGAATGCCGTTTTCGACGTGATCGAGCCCTTCGCCGCGCGCTTGTCCGCCCAGGGCCAAGTCCCGCGCCAGCGCCGCTCCGTGCTCAAGCTGATCGGGCAGACGCTGCTGGTCCAGCACCGCGTGTCCGGCCGCGTCGCGGTGGAGGAGAAACCCGACGTTCTGTGGGATCGCCCGGACCTGGAGCGCCTGTACGCCCGGCTGGAGGACGAATACGAGCTGAAGGAGCGGGCGCAGACCTTGAAGCGCAAGCTCGACGTGATCGCCGAAACCGCCCGGGCGCTGACCGACATCATCGACGCCGACCGTTCGACCCGGCTGGAGCTGCTCGTCGTCGGGTTGATCCTGGCCGAGTTGCTGCTGACGGTCGGGCAGATCATCTTCGCCCGGCACTGACGGCCAAGCCCGACACTGCTTTACAGAAAGGCGAGCAGCTCCGCGAGCACGGCGTCGGGCTCTTCCTCCTGCAGGCAATGCCCGCACGGCAGCGCCCGGCCGCGTACGTCGAGAGCCTTGTCGCGCCAGGTGTCGAGCACGTCGTAGAGCGCGCCCACCGTGCCCTCGCCGCCCCACAGGGCGAGCAGCGGCACGGCGATCCGGCGTTCGGCGTCGGCGGCATCGTGGGCGAGGTCGATCGTGGCGGCGGCGCGGTAGTCCTCGCAGATCGCAGGGATCGAGCTTTGATAGCAGCGCAGGTATTCGGCGAAGATGGCCGGCCCGGTCGCGCCCGACGTCTTGACCTGATGGCCGATGTGGGCGTGCAGGAAGAACTCGGCGTCGGCCGAGATCATGCGCTCCGGCAAGGGCGCCGGCTGGATCAGGAAGAACCACCAGAAATAGCGCGTGGCGAACGCCTTGTCGGTGCGCGCGTACATCGTCGCGGTCGGGGCGATGTCGAACACGGCGACCCGGCTGACCGCGTCGGGATGGTCGAGCGCCATGCGATGGGCGACCCGTCCGCCGCGATCATGGCCGACCACCGCGAAGCGGTCGTGGCCCAGGAGGCGCATCAGCGCGACCTGGTCGGCGGCCATCGCGCGCTTGGAATAGTTGACGTGGTCGTCGCCGCCGTCCGGCTTCGAGCTGTCGCCGTAGCCGCGCAGGTCGGCGGCGACGACGCGGAAGCGCTCGGCCAGCCGCGGGGCAACCTTGTGCCAGGTGACGTGCGTCTGCGGATGGCCGTGCAGCAGCAGCAGCGGCGGTCCGCTGCCGCCGACAGCCGCGCGGATGGCGAGACCGTCGCCGACGGCGACGTCGTGGAGTTGGAAGCCCGGCAGGAACGGGGCCTCGCCGATCAGCGTCAAGTCACCTCTCCCTCGCGTTCGCAGACGCTTCGCCAACTTCGGGCCCCGGCGAGGAGTTCGCTCGCCGCAGGGCCGGAATGCCGCCTCAACCGATCGCGGCTTGGCGTGTTGATCGAGCGATGCAGGCTGGGAGTGCTTGCAGTTCAGGAGTTCGCTATGTCCGACAAGCGGAGCTACCGCATCGCCGCCATCCCCGGCGACGGCATCGGCAAGGAAACGCTCCCCCAGGGCTGCCGCGTGCTGGAGGCGGCGGCGGAGCGCTTCGGCTTCCGGCTCGCCTTCGACCCGATCGAGTTCGCCTCCTGCGACTATTACGCGAAGCACGGCGCGATGATGCCCGACAACTGGAAGGAGCGGATCGGGGGGCACGACGCCATCTTCTTCGGCGCGGTCGGCTGGCCGGCCAGCTTGCCCGACCACGTTTCGCTGTGGGGCTCGCTGGTGCAGTTCCGTCGCGCCTTCGATCAGTACGTCAACCTGCGCCCGGTGCGCCTGATGCCCGGCGTGCGCTCGCCCCTCGCCGGCCGCGAGCCGGGCTCCATCGACATGATGATCGTGCGCGAGAACACCGAGGGCGAGTATTCGTCGATCGGCGGCCGCGCCTTTCCCGACAGCGAGCGCGAGTTCGTGGTGCAGGAAACGATCATGACGCGCCACGGCGTCGACCGCGTGCTGGCTTACGCCTTCGACCTCGCCCGCCGGCGCCCGAAGAAGCACCTGACGTCGGCCACCAAGTCGAACGGCATCTCGATCTCGATGCCGTACTGGGACGAGCGGGTCGAGGCGATGGGGGCCCGCTACCCCGACATCCGCCGGGACAAGTACCACATCGACATCCTCGCAGCCCACTTCGTGCTCAACCCCGACCGCTTCGACGTGGTGGTGGCGTCGAACCTCTTCGGCGACATCCTGTCCGACCTCGGGCCGGCCTGCACCGGCACCATCGGCATCGCCCCGGCCGGCAACATCGACCCCGAACGTCGGTTCCCCTCGCTGTTCGAACCGGTGCACGGCTCGGCGCCCGACATCGCCGGGCAGAACATCGCCAATCCCATCGGCCAGATCTGGGCGGGATCGATGATGCTGGATCACCTGGGCGAGACGGACGCCGCCGCGGCCGTGCTCGCGGCCATCGAAAGCGTGCTGGTCGACAAGGCGCACTGCACCCGCGACCTCGGCGGGCGGACGTCCACGGCCGCCTGCGGCGAGGCGGTCGCCGCCGCCGTCCGCCGGGCCACCTAGGCGTGGCGACCTTCTTCACCGCCGACACGCATTTCGGCGACGCTCACATCCTGCGCCTCCGCGGCGTCCTGTTCGCGGACGTGGAGGCGCATGACGAGGCCCTGATCGCCCGCTGGAACGAGACCGTGGCGCCCGGCGACGACATTTGGCACCTCGGCGATTTCGCCGCCAATGCCAGCCGCGAGCATGTCGCGGCCGTGTTCGCCCGCCTCAACGGGCGCAAGCGCCTGGTGCGCGGCAACCACGACACCAACCGCGTGCTGGAGCTGCCCTGGTGCGACCCGCCGGTGGAAAGCCTGCGCCTCGCCCTGTACGATGCGGCGGGTGTGGAATGGCGGCTGTTCCTGGCGCACTACGCCCATCGCGCCTGGCCGGGGCTGTGGCGCGGGGCACGGCACTTCTACGGCCACACCCACGCGCAGATCCCCGACACGCTGCGGTCCTGCGACGTCGGCGTGGACGCGTGGGATTATCGCCCGATCGATCTCGCGGCGGCGGCGGCCCGCCAGGATGCCGCGACGATCGTCCCCGACGAGCTGGTACTCAAGGAAGCGAGGCGCAAATCCGAAAAGGCCGCCGAACCCGAGAACACCCCCTCGCCGTGCGGCGAGGAGGTGAAGGGTGAGCGCGCTTGAGCTGGCGCGCGCTGCTCAGAACACCACGCGCAGGATCGCGAACAGGATGCCGGCGATCAGCATCGCGCAGGGCAGGGTGAGCACCCAGGCCATCGCGATCGAGCGCACGGTCGACCATTGCAGGCCGGAGCCGTTGGCGGACATCGTGCCGGCGACGCCGCTCGACAGGATGTGCGTCGTCGAGACCGGCAGGCCGAACATTTCCGCGCCCAGGATCGTCACCGCCGCCACCGTTTCCGCCGACGCGCCCTGGGCGTAGGTGAGGTGCGTCTTGCCGATGCGCTCGCCCACCGTCACCACGATGCGCTTCCAGCCGATCATCGTGCCCAGGCCCAGCGCGATGGCGACCGACACCTTGACCCAGCGCGGGATGAAGCGGGTGCCGTTGTTCAGTTCTCCGGCATAGGACTTCAGCACGGGGCCCTCGCCGGCCGACAGCTTGACGTCGGCGGTCGGGATCAGGCGGATCGCGTCGGACGTCAGGTACATGGAGTTGCGCAGGTTGGGCGTCGCGCTCGCCGGCACGCGGCCGACCGAGCCGTAGCTTTGGACGCCGTTCTGGATGTCGGCGGTGATGGCGGCGAGGTCGGCGAACACCGCCGGCTTGTCGAGGACGCGGGTCTTCAGCGCCTCGCCGAGTTCCTTGCGGGCCTGATCGGGCGCCGGGATCGCGGCCGAGCCGGCATGCGCCTTGAACACGTCCTGCGCCTTTTGCGAGACTTCGACGAAGTGCGGGGTGTTGGCCTCCGACATGGTGCGGTTGAGGGCGTAGGCGGTCGGGGCGACGCCGATCAGGATCAGCATGATGAGCCCCATGCCCTTCTGCCCGTCGTTGCCGCCGTGGGCGAAGGACACGCCGGTGCAGGT
>CAXTMA010000139.1:0-10494 GCA_964245015.1 uncultured Beijerinckiaceae bacterium | reverse complement strand
ACTGGTACCTGAAACCAGCGCGTCTACCAATTCCGCCACCAGGGCCCGCGCTCCACATACGTGGCCGTCGGCGTTCGTGTCAATCGACGTGCGCCGGATCGGGCCTGAGGAGGCGGTCTTGCCGCCATCGGGCCGGCTCCCTATTGTGCATGCCCATGGCTCTTCCATGACGCGAGATTTTGATGCGATGCCCGGCCAAGGATCGGCCGAGAACAAGGCCCTCGACCGGCGCGGGCCGCGACAGCGCCGCTTCCGCGCGATCCCCATTCGAGTGGTGCTGCCCAATCTCGTCACCCTTGCCGCCTTGTCGGTCGGGCTGACCGCGATCCGCTTCGCCGTCGAGGGCAAGTTCCTTACCGCGGTGGTGGCCGTCATGGTTGCGGCCGTTCTCGATGGGCTGGACGGGCGCCTCGCGCGGGCCCTGCGTGGCACGTCACGCTTCGGAGCGGAACTCGACTCGCTCGCCGATTTCGTCGACTTCGGCGTCGCGCCGGCGCTGATCTTGTACTTCTCCTCGCTGCAGCACATCCAGAGCTTCGGCTGGTACGCGGCCCTGATCTTCGTGATCGCCGCCGCGCTGCGCCTCGCCCGGTTCAACACCATGCTGGACCTGCCCGATCCGCCGCCCTGGCAGGGACAGTTCTTCACCGGCATGCCGGCACCGGCGGGCGCGATCGTCGGCCTGTTGCCCCTGTATCTCCAGCTGTCGTCCTTCGTCGAGCCCAACACGCGCCTGCCCGTGCCTTTGGTGATCGCCTACGTGATCTTCGTCGCCTTTCTGATGGCGAGCCGCATCCCGCACTTTTCCGGCAAGAAGATCGGGCGCATCGCGCCGGATTATTTCATCGTCGTTCTCTTCGCGGTCGCGGCCGTGCTGCTGCTCCTCGCGACGTTTCCAATGGAAATGATGATCGTCCTGTCGCTCTCCTATCTCGCGACCACTCCCTTCGCCGTGCGCCAGCGCCGCCGCCTGGAGCGTGCGGATGCCTTCCGCTGCGCCAAGCCCGAGGGACAGATCCTGGCGCCTTGAGGTGGCGCCGGCGTGCGACCGGGCGGTCAAGCTCTCCCGCAGGGTAAAGCGCCCGCGTTGGACCGGTGGCAGCGGGGCGGCCGACCTCCCACCTGAGGGGCGGCTGCCCTGGTGCGGGCACCGCGATAAGATCGGTTCACAATCGCGCGCGCAACCACTACGGTCCGGCCAAAATCGTGCCCGCCGGATCGCGGCCTGCCGTCATCGGGGCCGACCCGCGGGCGGTTCTGCCGTTCACGGCTCCTCAAGGATGATCGATGTCGAAGGAAGAACTGCTCGAATTTCCGGGCGTGGTGGCGGAGCTTCTGCCCAATGCCACTTTTCGCGTGAAGCTGGAAAATGACCATGAGATCATCGCCCACACCGCCGGCAAGATGCGCAAGAACCGCATCCGCGTGCTGGCCGGCGACAAGGTGCTGGTGGAAATGACGCCCTACGATCTGAGCAAGGGCCGCATCACCTATCGCTTCAAGTAGAGCCCGGTGCCAAGCTCCGGGATCACAAGCCTCGGGACAGCAAAGGCCGAAACATCGAGCGCGATGGCGGCCAACCCGGACGAACGGCGCGTCCGACAGGCGCTGGTTCTCGCCTCCGCCTCGCCGCGACGGCTGGCCCTGCTGCAGCAGGTCGGCATCGAGCCGATCGCCCTTTTGCCGGCCGACATCGACGAAACACCGCGCAAGGGCGAGTCGCCGCGCTCGCTCGCCGTCCGCCTCGCCGATGAAAAGGCCGCCGCCGCCGCGCGCACGCTGCGCACGCGCAGCGACCTTGCCGGCGCCTTTCTTCTGGCCGCCGATACGGTGGTCAGCGTGGGGCGGCGCACGCTGCCCAGATGCGACCTGATGGGCGAGGCCGATCAGTGCCTGCGGCTCCTGTCCGGGCGCGGGCACCGCGTGCACACAGCCGTTTGCCTGCTCACGCCCGGCGGCGCAGCACGGCGCAGACTCGTCGAAACGCGGGTCCGCTTCAAGCGGCTGAGTCGCAACGAGCTGGAGGGGTACCTCGCGTCGGGCGAGTGGCGCGGCAAGGCCGGCGGCTACGCCATCCAGGGCCGGGCCGGCGCCTTCGCGATCAAGCTCGTCGGCTCGTATTCGGCGGTGGTCGGGCTGCCGCTCTACGAGACGGTGAGCCTGCTCGGAGGCGAGGGCTTCACTCTCGGCGCCGGGCAGCACGAGCCGACCGACGCCGAATTGGCCGCCGGCTGAATTCCGGATGGCGCCCGACCAACTCCCCTTCGACCAAGCCGACAGCAGGCCCAAGCCCTGCCCGATCTGCGGCAAGCCGGCGCTCGCCGCGGTCACGGCGCCGTTCTGCTCGAAGCGCTGTGCCGACATCGACCTGCACCGCTGGCTCGGCGGCGTCTACGCCGTACCTGACGACGAGCCCGGGCGATCGGACGATGACGTCGTCCAGCCCGACGAGAGCGGCGAGTTCTAGACTTGTTCTTCACTGCCTCGAAGATCGCCGGCTACGTCCTGTTCCACCCGCTCAATCTTCTCGTTCTCGCGCAATGCAGCGGTCTGGCCCTGTGCCTTACCCGCTTCGCCCGCGCCGGGCGAGGCCTGCTGGTGGGCGCCGTGCTCGTCTTCGCCGCTGCCGCCTTCTCGCCGCTCAGCGCCCTGCTGCTGCGCCCGCTGGAGGACCGCTTCCCGCAACCACCGATCGCGATGGCCGCGCCGGCCGGCATCGTGGTGCTGGGCGGCGCCCTCGACGAGGACATCGGCGCCGCGCGTGGTCGGCCGACCCTGACGGAAGCGGCCGCGCGGCTGACGAGCGGCGTCGAGTTGGCGAGACGCTATCCGCAGGCCCTGCTCGTTTTCACCGGCGGCTCGGCCAGCCTGGACGAGACGGACCTCGACGAGGCGCGGGGCGTGCGCGAGCTTTGGCTGGCGCTGGGGGTGACGCCGGAGCGGATGCGCTTCGAAACGCGCTCACGCAACACCTATGAGAATGCCGTGATGACGCGCGACCTGATCCGCCCGCAGCCGGGCCAGAGCTGGCTGCTGGTCACTTCCGCCGCCCATATGCCGCGCTCGGTCGGCCTGTTCCGGGCGGTCGGCTGGCCGGTGATCGCCTATCCCGTGGATTACCGCACTTTCGGCAACGCGCGCGACCTCAAGCCGACGCTTCTGGCGCTCGACTCGCTACGCCGCCTCGATGCCGGCCTGCACGAATGGATCGGCCTGCTCGCCTACCGCCTCACCGGCAAGATCGGCACCCTCTTCCCCCAACCGTAGCACTTCACGCCCCGCCGCCGGGTTCGTCTCGGCCGGCTGGATCGGGGCATCCCGCTGCATCGCTTCCAGCCATCGCGCGAGATCGATCGCCGCGCGCCGGCTCAGGGCTCGCTTGCGGGCGACGCCCTTCTCCGGTCCGCGCAGGCGTCGGCCATTCTCGCCGACGAGCGGGTCCTCGATCGGCGGGAACAGGCCGAAGTTGACGTTCATCGGCTGAAACGAGCCGGGGCCGGCCGATGCGCCGTCGAGCTGGCCCGCGATATGGCCGCCGGTGATATGGTTGATGAGCGCGCCAACGGCGGTGGTCGGCGGCGGCATGTCGAAGGAACGGTCCAGCCGCTCGGCGGCGGCGAGGCGGCCGGCGATCAGGCCGATGGCTGCGCTTTCCACATAGCCTTCGCATCCCGTGATCTGCCCGGCGAAGCGCAGACGCGGCTGGCGCCGCAGCCGCAGCCGCGCGTCGAGCACGGCCGGCGCGTTGAGGAAGGTGTTGCGATGGATGCCGCCGAGCCGCGCGAAGCTGGCGTTCTCCAGGCCGGGGATCGTCCGCAGAACGGCCAGTTGCGCGCCGTGCTTCATCTTGGTCTGGAAGCCGACCATGTTGAACAAGGTCCCCAGCGCGTTGTCCTGGCGCAGCTGCACCACGGCGCGCGGCTTCACGGCGGGGTCATGCGGATTGGTCAGGCCGACCGGCTTCATGGGTCCGAAGCGCAGGGTGTCGCGGCCGCGCTGCGCCATCACCTCGATCGGCAGGCAGCCGTTGAAGTAGGGCGTGGTGGCCTCGTGCGCCGCCGCCATGCACTCGGCCGCCAGCAGGGCATCGACGAAGGACTCGTAGCCTTCGCGCGACAAGGGACAGTTGATGTAGTCCGCCCCGGTGCCGCCGGGACCGGCCTTGTCGTAGCGCGATTGCAGCCAAGCCACGGACATGTCGATCGTATCGCGGTGAACGACCGGTGCGATGGCGTCGAAGAAGGCGAGATCGGCCTCGCCGGTCAGTTCTCGCAGCGAGGCGGCGAGTGCGGGGGCGGTCAGCGGCCCGGTGGCGACGATCACGCTGTCCCAGTTGGCCGGGGGCAGGCCGGCGATCTCCTCGCGGCGCAGCTCGATCAGCGGATGCGCCTCGATCGCGGCGGTGATTGCATGGGAAAACCCCTCCCTGTCGACGGCGAGGGCACCGCCGGCGGGAACCTGATGCGCGTCGGCCGCGGCCAGCACGAGCGAGCCCATCGCGCGCATCTCGCGGTGGATCACGCCGACGGCATTGCTCTCGGCATCGTCCGAGCGCAGCGAATTGGAACACACCAGCTCCGCCAGCGCCGCGCTGCGGTGAACGCCGGTGGCGCGGACCGGACGCATTTCGTGAAGCACGGCGGGCACGCCGGCTTCGGCGATCTGCCACGCCGCCTCCGAGCCGGCGAGGCCGCCGCCGATCACATGAACACAGGATGGGAGCGACGCGCGGGACATGCAGGCGGATTAGGCTTTCGCGCCGGCTCCGGCAAGTCCGGCGATTTCACGCCGACGCGCAAAAACCCCGCCGGTTTCCCGGCGGGGCCGAGCTGATCGACCTCGGATCAGTAGCGGGCGACCACCGGAGCCGCCGGGGCAGGGGCGACGTACAGCGGCAGGATCAATCGGACGTACCCACGGGTTTCGAAATCGCGATTGCTGATCGCGGTGTTGCCGAACACGCCTTGGCCGAGACCCCAACCGCCCTGGCGGACGAACACTTCGCGGGTCACGTAGGTTTGCAGCGTGAACTTGCCGAAGTCGTAGCCAACGAGCCCGCCGACGGAAAGCGAGCGCTGGCGCGGCAGCGGTCCGGTGATGTCCGTCTCGTAGGAGCCGACGACGCCGAGTTCGAACTTTCCGAACTTCTTGGTGGCGGTGTAGTCGATAAAGATGTTGTCGTCGAAGGCGGTGGGACTGACCGTCGATCCCCGGCCACCGAGATTGCCGCCGTAGTTCGCCGTGACGGTGAAGTTATAGCCGTTTTTCACGTAGGAGATGGAGGCGCGAAGGTCGGCGATGGCGCCGCGGCCGGCGTTGGTGAAGTTGTCGGCGCCGCGCGGGCCGGCGATGATGGCGGCGTTGAAGCCGTTGCCAAAATCGTGGGCGAGGAGGAACAGGAGTGCCTGGCTGTAGACGTCGACCCTATTGGTTGTGACGCCGTCGATGTGGGTGAACACGGGAATGGCGGCGAACACTTCGAGGCGCGTGTCGTAGAAGCTGATCGGCGTCGACCAGGCGGTGATCGGCACGTTGACGCCGAGCCGGTTGGGTTGGCCGTCGCGCTGGCCGTAGCTTTCGTTGTCGACGAAGAAGACACCTTCGGGGAGGGGCGCGCCGAGAGCCACGCCGCAGGTCTCGCAAGGCTCTCCAACGATCTGCGCCGTGGCGGTGCCCTGCATCGAGCCGAATGCCAGAGCAGCCGCTCCAACCATGGCGAGAACTGTTTTGTTCATTGTCATCCCCCCGTCGCCTCGAATCTACTTGTACCGGTCGTCGCTACGATTCCGGCTCCGCAGGCGAGCTTTGTTGCCGCTGCCTCGATTCAGGTGGAAGTATGATCCTGTTTGGAACCGGGAAAAGCCAGCAAAGATTGAAGCCACGGCACGGAAGCAACCGCGGCGTTGCGTTGCGGCAACAATGCGTGGAGCCCAAAACTGTGCTCGCCGTCGCCGATCGATCAAGGCTGCAGGACGCTCTGGCGCGCTCCGGCCTTCACTGAGAGGCGGAACCAGCTTGCGGCGGACCACCCCGCGCTGCAACCTGTGGGCAATCGCAAACGGGGCGTCCCGCAGAGGACGTTGCGGCGCCGCCGAGGGCCTTACGCGGCCGGGGTCACGTACCCGGATGGGCGCCGGCTGACCACGCCTCGTCGCGAGGGGTCTTGCCGGGTGATGTGGCCATGCCCTGGACGAGCAAGCCACCACCTCATTCCGCCGCCTGCGCCTTCGCCTGCACCTTGGGCGGCCGGCGTTCCAGCAGCTCGCGCAGGTACGCGCCCGTATGGCTGCGGACCGACCCCGCCACCGTTTCGGGCGGACCGAAGGCGACGATCTCGCCGCCGCCGTCGCCCCCCTCGGGGCCGAGGTCGATGACCCAGTCGGCCGTCTTCACCACTTCCAGGTTGTGCTCGATCACCACCACGGAATTGCCGGCGTCGACGAGCTCGTGCAGCACTTCGAGCAGCTTGGCGACGTCGTGGAAGTGCAGTCCGGTGGTCGGCTCGTCCAGGATATAGAGCGTGCGTCCGGTGGCGCGGCGCGCCAGTTCCTTGGCGAGCTTCACGCGCTGCGCCTCGCCGCCCGACAGCGTGTTGGCCTGCTGCCCGACGCGGACGTAGCCGAGCCCGACGCGGGCCAGCGTTTCCATCTTGTCGCGGATCGGCGGCACCACCTTGAACAGCACCGCCGCTTCTTCCACCGTCATGTCGAGCACATCGGCGATCGACTTGTCGCGGTAGGTCACCTCCAGCGTTTCGCGGTCGTATCGACGGCCCTTGCACACGTCGCAGGTGACGAAGACGTCGGGGAGGAAATGCATCTCGATCTTGATGACGCCGTCACCCTGGCAGGCCTCGCAGCGCCCGCCCTTGACGTTGAAGGAGAAGCGTCCGGGCTGGTAACCGCGCGCCTTGGCCTCGGGCAAGGCGGCGAACCAGTCGCGGATCGGAGTGAAGGCGCCGGTGTAGGTGGCGGGGTTGGAGCGCGGCGTGCGCCCGATCGGCGACTGGTCGATGTCGATGACCTTGTCGATGTGCTCCAGGCCCTCGATGGCGTCGTGCGGCGCCGGATGCTCCAGCGCGCCGTTGAGACGTCGCGCCACCGCCTTGTAGAGGGTGTCCACGATCAGGGTCGACTTGCCGCCGCCCGAAACGCCGGTGATCGCCGTGAACAGGCCGAGCGGCACGGCGGCCGACACGTTCTTGAGGTTGTTGCCCCTCGCGTTGACGACCTTCAGCATTCGCTCGGGATCCGCGTGGCGGCGGCGGCGCGGCAGCGACACCTGCCGGGCGCCGGTGAGGTACTGCCCGGTCAGCGAGGCCGGATCGGCCATGATCTGGCTCGCCGTACCCTGCGAGACGATCTCGCCGCCGTGGATGCCGGCGCCGGGGCCGACATCGACGACGTAGTCTGCGATCAGGATCGCGTCCTCGTCGTGCTCCACCACGATCACCGAGTTGCCGAGGTCGCGCAGCCGCTTCAGCGTGTCGAGCAGGCGGGCGTTGTCGCGCTGGTGCAGGCCGATGGAGGGCTCGTCCAACACGTAAAGCACGCCGGTCAGTCCCGAACCGATCTGCGAGGCGAGGCGGATGCGCTGCGATTCGCCGCCCGACAGCGTCCCCGAGGCCCGGTCCAGCGACAGGTAGGTCAACCCGACATCGACGAGAAAGCTCAGCCGGTCGCTGATTTCCTTGAGGATGCGCTTGGCGATCTCGCCGCGCTTGGGATCGAGCTTGTCGCCCAGCTGGGCGAACCACGCCTGCGCTTCGCGCACGGACAGCGCGGTGACGTCGGCGATGCGCTGCCCCTCGATCTTCACCGCCAGCGCTTCGGGCTTCAACCGCGTGCCGGCGCAGGTTTCGCACGGCGTCGCCGCCATGAAGCGGCCGATCTCCTCGCGCGCCCATTCCGAGTCCGTTTCCTTGAAGCGGCGCTCCAGGTTGCGGATCACGCCCTCGAAGGGCTTGTTGACGTCGTAGGATCGCGCGCCGTCGGCGTAGGAAAAGCGCACGCTGTCCCGCCCCGTGCCGTAGAACAGCAGGTTGCGCGCGATGAGCGGCAGCTTGGAAAAGGCGACGTCGAGGCGGAAGTCGTAGGCGCGGGCCAGCGCTTCCAGGGTCTGCATGTAGTACGGGGACGTGGACTTGGCCCAGGGCGCGATGGCGCCGCGCTTCAGGCTGAGGCGCTCGTCGGGCACGATCAGGTCGGGGTCGATGCGCTGCTCCACGCCCAGCCCGCCGCAACCCGGGCAGGCGCCGAAGGGGTTGTTGAACGAGAACAGGCGTGGCTCGATCTCGGGGATGGTGAAGCCCGACACCGGGCAGGCGAACTTCTGGCTGAAGGTGATGCGCTCGGGCTCACTCCTGGCCTCTTGCGTCGCCTCGCGGGCGAATTCGGCGATGGCGATGCCGTCGGCGAGGTCGAGGGCCGTTTCGAAACTTTCGGCCAGGCGCGAGCGGATGCTCCCCTCGGACGTGTCAGGGCGCACGCTGATGCGGTCGACCACCACGTCGATGTCGTGCTTGAGCTTCTTGTCCAGCACCGGCGCATCGGCGATCTCGTGGAACTCGCCGTCGATCTTCAGGCGCTGGAAGCCCTTCTTCATCAGGTCGGCGATCTCCTTGCGGTATTCGCCCTTGCGGCCGCGGATCACAGGGGCCAGCAGGTACAGGCGCGTGCGCTCGGGCAGGGCGAGGACGCGATCGACCATCTGACTGACCGTCTGCGACTCGATGGGCAGGCCGGTCGCCGGCGAATACGGGATGCCGACCCGCGCCCACAGCAGGCGCATGTAGTCGTAGATCTCCGTCACCGTGGCCACGGTGGAGCGCGGGTTCTTGGAGGTGGTCTTCTGCTCGATGGAGATGGCCGGCGACAGCCCGTCGATCTGGTCGACGTCGGGCTTGCTCATCATCTCCAGGAACTGCCGGGCATAGGCCGAGAGCGATTCAACGTAGCGGCGCTGCCCCTCGGCGTAGATGGTGTCGAAGGCCAACGAGGACTTGCCCGAGCCCGACAGGCCGGTGAACACCACCAGCTTGTCGCGGGGGATCGTGAGGTCGACGTTCTTGAGGTTGTGCTCGCGCGCGCCGCGCACGCAGATGACGCGGGTGCCGTCGGCGGCGATCCCGGCGTTGGCCGGCGGCGGTGCGGGCGCCGCGCGAGGGGAGCGGCCCGGAGCCTTGGGTTTCGCCAGCTTCGGCTCGGCCGGCTTCGGATCAGTCGCCCCGGGATCGGCGGACGGCGGCGCGGCCGGGCTCGCGGGGCGCGTGGCGATGATCTCGACGCTGCTCTTCTTCTTCGCGGGCAAAGGGCTCGACTCGGGCAAGATCCGTGGCGGGCGGGATCCGTGGGACTTGCAGCGGCCGGCGAATCACGCGCCGCGGCTGCGCGGGGTGGTGTTCTGGCTTAAGAGATAGGTGCGCCTCGCGCACGCGCAAATTTGCCGGCGGCGACACCGTGACCCGCGGTGAACATCGCCGCACCGTGCGCTTCGGCCCCCTTGTCCGATGCCGGCCTTTCCCGCACAAGACGCAGGCTGGCAGGACAAGGGCATCAAGGACCATGAGTGCGATCACCGACCATGGCTCGGAGCCACGCCCGTCGGCCAGCACCGTCGCGAGCCAGTCGGCCAGCCCGTCGGTCAAGCGGCCGTTCTACCGCGTGCTCTACATCCAGGTCCTGATCGCGATCGCGTTGGGCGTCGCGGTCGGCCTCGCCTTTCCCCATGTCGCGACGCAGGAGTGGATGAAGGCGCTGGGCGATGGCTTCGTGCGCCTCATCAAGATGGTGATCGCCCCCATCATCTTCTGCACGGTCGTGTCGGGCATCGCCCACATCTCGGACGCGCGCAAGGTCGGCCGGGTCGCCGTCAAGGCCCTGGTCTATTTCGAGATCGTCTCGACCTTCGCCCTCGCCATCGGGCTCGTCCTGGGCAACCTCGTGCGTCCGGGCAGCGGCTTCTCCGGGCATGGCAATGCCGAGGCGGTGGCGAAGTTCGCCAAGGAGGCGGGATCGCACTCGACCACCCAGTTCTTCCTCGACATCATTCCTGAGAACGTCTTCGGCGCCTTCAGCAACGGCAACGTCATCCAGGTGCTGCTGTTCGCCATCCTGTTCGGTTTCGCGCTGATGGCGATGGGCGAGCGCGGCCGCGCCATCGTCGGCTGGGTCGACGATCTCGCCCACGGCATGTTCGGCGTGATCGCCATCGTGATGAAGGCGGCGCCGGTCGGCGCCTTCGGCGCGATGGCCTTCACCGTCGGCAAATACGGGCCGAGCTCGCTCGGCAATCTCGTCTGGCTGGTGCTGACCTTCTACGCCACCGCGCTCGTGTTCATCATCGTGGTGCTTGGCCTCATCGCCCGCGTCGCCGGTTTCAGCATCTTCAGGCTGCTCGGCTACATCAAGGCCGAGCTGCTGATCGTTCTCGGCACCAGCTCGTCGGAGTCGGTGCTGCCGCAGGTCATGGAGAAGATGGAGCGGCTCGGCTGCT
>CAXTMA010000138.1:0-10527 GCA_964245015.1 uncultured Beijerinckiaceae bacterium | reverse complement strand
ACTTCGGCAACGTCGTGCGCGCCGGCATCAACTACAAGTTCGACTTCAGCCCCGCGCCGGTGCCGGTCGTCGCCCGGTACTGATCCGAAGCGGGCCTGCCGGGCTGACTGCATCGGCAAAGCGTCGAGATCACGATGCGTTTCGCCAGCCAAGGCTGGCGAGACCGCTGGACCAAGATCGACAACATCACGTCCGGTCAGCTTCTGGGTTCCACCTAGGAGCCGCCTGGACTCCGGCGTGGAAGGTGCCGGTGGATCCGTTGCCGCTCGCGGTTGCCCAGCCGGGTGGCGAGCCGGGCGACGACGGAGAACGGGGCGGACAAGGCAGGGCGTGGTGCGGGCGCTGGCCTCGTCCGACCCTTGCCGATGCGTCTCGACGTCAGGGTGCACGCACCTCCATGAAAATAATGTCGACGCACCAGCTCCGCACGAACCGGTTCACGATCCGCGCGCGCGGGCTCCCGTTGTCGGTCGCCAGCGGCCCGGCTTGGCCGAGGCGTGCGGGTCGGTGCCGTTTCACCACCGGCCGTCGAAGGCCGGCAACGGGGCCGCGACATCGCCGAACGCTCGGCCTGCCTTCAAGGCTGTTGATCCCCGGTCGACGTGCTGCCGCTCGTCAGATCTTGACCCGTGGCTGGAAGCCGGGACGCGCCGGACCGCTCGATGCCGGCTTCTCGCCTTTGGCTGGCGCCGCCGCTCCCGGAGCCCGGACACTCCTGACCGGGGCCGCCGTCTTATGCCGGTTGCCTGGGAGCGCGCCGCCGACGCTCACCGCGCCGCCGCGAGGTGCGTTCCCCCCGATGGTGCCGCGCGTCGGCGCCTTCTCACCGCCGATGGCCATAGTACCCGCCGACGCCCGCGGTGCAGCCGCGGCCGGCCACGACCAGATGCCGAATGCGATGGCTACCGGTGACGCCAACCGCGACCATTCCCGCATCCGGCTCACGAAATGCACCATGGCGTTCTCCATTCGATGGTAATCCCGCTCGGTGACGGGACCTGACTTGCCGCCTGCGAGGCCGAGTCATCCGCATACGTCGACGATATGCGACCGAAGTGTACGCGCCACCAGCCTGGAGTGCCACGACCGCACCGGCCAACCCTTGAGCCGTTGAGGCACCGATCGTCGAAGGGGGTCGCCATTCCCGGGCCAGAGCATCGGACCGAAAAGTGCGAAGCGGTTTTCGGACTCATCCGATGCGGCACAATAAGTTAGAGCATCGGACCCGTTTCAGGGTCCGATGCTCCAGCCGGGAGATGTCCGCTGCGTCATCGGGGCGGTGAGCCACGAGGATCGAGGGCGGACCGTCCGGTTGAAGGCCGTCCCGCCCTGTCGGGACGGATCATCAGACGGGTTGGCCCCTCTCCGCTTTCCGGGTCGCTCCGCGAGATTCCATCGAAGAAGGTGACCACCCGGTGACCTTCTTCGCGCGGCCCGCGCTCAGAGCGCGACGTGCAGGCGGACCGAGCCGATCGACACCGGGCCGCGCGCCGAATTGTAGGCGGGATTGGCGACGAACTGGTAGTCGAACGTGAGGGCGGTGGCTTCGCTGAGGCCGATGGAATAATAGGCTTCGACGATCTCTTCCGGGGCGTAGCTCAAGGCGCCGTCGCCGACGTTGACGCCGAGGCCGCCGGCGGCGAGGTATCGCTTGTAGCTGTTGGAAAGACCGTTGACGGCGTCGGCCAAGCCGATCTTGTCCAGGGGACGTCCCCACGACGTCCCCTTGAGAACGGCGCCGATCGAGAAGCTCGAGTCGATGTCGGTGTAAAGGATCTCCGATTGCCCGTTCCACCAGGCGCCTCGGGCGAAGAAGCCGAGGTCCTTGGTCACCGCCAGCTCGACGTTGCCGACGAAGCCGTACTGCGATCGCGTCTGGCGGGTCGCCGTGATGTCGGGCGTGCCATCGGCGTTGACGTCCGCGGGATTGGCGAGCGTGGCGTTGAAGCTGCCGGCGTTGAACTGGTTCTCGAAGGCCAGGACACGGATGATCCCGTCCTTGCCGAACAGCGAGAAGTTGTGCTGGCCTTCCACGAGGACCTGGCCCCGCCGGCCGATCCTGGTGTCGAAGTTCTCGCCATTGGAAACATCGGGCACGAGGAAGTAGCCGGCACGGATCGCCCACTCCTTCTGGTTTAGTTCGAGCACCGTGCCGTAGGTATAGCCCTGCTGGTCGGCGGAATAGTCGAACGCGCCGGCATCGACCAGGGCCCAGTTCATGAAGCTGGTGCGGCCATCGTGCGAGTAGGTGTTGTTGTCGAAGAAGTCTCCGATCGCGACCTTGCCGAAGGTGAACGTCACACGAGACACGTCGACCTTCTCGGCCACCTGGTTGGGACCATCCGCCATGTCCTCCTGCTCGCCGCCGAGACCGAAGATGTGGCGAACGAACAGGCGCGCCGTATTGTAATGCGGGAAGTCGAAGCCGGCCTTCTGCGCTTCGATGTTGGAGAAGCCGGCGAGTCCATGGGTGTTGGAAAGACCGAAGCCCTGGAAGGGCTCGGCATCGTAGTAAAATTCGGTGCCCTCGTAGGGATCCTTGAAGCCGAAGAAGCCGGTGACGCTGAAGGTGTCGCGCGCCTGGAAGATGGTCCCGAGGCTGTTTGTTCCCGAGTAGGCGGCGGGGAAGGGCGCGTTGGCCTGCCCGATGACGGTCGCCTGCACGTGGACGCTCAGATTGTCGCGGGCGGACTGCGAAAGGACCCCTCCCGTCAGCGTTCCCTGAGGTGCGGGATTGTCGTTGAAATGATAGTTCAACCCGAAACGCAGCGTTTGGAACCTGAGATCGGACTTGTAGTTCTCGCCGGCCATCGGAAGGTAGGTGTTGGTACGGGCATAGTCGAAGAAGGCGTATTCGAGCTTGGCGCTCAGGTTTCCGGTCAGCAAGATTTCGGCGCCGGCGCCGACCGTGAAGCCCGGTCGCCAGAAGTAGACGTTGTCATCGACGGAGCCGCTCGTGAAATCCGAGGTGTTCAATCGGTCGCGAACGTAGGCGAAGCCGCCGTTGGCGTAGAAGAGGAAGTTGCCGACCGCGTAACCGACCCGACCACCCAGCGAGCCGTAGATCTGGATGCTGTCGTTGATGACCGACGGCCCCAAGGCGGCGATGTTCTGCTGCAGATTGCTGCGCAGGATGCCGGGGAAGGTGAAGGTGGCTTCGGCGCCGAGCATGAGGCCGGAGGCGAAGACGTGGTTGTAGCCGGCGTCGAAACCGGCGGAAATCGGACCGAGCTGGTGCGCGGTGTCGATATGTTCCACCCCGACGATGCTCGTGCGCCCCGCCGACGGCACGCCCGAGGCGTCGGTCGCGTAACCGGAGCTTCCCGCGAAAACGTCGCCGACGAGCCCGCCGGCGTAGAAGCCTTCCCAAGGACTGCGCGACGTAAGGATCGGCGGCGGAACAGGTCGTGCCAAATCGGCCGCGTGAAGCGGGACTGACAGCGTCAGGAAAGGCAAGGCAAAGGCAGGCAGCGCGACGGTGTTCCCGAAAAGAGCCCTGCAGCGTCGCGATGCCGGCAACGTCCTGTGTCCCATGCCCCTCGTCCCCATAACGTCAAGTCTATCCGCGCCCCCGCGCGTCTAGACCACCAACCCGACGAGCCCGCTCTGAGACTGACGCACGTCTCGTCAATATCCGGCAAAGCCGCTCTGATGAGCTCGATATGCACCCAGAACCAAGTCCACAAAAGTCGATCTATAGCAATCGCAAGATCGCCTCCTTAGAACAGCTCTTCGTCGGGAAGATTTTCCCGCACGGCGAGCTTCCTATGCAAGCGAGCGTCGAACAAACACTGAGGACGTCGCGGCATCGCCGCAGCGAAAGCCGCGGCCATGGCATGAGGTTGCTGCGATGTCGGTCATGACTTGACTTTCTTCATGTACGACGAATCGCGAACCAGCTCGGTTGTTTCAGGCAAGATGCCAACGAAGATGCACAGTATCGACAGAAATGATGGCTGGAATGTCTTGCCAGGAACCACCATCCGACTAACTAACGATATAGGATAACATACGTGGGTCGAGCAAGTGATGCTCCGGGGCATCGGAGTCGTTTGCCGGCCTTGCCGGCAGATCCGGGTCATGTGTTGCAGAAACACATAGGGATGGGGGTTATACCTCAGTATTGAAGCCTTGATGAATAATAACGGCATCATGTCCATCTGGATCGGCGTGGCAGACGTGCCGACGACGATCGCGGTCAGGGGCGCTGATGTCCGAGCGCCACCCGCACAGATCCGAGCGGGCCCGATTCGGGCACCCGGCCCTCAACTCGGGTGTTTGTGCGGCACACCGCTCACTTGGTTGGGGAAGGAGGCGGGCCACCGCATCCGATCGCCGGCAAGCTTGCCTCATCCGCTCCGCCCCGGGCGACGCGGGAAGCTCACACCCGGTCGCGGATTGCTTCGAGCGCCCGGGCGTCGGTCGGCACGGCGTGAGTGTTGACGAAGCCACCCCTCACCTGGGCGAGCCACGCCCCCCTGTCCTGTTCGCCTGCGGTTCGTCAGGCATCATTGCGGGCCGAAGGCTACTCGCACGAGATCCGAGTGGTCTTGTCAGCCGTGGACAAGAATGCGGGCCGGCTTGCGCCGCGGAAGCCGACGAGCCCGTGCGCGCGCCCGACTGCCAACGCGTCCTTGACCTGCCGTACATGCGGCAACCGCAGTCGGCTCATGCCGATGCGACGTGGCGACGTCGTCTTGGAACAATGCAACTTCGAAATCTGGTGTTCGTTGACGATTAAACTAGGAAAGGGATGAGCCGATGGGAAAGGTTTTGTTCGCGCTGATCGCCCTGGCGTCAGGCGTCGTCCACGGTCTGCCGGCCTATGCGCAAAGCACCGTACGAGGAACCCCGGAAACCGCCGGCGGCACCTCCGCCGCTGGCGGACGCATTGGGCCGAACGCGGGATCAGCCACCACGTCAGGGGCAGCCGGTTCTGGAGCAAGGCTGGACCACAGTGACCAAGCGATTGGGGGAAGCGGGAGGGTCGTCGATGAGGAAACCCCTTCGTCCAAGGGTGGGAAGTAGGCCGGCACTGCGGCACCCTTCTCTTCGTTCGAGGGACAAGTCTTGCTCCCCGGATCTGGGACAACTCTACGGAAGCGGATAACCGACTTGTCAAGGCAGCGTCGGCCGGGCACGCGGGGCGTGCCGGGCCCCGGGACTATCAGGCTGCGGCCCCATAGCATTTGAACGCCGCCGCCCCACGAAGCGATGTTCGTCAAGTCCGTCGCCGCGAAACGCGCGAGCGGTCGCGCCGAGCTTTGCGCCTTGTGCAGGCACGCGGACATGCTGCGGCGAGGGGTGGTCCCGGCAAGATCCAAAGCATCGGCGCGGTCGCTTGGCGCACATCCCCGCTTCGAACCAGCAGGGAGAAGAGTGCGCCTTCTACAGGTATCCCTGCCTACATATCTCCTGGGCTAAAGCATCGGATCCCCTCGGAGAAACCCGATCCTTATCCGGCCGTTCGGCCTTCAGCGCCCAGACGCGGTGCGGCACCAGCAGCGGCTCGCTCGGCCAGTCGGCCGCCAGCGCGGCTTCGAGCTCGGCGTCGAAGCGCGCCACCGCGTCGGCTGGCAGCGAGGCGCCGATCCCGGCCGAAGCGCGGATGCGGCCGCGCCACGCTTCCCGGGTGTAGGCGACGTTGACGTCGAAGGAGAAGGTTTCCAGTGCCTCGAAGCCGCCCTCGGCGACGTCGGTGAGCCAGGGCGGGTAGATGCCGGAGCTGTTGCCGAGGTGCCAGTCCGGGTTGTGCGCCTCGACAAGGCGCTCGGTCATCGCCGCCACGTTGTTGCGCATCGGCAGCCAATCGAAATGCGCGATCACCAGCCGCCCGGCCGGGCGCAGCACGCGGGCCACCTCCACCACGGTGCGCTCCCGCTCGAACCAGTGCCAGCATTGCCCGGCGGTGACGAGGTCGAAGCTCGCATCCGGCAGGCCGGTCGCCTCGGCGCGGCCCTGCACGTAGGTGACGCCGGTCGCCGCCTCGCGGTCGAGCCGCGCCGCCTCGTCGAGAAGGTGCCCTTCGCTGTCGAGGCCGGTGACCCGGCAGCCGCGCAAAGCCAGGCCGCGGGCGATGGTCCCCGTACCCGTGCCGAGGTCGAGCACCCGATGCTCCGGCATCACCCAGCCCTCGGCGAACAGGCGCTTGAAGAAATGCGGGGGAAAGCCGGCGCGCCAGCGCCCGTAGTCGCTGGCCGTTTGGCCGAAGTTGACCGGCGGCGCCTTGATGTCGCGCAGCGCCGAGGCTCCGGCCGGCAGAACGAAGCGGAAATCCGGCAGGCCGTCGCGGGTCTGGGAGCGGCTCAAGGGCACGGTGGTCGGCTGCGGGGCATCATATCCCGGTACGTGGGAGCCTGCCGCCAAATTGCGCGCCGCCGGGCCATCAGTCCAGGTTGGCCATCAGTCGACATTGGCTTGTCGCGGCAGCATCCGGCCGATGAGGTCGTCGCGGCGCACGAACAGGTGCCAGCCGACCCCGGCGACGTGCAGGACGACGAGGGCGTAAACGGCAAACTGCGCGGTGAGGTGGACGATCGCCGCATCCGTTCCCACGGCCTTGCTGATGCCGGGGATCTTGGGGAAGTCGAACAGGCCGAGGATGGAGATCGGGTGGTCGGAGCCCGAGGACATGATGTAGCCGGAGATCGGCATCACCAGCAGAACGAGGTAGAGCAGCCAATGCGTGAGGTGGGCGAGGCCGGCCTCGATGGCGGGGGTGGCGTTGGGCAGCGGCGGCGGCCGGTTGGCAAGGCGGTAGGCCAGCCGCGCGGCGACGATGGCGAGAACCAGCAGGCCGAGCGTCTTGTGGGTGGAGGCGTACTGCGCCACCGTGCCGGGGAAATACGCGTGGAAATGCTGCTTGTCCGGCGCCAGCTTGAACTCGGCGAAGATCCAGCCGAGCGGGATGATGATGAACATCAGCACGGTGGTGACCCAGTGGAACCAGCGGGCCGACGCGCCGTAGCGCTTGATGCCCGCAGGGGTGATCGTCGAAGTCCAGCTCGCAATGTCGACCATGGGTTCTCCTCGCCAACGGATCTAAGCAGGTTTCGCAAAAGTGCCCCGCGGTTTTGCGATCCAAACCTGCGGCATGGCAAAAGACTCAGCAGGTGAAGCGTTGGCCTGCCAACGCGAACCTGCTTAGCAGCGCCGGCGAGGCGAGGGGAGGCCCACCTTCCCCGGATGCGGGGCGTCGCCGCCCTGTCATGCGTCGGGGTTCATGCCCCCAGCAACGGGCTCCACGCCGGATCGGAGGCGCCGGCCGGCGTCGGCACGGCGAACTCCTGGCGGCCGAACACGTCGGTCATGTGGATATGCGAAGCGCCGCCGCCGCCGGGATCGCGGAAGAACATCAGGAACAGCCCGTTGGGGGCCCAGGTCGGCCCCTCGTTGTGGAAACCCTCGGTGAGGATGCGCTCGCCCGAGCCGTCGGGCTTCATCACCCCAATGGCGAAGCCGCCCTTGGTCTGCTTGGTGAAGGCGATGAAGTCGCCCTTGGGGCTCCACACCGGGGTGGAATAGCGCCCCTCGCCGAAGGAAATGCGCCGGGCCCCGCCACCGCCGCCGCCCATCACGTAGATCTGCTGCGTTCCGCCGCGGTCCGACTCGAAGCAGATCTGCCCCCCGTCGGGCGAATACGAGGGCGAGGTGTCGATCGCCTGGGTGTCGGTGAGCTGCGTGGTCTGGTGCGAGCCGAGGCTCATCGCGTACAGGTTGGAGGTGCCGTTCTCCGACAGCGACATGATGATCTTCTGCCCGCCCGGCCCGAAGCGCGGGGCGAAGGTCATGCCCGGGAAGTCGCCGACCGCCTCGCGCCGTCCGGTCTCGATGTTCATCATCATCACCTTGGGCTCGGCGCCGCCGAAGGCCATGTAGGTGATGTCGAGCGAGGAGGGCGAGAAACGCGGCGTCACCACGATGTCGCCGCCCCCCGTGAGGTAGCGCACCCCCGCCCCGTCCTGGTCCATGATGGCGAGGCGCTTGCGCCGCCGCGTCGCCGGGCCGGACTCGTCGATGAACACCACGCGGGTGTCGAAGAAGCCTTTCTCGCCGGTGGCCTTGGAAAACACCGCGTCGGCGACGATGTGGGCGACGCGGCGCAGGTTGTTGGCGTCGGTGCTGTACTGCTCGCCGGCGACCTGGGCGCCCGAGCCGGTGTCGAACATGCGGAACTGCGTTTGCAGCCCGTCGCCCGCCGTGACGCGGCCGGTGACGACGTATTGCGCCCCCATCGCGCGGAAGCGGTCCATCGCCGGCGCCTGGTCGGGGTTGCCGACGTCGACCGGCTCGCCCGCGAGGGTGAGGAAGACCGAGCGCTTGACATCGTTGGCGAGCACGCCCGTCACCTTGTCGCCCGACACGCCCTCGCCGACGAAGCGGGTGAGGGCGATCGGGATCGGCTGAAAGGATCCGCCGCGACGGACGTCGAGGGCGCCCCCTTGCGCCCGCGCGGTGCCGGCGAGCGGCACGCCCGTGATCGGCGCGGCGGCGAGGCTCGCCAGGAAAGCGCCGGCCTGCCGGCGGGACAAACGCAGGGTCATGGGATCATGTCCTCGGGAATTCCTCAGATGGGCGGTGCGCCTGTCCGCCCTCGCCGAGCGGAGACGGGGAGCTGCCGGCAGGCGGCGGAGGGATCTGCCGACGCGGGAGCGCGGCCGGGCGGGCGCCGATATAATGGTCGTTGACGTGCGAAGGACGCGCCGAAAGCCTCCGCCGCCATCCTGGGCGGGGGACCTCCGCGCGCCCGCGCGCGGGGAGGAGAACCAAGCGCTACGCCTATTCCCGCGCCCGCTTCAAGACAGCTCCTTGGGATCGAAACGGATGGTCCGATCCTTGTAGCCCTGGTCGTAGAACGGCTTGAACCGAGCCGGAATCTCCATCGGGTTGCATTTGTTCACCGCGCGGACCGCGCTGTCGGCCAAGCGCTGCTGTTCACCGTCCTTGGGCAGGTTGAGCAGTTGCGGTCGGCCGAGCAGCTTGCCGTCCTCCATCATGTGGATGCGCAGCGCCGGCACGTAATCCTGCGTTCCGCCAAGGCCGAAATAGCTCCAGCATCGGCGATAATGGTCGATCAGCCAGAGATCGATCTGCGCCGCCACCGCGGGCGGCGGCTTCGCGGCGCCGGGTTTCAGCAGGGCGAGCGAGGCGACCTTCAGCTTCTGGTCCTGCATCATGGCTCGCGCGGCCGAGTTCTCCAGATCGCCGGCGCTGTAGGTCACATCTCCCTTGTCGCCTTGGATGACCCTGAAGGAGGTCGCCTCCTGCCGGGAAGCGGCGCCGGGGTGGACGATCAGGCCCTTGCATGAAAGCGCATGTTCGCCCAGCGCGGCCTCCAAGCGGACATCGCGTATCTCGAACCTCATTCCCGCCCCGAATGCGGGCGGCGCTTGGTCGGCCGGAAGCTTGGCCACATATTGTCTCGCGAGCGCGGTCAGATCCTTGTTGATCGAAGCCCTGATCTCGGCTGACCCGCAGCGAAACTCGCCCGCGTTCGCGGCGGAAACAAACATCGGCGAGACCAGCAGGAGCAGGCATTCCAACGCGGCCGCCGATCGCTTCACGACAGCTCCTTGGGATCGAAGCGCACGGTGCGCTCCTTGTAGCCCTGGTCGTAGTACGGCCTGAACCGGGCCGGGATCTCCATCGGGTTGCATTTGTTCACCGCGCGCAGTGCGCTGTCGGCGAGGCTGCGCAGGTTGGGGTCCTTGGGCGGGTTGAGCAGCGCCGGCTGGCCGATCAGCGAGCCGTCCTGCGTCATGCGGATCGTCACCTGCGGCACGTAGTCCTTCGATCCGCCCAGGCCGAAATAGCTCCAGCAGCCGCGGTAGTGGTCGATCAGCCAGTTGTCGATCTGCAGCGCCATGGAGGGCGACAGCTTCTCGGCATGGGCGTTGGGCAGGCCGAGCGAGGCGACCCTGGCCGGCGCGCGCCCGGTCGAGGCGCGGCGCTGCGGCGCGTCGCGATCGATCAGGGCGGAAATCTTGTCCGGGTTGAAGTCCTCGTGCGGGTGCGCGTCCTTGACCTCGTCGCCGGCGCGCGGCTTGAGAACCGGCTTGGGTGGCTCCGGCGTCTTCTTCAGCAGCGAGGCGACCTGGTCGAGCAGGCTTGGCTTTTCCGGCGGCGCGGGCGGCGGCACGACGTCGGGCTTGGGCTCGGGCTTGGTTTCGGGTTTCTTGGGCGGCACAACCTTGGCGACCTTGGCCGGCCGCGGACGCGGCAGCGGCTTGTCCTCCTTGGCCTGTTCCTTTGCAGGATCCTTGGCCGGATCCTTTGCAGGATCCTTGGCCGGCTCCTTGACCGGCTTTGGCGGCGTCTTGGGGCGCGGCGGCGGCTGGGGAACGGCGGCCTCCGCTTCGGGCTTGTCCTCGTCCGGCTGGCTGTCGGCGGTTTTGCTCGGTTCGGGCTTGCTCGGCTCGGGTTTGGCCGCCTCGGCCGGGCGCGCCGGCGGCGTCGGGGCCTCGACGGGCGGCGGGGCCTCGGCCTTCTCCTCGGGACGCGCGGGCGGCGTCGGCACGGGGGGCGTGG
>CAXTMA010000137.1:0-10538 GCA_964245015.1 uncultured Beijerinckiaceae bacterium | reverse complement strand
GGTTGGGCCGGCGGGCCGCCGGTGCCGCTGCTGCGCCTGTTCAAGGCCGACCTGCCGGGCGGGATGGCCGCCGCCGCCCTCGGGCACGGCTTCTGGGGCCTTTCGCCGCCGACCGAGCCGGTCGGGCTGGCCCGGCTTTCGTTCCGCTACGGCCCGCTGGTCGTGCCCTATGGCGAGACGGGCGCGCGGCTGACCCGGTTGCACGAGGGGCGCCTCATCGAGCTGCGTCGCGATCTTCCGGCGGAAAAGGCGGCGCTGGCGAGCCTCGCCGCCCATGAGTTCGTTCCCGCTCCGCAGTTGCGCGCGGGCGTGCCGCCGGCCCACGCCCGCGACTTCCTGCCCGATGGCGACGCGCTCGCCTGGCTCGACGCGCAATACTACGTCCTGCCGCGCCTTCGCTCCGAAGGCTGGGAGGTTTCCGTCGCCGCCGACTTTCCCGACCCGCTGATCCGCATCGACGGTGCGGTGGAGGCCGAGCTCAGGGAAGGTTCGGGGCTCGACTGGTTCGAACTCGACCTCGGGGTGATGGTCGACGGCGAGCGCATCGACCTCGTCGGCCCGCTCGTCGCGCTGATCGAGCGGCCGGGCTTCGATGCGCTGGACATGGAAATGGCGGCCGACGCCGACGAAGCCAGCTATCTGCCGCTCGGCGATGGGCGAGTCCTGGCCGTGCCCGCCGCGAGGCTGCGCCCGATCGTCGCCGCCATCCGCGCGCTCGCACTCGGCGGCGACGGCCATGGGGACTTGGACGGCAGGCTTCGCATCGGCCGGGCGGATGCCGCCGACCTCGCCACGCTGGAAAGCGAGGGCGACCTCGTTTGGCGCGGCGGCGAGGCGCTGCGCGCGATGGGCCGCAAGCTCGCCACCGCCGGCGGCATCCCGCCGGTGGAGCTGCCGCCGACCTTCCGGGCCACGCTGCGGCCCTATCAGGCGGCGGGCGTCGCCTGGCTCGCCTTTTTGCGCGACGTCGGCCTCGGCGGCATCCTGGCCGACGACATGGGGCTGGGCAAGACCGTCCAGGCTCTGGCCCTTGTGGCGCTGGAGAAGGCGGCCGGGCGGCTGGAGCGGCCGGCGCTGGTTGTGGCGCCGACCAGCCTGATGGCGAACTGGCGACGCGAAGCCGAGCGCTTCGCCCCCGACCTGCGCGTCCTCACCCTGCACGGGCCCGAGCGCCATGCGCGCTTCGCCGCCATTGCCGAGCACGACCTCGTGCTGACGACCTATCCGCTGGTCGCCCGCGACCACGACAGCCTCGCCGCCAAGCCCTGGCACATCCTGCTGCTCGACGAGGCGCAAATGATCAAGAACCCGGATGCGGCCACGACCAAGCTGATCGGGGCCATCGCCGCCACGCATCGCTTCTGCCTGACCGGCACGCCGGTCGAGAACCACCTGGGCGAGCTGTGGTCGCTGTTCCATGTCGCCTCGCCGGGCCTGCTCGGCGAGCGCCGGCGCTTCGCGCGCAACTGGCGCACCCCCATCGAGAAGAACGGCGACGGCGAGCGTGGCCGGCTGCTGGCTCGGCGGGTACGGCCGTTCCTGCTGCGCCGGACCAAGGAGGAGGTGGCGCGCGACCTGCCGCCCAAAACCGAAATGGTCGAGCGCATCGAGCTGGACACGGCGCAGCGCGACATCTACGAGGCGATCCGCCTGTCGATGCACGCCCGGGTGCAGGAGGCCATCGCCGCGCGCGGTTGGGCGCGCAGCCGCATCGTCATCCTCGACGCCTTGCTCAAGCTCCGCCAAGCCTGCTGCGACCCGCGCCTGCTCAAGCTCAGGACCGATGGTCGCAAGAGCGGGGCTGCCGCCCGCGCCGGCTCGGCCAAGCTCGATCGGCTGGACGCCATGCTGGCCGAACTCGTCGCGGAAGGGCGCCGGGTGCTGGTGTTCTCGCAGTTCACGAGCATGCTCGACCTGATCCGCTCGCGGCTGGACGAGCGGGCGCAGCCCTACGCCCTGCTCACCGGCCGCACCCGCGACCGCGAGGCGGCGATCCGCCTGTTCGAGTCCGGCGCGGCCCCGGTGTTCCTTGTCAGCCTGAAGGCCGGCGGCACCGGGCTCAACCTCACGGCCGCCGATACGGTGGTGCTGTACGATCCCTGGTGGAACCCGGCGGTGGAGGAGCAGGCGGTGGACCGGGCCCACCGCATCGGGCAAACGCGGCCGGTGTTCGTGCACAAGCTCGTCGCCACCGGCACCATCGAGGAGAAGATGGAAATCCTGAAGGATCGCAAGGCCGCCCTCGCCGACGCGCTGTACGACGCGGAGGGCACGCCGACGCTGGCCATGACGCAAGCCGACCTCGACCTGCTTCTCTCCTCGTGAGGCGCCGGAACCGCTCCGCCGTCGCGCGAAGCGCTTGAACCGTCCGGCACCGCTTCCCGCTGTGTTGAAACCCGGCCGGCGCTTTCCGTCGCGGCGAACGCGGGCGCGTTTCGGCGGTTGAGGCGCAAAGCAGGCGGGAGCGATCGCGATGGCGAACTGGACGACGTTGGACATGCCCGATCTGAGCGGGCGCACGGCGGTGGTGACCGGCGCCAGCAGCGGCATCGGCGAGGAGGCCGCGCTGGCTCTGGCGGCGAAGGGTGCCCAGGTGATCCTGGCCGTGCGCAACGCGGCCAAAGGCGAGGCGACCCGCTCGCGCATCGTCCGGCGCTATCCCGCCGCCCGCGTCGAGGTGTCGCTCGCCGACATGGCCGATCTCGCCAGCGTGCACGCCTTCACCGAGCGCCACGCCGCCGCGCTGCCGCACCTCGACATCCTCCTCAACAACGCCGGCCTCGGCATGCAGCCGGTGCGCACCGTCACCGTTGACGGCTTCGAGCGGCAGTTCGCCACCAACCACCTCGGCCATTTCGCCCTGACGGGGCTGATGATGCCGGCGCTGCTGCGGGCGCCGGCGCCGCGGGTTGTGGCGATCTCCTCCATCGCCCACCGCCGGGGCAAGATGGCCTTCGACGACCTCCAGGGCGAGAACAGCTACGGCGGCGGGCGGGCCTACAGCCAGTCCAAGCTGGCCAACCTTTTGTTCGCCGGGGAACTCGACCGGCGCGCCCGGGCGGCGCATTCCCGCCTGATCAGCGTCGCCGCCCATCCCGGCGTGTCGGCGACCGGCTTCATGGCCGCCACCGACATGCCGGCCTACCAGCTCGCGGGGGCCAACGTCGTCGTGCGCCTGTTCGGGCAGGACGCCGCGACGGGGGCGCTGCCGGGCCTCTACGCGGCGACGATGCCGGGCGTGTCCGGCGGTGATTATTGGGGCCCCGACGGTTTGCTTGAGCTTCGCGGCAAGCCGGCCCCGGCTGCCTTGTCGCGCCAAGCCCGCGACCGCGAGGCGGCGACGCGGCTGTGGCGCATGTCGGAAGAACTGACGGGCGTGCACTATCCCGCGCTGGCGTGAGGCCATGAGGATCTCCGCGCGACGATGTTGGATCCCTGCTCTGCTGATGCTGGCTGGGCAGGGTGCGTTCCCAGGCACGATCCCAGGCGCATCGGCGCAGAACAGCACGCAGGCGCCGTCGCCCTCGGCCAGCAAGTTCAGCGGCGGCAGCGTGGAGGGCGATCCCAATGGGGCGGTGCGCGCTCTGGGCTCGGCCGACGACAGCAACGAGGGCAAGCGCAAGCCCAGCGTGGTGGTGCCGCACCTCGGCGGCGAGGGCGAAAACCGCACCGGCGGGCTGCCGGCGGGGACGACGGGACCGGCGCGCTGAGTCGCCGCACCGGCGCGAGGGACTGCCCAAGCGGCTACTCGGGTGGTTCCTCGGGAGCCGCCGCGCCACCGGCTCCGGGCGGGTAGTCGACCCCGACGAGATACAGCCCCGCCGCCGGCGCCACCTGTCCGCAGCGGCGGCGGTCGCGGGCGGCGAGCGCGGCGGCGAGGTCGCCGGCGCTCCACTGCCCGGCACCGACATGCTCCAGCGAGCCGACCAGGGACCGCACCTGCCGGTGCAGGAAGGAGCGGGCGGCAAGACGCAGGCTGATGAGATCGCCCGTGCGGACGACGTCGAAGCGCTCCAGCGTCCGCACGGGGCTGCTGGCCTGGCACTCGCTGTCGCGGAAGGTCGAGAAGTCGTGCCGGCCGAGGAGCAGTCCGGCCGCTTCGCGCATCGCGGCGGCGTCGAGCGGGCGCTTCACCAGCCAGGCGCGGCCGGCTTCCAGCGTCAGCGGCGCGCGTCGGTTCAATAGGCGATAGAGATAATGCCGGCGCACGGCCGAGAAGCGGGCATCGAAGTTCCCCGCCACCTCTTCGACGCCTGTCACCGCGACGGGCAGGGGGCGCAGGTGCGCGTTGACCGCCTCGCGCAGGCTGAAGGGACGCCACGCGCGGGGCAGGTCGGCGTGGGCGACCTGCGCGGTGGCGTGGACGCCGGCATCGGTGCGGCCGGCGCCGCGGATCGTTACCGGGCCGGGCGAGACAGCGCCGAGTGCGCGCTCCACCGCTTCCTGCACGGCGAGCCCGTTGGCCTGCCGCTGCCAGCCGACGAAGGGCGCGCCGTCATATTCCAGCGTCAGCTTGTAGCGGGGCATCAGGACAGGATCGTGCCCTCCGACACGTCATTGCCGAGCAGGAATTCCTTGGTGCTGACGATTGACCTGCCGGCCCTCTGCAAGTGCAGCAGTTCCACGAAATGGGTGCCGCATTTCACCAGCAGCTTGTCATCGCGCCCTTGGTCGAGAGGACGCCTCGTCACAAGCCCGGGAGGGCCGCCGAGATCGGGATCTCCGTCCTTGAGCCAGGAAATTTCCCCTTCCCGAGGGGCGGACCGCAACACCTTCACGCGCTCCCTCCCGCGCCCGAAATCCGCCTCGAACCAGGCGCCGGGAATGGGCGACAGGCCGCGGATCAGGTCGTGCACCTGCTTGGCGGGGCGGCTCCAGTCGATGCGCGCCTCGCTCTTCTCGATCTTGGCGGCGTAAACGACGCCTTCCGCCGCCTGCGCACGGAACGCCAGCGTGCCGGCGGCGAGCCGCGCCAGCGCCTCCACCATCAGAACGGCGCCGCGCTCGGCGAGGAGGTCGTGCATTTCGCCTGCCGTCGCCTCGGGCGGGATCGCCACCCGCTCCTCCAGCGCCACCGGGCCGGTGTCGAGCCCCTCCTCCATCAGCATGATCGCGGCGGCGGTCTGCGTATCGCCGGCCAGGATCGGGCGCTGGATCGGGGCGGCTCCCCGCCAGCGCGGCAGGATCGAGGGATGGAGGTTGAGGCAACCGAGCCGAGGCGCGGCGAGAACGGCCGGGGGCAGCAGCAGGCCGTAGCCGACCACCGCCGCCGCTGCGACGCCGAGCGCGGCGAAGCTGGCCTGCTCGGCCGGATCGCGCAGCGTCGCCGGTGTGCGCACGGCAAGCCCGTGCGCTTGGGCCAGCATCTGGACCGGCGAGGGAGTGAGGGCCAAGCCCCGGCGCCCGGCTCCCTTGGGCGCGCGGGTGTAAACGGCGGCGATCTCGTGGTCCGAAGCGAGCAGCGCCGCCAGCGTCGGCACGGCGAAGGCCGGCGTGCCGAAAAAGGCGATGCGCACCTAGTCCTGTCGCGCTTGAGTCTGCCGCGCCTGGGTTTGTCGCGATGGTTCGAGCCCGCCGCCATCCGACAAGGCGCGGCGCGGCGGAGCGGCGGCGCGCAGTTCCGCCTCCTCGCGCGCCGCCTTCTCGAATTTGCGCGTGATGCGGTGGCGCTTCAGCCGCGAAATATAGTCGATGAAGAGCACGCCGTTGAGGTGGTCGATTTCGTGCTGCAGGCAGGTGGCGAGGATGCCTTCGGCCTCGACAACCCGCGGCTGCCCGTCGCGGTCGAGGTACGACACGTGCACGGCGGCCGGACGGGTCACCTCCTCGTAGAAGTCGGGGATCGACAGGCAGCCTTCCTCGTAGACCGACTTTTCGCTCGACGACCAGGTGACGGCCGGGTTGATCAGCACCATCGGCTCGGGCTGGGCGCCCTCGTCGCGGCGCTTGGCGACGTCCAGCACCACGACCCGGCGAAGCACGCCGATCTGCGGGGCGGCGAGCCCGATGCCCGGCGCGTCGTACATGGTGGCCAGCATGTCGTCGGCCAGCGCGCGCACGGCGTCGTCGACGGCGGCCACCGGCTCGGCGACCTGGCGAAGCTTGCCGTCGGGGATGGAAAGGATCGGGCGGAGGGCCATCGCGGCAGCACAGCTGATTGGGATGGGCCCGACATAGGCTGCCGCCGGAGGGAAATCAAATGGGTGGGGTTCCGGCCGATTGGTACGGGGATGCCGATCGGCCGGACGTTTCCCGACGGCTCAGGACAGAAGCGTCGCGTCCAGCGTGATCGTCGCGGTGAGCAGCTTGGAGATCGGGCAGTTCTCCTTGGCCTGCTTGGCGATCTCCTGGAACTTGGCGTCGTCGGTGCCGGGTATCGTGGCCTTCAAGGTCAGGTGGACCTTCTTCACGGCGAAGCCTTCGCCCTCCTTCTCCAGTTCGACGTCGGAACGCGTGTCCATGTGTTCGGCGGTGATCCCGGCCTGGCTGAGGAACAGGGCCAGGGCCATGGTGAAGCAGCCGGCGTGGGCGGCGCCGATCAGCTCCTCGGGATTGGTGCCGGGCTGGCCCTCGAAGCGGGCACCGACGCCGTAGGGATAGCTCTTCAGCGCGCCGCTCTTGGTGGAGATGGTCCCCTTGCCGGAGGGAAAGCCGCCGTTCCATTCCGCCGTGCCGAACGTCTTCATGCCGAGAACTCCTGGAAATGCGCCCGGATCGGGTGCGCTGCGGCAAAGGTGTTGTGGCATCGCGCGAGATCAAGAGTCCGCTGGCGACTTCACCGAATGCGCGATGCCGGCGTTCCGTCTTCGTTCACAGAGCGGCGTGCCTTTGCTATGCTTCGCCGATGGATCGCTCCGCCCTCGATCAGCTGAGCCGCGTCGTCTTCAGCGTCGCCGGCACGCCCGTCACAGTCGAGCACCTGCTGCTCGGCGGATTGCTGCTGGCGCTGGGGCTCGCCCTCGCCGTGTCGCTGCTGCGCGCCGCCGCGAGCCGGGCTCGCGAAGCGGCGCAGGACGAGGCGGACGAGCGCCACGAGGCCCTGCAGGCTCAGATGACCGCGCTGGCCCGATCCTCGGCGGAACTGAGCGGGCGGATGCAGACGGTGGCGGAAGTGTTCGGCTCGCGCCAGGCCGCCCTCGCCCGCCACGTGTCCGAGCGCCTCGACGCGGTCGGGCACCGCCTCGGTCAGGGGCTCGACGCGTCCTCGCGCAACGCCAGCGAGAGCCTCAGCCGCCTCAACGAGCGCCTCTCCGTGATCGACGCGGCGCAGAACCGCCTCGCCGGCCTCACCCAGGAGGTGCTGGGCTTGAAGGAGATCCTGGCCAACAAGCAGGCCCGCGGCGCCTTCGGCCAGGGCCGGATGGAGGCGATCATCCGCGACGCCCTGCCGGCGGCGGCCTACGTGTTCCAGCCGACGCTGTCGAACAGGAGCCGGCCGGACTGCGGCATCCGCCTGCCGGGCGACGACCGGCTGATGGTGGTGGACGCCAAGTTCCCGCTGGAAGCCTTCGCCGCCGTCAAGGCGGCCGGGCAGGACGCTTCGGCGCTGAAGACCGCCGCGGCCCGCGTGCGCACCGACGTCGGCCGCCACATCAAGGACGTCGCCGAGAAATACCTGCTGCCCGGCGAAACGCAGGACATCGCCATCCTGTTCGTGCCCTCCGAGTCGCTCTACGCCGAGATCAACGAGGCCTACGAGGATCTGGTCGGGCGCGCCCACAAGGCGCGGGTCATCATCGTCTCGCCCTCGCTGCTGATGATGGCCGTGCAGGTGATGCAGGCGATCGTGCGCGACGCCCGCGTGCGCGAGCAGGCCCACGTCATCCAGAGCGAAGTACGCTGCCTCCTCGCCGATGTCGGCCGCCTCCACGAGCGCGTCGGCAAGCTGTCGGGGCATTTCCGGCAGGTCGGCGAGGACGTCGCCGGCGCGCTCACCTCCGCCGAGAAGATCATGGCGCGGGGCGAGCGCATCGATGCGATGGATTTCACGCAAGCCCCGGCGGGCACCCCCGCGAGCGGCGACGCCGCGCTTGCGCGCTTTCCCAAGGCGGCGGAGTAATGCCGCCTTCCTCCACCCCGGTCCTCACCCAACCCGGTCGTTCCATGCCCTCGCCGATCATGCCCTCGCTGATCCTGCCGTTCCACGACATCGCGCCGGTCTTCGCCGGCCCGGCGATCCACGGAGGCCCGCGCTCGGCCGTGCTCGGCCGCGCCACCATCGGCGCCGGCGCCTGGTTCGGCGCCGATGCGGTGGTGCGCGCCGATGGCGAAACCGTGCACCTCGGCGACAACGTCCACCTCGGCCCGCGCGCCACCGTGCACATCGTGCACGACCAGATGCCGGCGCGGGTCGGGAACGACGTCACGGTGGGCGCCAATTCGGTGGTCCACGCCTGCACGGTCGAGGACGGCTGCGTGATCGAGAACGACGTGATGGTCCTCGACGGCGCTCACGTCGAGGCGGGCGTGCTGATCGAGGCCTGCGCCACGGTGTTCCCGCGCAAGCGGCTGCCAGGCGGCTGGATCTATGCGGGATCGCCGGCCAAGCCGGTGCGCGAGCTGAAGCCGGGGGAGCTCGCCGCCCGCGCCGCCAGCCTGCGGGCGAAAGGACGCGTTGACGGCGGCGGGGCCGAACTGCCCCCGGTGCCGCAGGGCTTCGGCGAGGCCGTGTTCATCGCCCGCACCGCGCAGGGCGCCGGACGCCTCGACTTCGCGCCGGGATCGAGCCTGTTCTTTTCCTGCATCGTCGATGCCGGGGATGGCTCGATCGCGGTCGGGGCCGACACCAACATCCAGGACAATACGGTGATCCGCGCCGGCGCCGGCTCGGTGGTGATCGGGCGCGACGTCACGGTCGGCCACAACGTCACCATGGGAGCGGTCACCGTCGGCGACGGCTCGCTGATCGGCATGGGGGCTCGCCTCGCCGACGGCGTGCGGGTCGAGGGCGACGCCATGGTCGCCGCCGGCGCCACCACCGAGCCGGGGCAGGTGCTCGACGCCGGCTGGCTGTGGGGCGGTCGCCCGGCCAAGGCGATGTCGCGGCTCGACGAGTCCCGGCGCAGCGTGATGCGCGAGATCATCGGGCAGTACCGCGGCTACGGCCAGGTGTTCCGCCGGCTGCAGCAGGCGCATGGATGAGGTTTGCTGCCCTGCGGCGGGCGGTCAAGGTCGGCGGCACCGGCCGGCTCGCGATGGCCGACCTGCGCGCGGCCGCAACCGTGGTCGGCTGCGCCCAGGCGGCGGCGATCGGGTAGAGCGGCAATCTGATCGTTTGCGCAAGCCCCGATCTCGCCGTCCAGCCGGGCGTCGTTCTTGCGTCCCGGCTCGCCGAAACGCGCGCGCGGGCGCATCCAAGGGCGCACTTGTCAGTCCCGCCGATGTTGGGCATGTACGCTCCGGCTCGAAGGATCGGGCGCGAACCTCGCAACGCGGGTCCGAGTGGGGAGAAACACATGGCGCGCAGCAAAATCGCTTTGATCGGCGCCGGGCAGATCGGCGGCACGCTGGCCCATCTCGCCGGTCTCAAGGAGCTGGGCGACATCGTGCTGTTCGACATCGCCGAGGGCACGCCGCAGGGCAAGGCGCTCGACCTCGCCGAGTCCGCCCCCGTGGACGGCTTCAACGCGCAGCTGCGCGGCGCCAACTCCTACGAGGAGATCGCCGGCTCCGACGTGGTGATCGTCACCGCCGGCGTGCCGCGCAAGCCCGGCATGAGCCGCGACGACCTGCTCGGCATCAACCTCAAGGTGATGGAGTCGGTCGGCGCCGGCATCAGGGCGCATGCCCCCGATGCCTTCGTGATCTGCATCACCAACCCGCTCGACGCGATGGTTTGGGCGCTGCAGAAGACCTCGGGCCTGCCGCCCAGGAAGGTGGTGGGCATGGCCGGGGTGCTCGACTCCTCGCGCTTCCGCTATTTCCTGTCGGAAGAGTTCAAGGTGTCGGTCGAGGACGTCACCGCCTTCGTGCTCGGCGGCCACGGCGACGACATGGTGCCCTCGCTGCGCTATTCCACCGTCGCCGGCATTCCGCTGCCCGACCTCGTCAAGATGGGCTGGACCACGCACGACCGGCTCGACGCCATCGTCGACCGGACCCGCAAGGGCGGCGGCGAGATCGTCAACCTTCTGAAGACCGGCTCGGCCTTCTACGCGCCGGCCGCTTCGGCGATCGCCATGGCCGAGGCTTACCTCAAGGACAAGCGCCGGGTGATGCCCTGCGCCGCCCAGCTGACCGGCGAATACGGTCATCACGGCATCTACGTCGGCGTGCCGGTGGTGATCGGGGCTGGCGGCGCCGAGCGGATCGTCGAGGTGATCCTCGACGAAACGGAGAAGGCGATGTTCGAGAAGTCGGTGAAGTCCGTGCGCACGCTGATCGAGGCGTGCAAGGGCATCAACCCGAGCTTCGCGCACTGACGCCGGATCCGAAGCCGTCGTCGATCCGTTTCCAGGCGGTCCCAGCGGCGGCCCCGGCGGCCCCCCCCACCCCGGCGGGGCGCGGGCGGGCCGGGTTTGGGGCGCCCGGCGTGGGCG
>CAXTMA010000136.1:0-10570 GCA_964245015.1 uncultured Beijerinckiaceae bacterium | reverse complement strand
CCTCCCCCCCCCCGCGCCGCCCGGGCGGGCCCGCCCCCCCCCGCGCCGGCATCCGCACCGCCGGCCTCCGCTGGCCCGAAGCGCGGCCCCGAGGCCCGGGATCCGCCCGGTCTCGCCAACACGCTCACCACGGACCACGCATGCTCGAAGTCAGAAATCTCACCGTTTCCATCGCCGGCAACAAGATCCTGGACGGTCTCGATCTCACCGTCAGGGACGGCGAGGTCGCCGCGATCATGGGACCGAACGGCACCGGCAAGTCGACGCTCGCCTATGTCATCGCCGGCAAGGAAGAATATGAGGTCGAGGGCGGCGAGATCCTGGTCGACGGCGCCGACATCCTGGAACGGTCGCCCGACGAGCGCGCCGCCGCCGGCGTGTTCCTGGCCTTCCAGTACCCGGTCGAGATCCCCGGCGTAGGTACGATGACCTTCCTGCGCGCGGCCCTCAACGCCCAGCGCCGGGCCAGGGGCGAGGATGAACTCTCGACGCCGGCCTTCATGAAGAAGGTGAATGCGGCCGGCGACATGCTGGAGATCCGCAAGGACTTCATGAAGCGCGCCCTCAACGTCGGTTTCTCCGGCGGCGAGAAGAAGCGCATGGATATCCTGCAGATGGCGCTGCTGGAGCCGACGGTGGCCATCCTCGACGAAACGGATTCAGGACTCGACATCGATGCCATCCGTGTCGTCGCCGATGGTGTCAACAAGCTGCGAAGCCCCAGGCGATCCTTTCTCGTCATCACGCACTACCAGCGCCTGTTGAACTACATCATCCCCGACACGGTGCATGTGATGTCCGGCGGTCGCATCGTGCGCACCGGCGGCAAGGAACTGGCCTTGGAGCTGGAACAATCGGGTTATCGCGACTTCGCGGTGAAGCCCGCCGATCAGGCCGCCAGTCGGGCGGCGGAGTGAGCATGCCGGCCCGCATCGTTTCGTCCCGTACCGACGCGGAAGTCGCCCTCGCCGACGCCTACGGCAGCGCCAAAGGCAGGTTGCCCGGCGGCGAGGCCGCGCGCCGGTTGCGGGACGACGCCTTCGGCACCTTCGCCGCCGCCGGCCTGCCGCATCGCCGCATCGAGGCCTGGCACTACACCGACCTGCGCAGCCTGATGCGCGAAGCCCTGCCGCTTGCCCCGCGACCGCAGGGATCCGCGCTGGGACCGATCAACGGCGAACTGGCCGGACGTCCGACGCTGGGCGGCGGCCGGCTGGTGATCGTGGACGGCACCTTCGTCCCCTCGCTCTCCGACGCCTTGCCGGCCGGCGCCAGCGTGCGCTCGCTGGCCGACGTGCTGAGCGAGGGCCGCCCGGATCTGATCGCGTTGCTGGCGGCGCGCGACTTCGGCGACGGCGATGCCGTGCTCGCCCTCAACGCGGCGATGATGCAGGACGGCGTGGTGATCGAGGTCGTGCCCGGCGCCGATCTGCCCGAGCCCATCGAGATCGTCTACGCCACCGCCGCGCCCTCGCCGTCGGCCAGCTTCTTCCGATCGCTGGTGGTTGTGGGGGAAGGCGCCAAGGTGCGCGTCGCCGAATCCTCGATCGGTCGGCGCGGCGGCCAGACCTTCGGTTGCCTCATCTTCAAGGTCGGCGACCGGGCGGAGGTGGGGCACAGCTGCGCCGTCACGCGCACGCCGACCGGTAGCCTGCGGCTCGACTCCTTCGTCGCCGATCTCGGCGTCGGATCCCGGTTCGACAGCTTCGCCCTGATCGACGGCGAGGGTTTGGTGCGGCGCCAGCTGTTCATGCGCTTCTCCGGCGACGACGCCAAGGCGCAGTTGCGCGGCGTGTCGCTGCTGCAAGGCCGCGAGCACGTCGACACGACCCTCGACGTGGTGCACCGCGGCCTCGGCTGCGAGGGCCGCGAGCACTTCCGCTACATTCTCGACGATGCCGCCGTCGGCGTGTTCCAGGGCCGCATCCGCGTCGAAAAGCAGGCGCAGAAGACCGACGGCAAGATGATGAGCCGCGCCCTGGTGCTGTCCGACGAGGCGGCGATGCACAACAAGCCGGAGCTGGAGATCTTCGCCGACGACGTGGTCTGCGGCCATGGGGCGACCGTTGGCAGCCTCAACGCCGACCAGCTCTTCTACCTCCGCGCGCGCGGCCTCGACAAGCGCACGGCCGAATCGCTGCTGCTGGAAGCCTTCGCCGCGGAACTCGCCGACGAGATCGGGCACGCGGGCCTGGTCGCCCGCTTCCGCGCCGAGATCGCCTTCTGGCTGGAAGGCCGTGCCAAATCCGGCAAGGCCGAAGCGGGATCCTGAAGCCAGCCGGCGGCGAATCCTCACGGGGCCGCCGAGGTCGCGCGCGGGCGTCCCACACCCTATATCAGGCGGGCAGATGAAGGGTTTCGCTTGAGATGACGCACGACACCAACGGCATGGCATCGGGGATGACGCCGGACACGGCCAAGCTGGACGTGGACAAGATCAGGGCCGACTTTCCTGCGCTGACCCTGAAGCCCTACGGCAGGCCGCTGGTCTACCTCGACAACGCCGCCTCGGCGCAGAAGCCGAAGGCCGTGGTCGAGCGGATGGCGCAGGCGTCGTACTACGAGTACGCCAACGTCCACCGCGGCCTGCACTATCTCGCCAACGCCGCCACCGACAACTACGAGGGCGCGCGCGAGACCGTGCGCCAGTTCCTCAACGCCGCCCATGCCGACGAGGTGGTCTTCACCAAGTCCTCGACCGAGGCGATCAACATCGTCGCCCGCGCCTGGGGATACGGCCACATCAAGCCCGGCGACGAGATCCTGCTCACCATCCTGGAGCACCACGCCAACATCGTGCCCTGGCATTTCCTGCGCGAGCACAACGGCGCGGTGCTCAAGTGGGTCGATTGTGACGACGACGGCGCCATCTCGCTGGAAGCCATCGAGCGGGCGATCACGCCGCGAACCCGCATGATCGCGGTGACGCAGATGTCGAACGTCACCGGCACCGTGCTGCCGATCAAGGAGATCGCCGCCGTGGCGCGGGCGCGCGGCATTCCCGTCCTCGTCGACGGTTCGCAGGGCGCCGTGCACATGCACACCGACGTCCAGGACCTCGACGTCGACTTCTACGTGATGACCGGCCACAAGCTCTACGGGCCGACCGGCATCGGCGTGCTCTACGCCCGCCGCCCCTGGCTCGCCGAAATGCCGCCCTTCCTCGGCGGCGGCGAGATGATCGCCGACGTGACGCAGGAGACGATCACCTACAACGACCCGCCGCACCGCTTCGAGGCGGGCACGCCGCCGATCATCGAGGCGGCCGGCCTCGCCGCCGCGCTGGACTACATGCGCGACATCGGTCGCGACAAGATCGCCGCCCACGAGAAGGCGCTCGGCGACTACGCCACCGAGCGGCTCGGGGCGATGAACAGCCTGCGCATCTTCGGCACCACGCCCGACAAGGGAGCCATCGTGTCCTTCGAGATGAAGGGCGCGCATGCCCACGACGTCGCCACCATCATCGATCGCTCGGGCGTGGCGGTGCGGGCCGGCACTCACTGCGCCATGCCGCTGCTGAAGCGCTTCGGCGTCACCTCGACGTGCCGCGCCTCCTTTGCCATGTACAACACCTTCGAAGAGGTGGATAAGCTCGTCGAAGCGCTGCGCAAGGCGGAAGGATTGTTCGCCTGAAGCGTCGACCGAAAAGTGCGCGGCGGTTTCCGATGGGTCCGATGCGGCACAACATATTACAACATCGGGCCGGGGCCGATGCGCCTGACCGAGGTGTGGGGATCGTGCCATGACGGCCATCGCGGACGACGTTGACCTCCCGAATGCGCCGAGCTGGACCTTCGATCCGGCCCTGGCCGAAGCCGAGAAGACGCGTCTGCAGGAGGATATCGTGGCCGCCTGCAAGACGGTCTACGACCCCGAGATCCCCTGCGACATCTACGAGCTCGGGCTGATCTACAGGATCGAGGTGCCCGACAGCCGCCTCATCGCCGTGCAGATGACGTTGACCGCGCCGGGTTGCCCGGTGGCCGGCGACATCGTTGCTTCCGTGGAGGAGGCTGTTGGCGGCGTCGGCGGCGCGATGGGAGCCACGGTCGATCTTGTCTTCGATCCACCGTGGGACCAGGGCCGGATGTCGGACGAGGCACGCATCTCGCTGGACATGTTCTAGAGACAGCCCATCCTTGGCCACGGGCTCTTTCACGCCCCGCCGCAATGGCCCATATTCCTCGCGAGAGGACAGGACACACCATGGCTCGACCCCGCTTCGCCGTCATGTCGATGACCGACACCGCGGCCGCCCGCGCACGCGATCTCGTTGCCAACGCCGGTCGTCCGGTGATCGGCCTGCGCGTCGGCGTCAAGAACGGCGGCTGTGCCGGCATGTCCTACACGGTCGAATATGCCGAAGCCAAACAGCCCTTCGACGAGGTCGTGGAGGACAAGGGCGTGACCTTGCTCATCGACTCCAAGGCGCTGATGTTCCTTCTCGGCACCCAACTCGACTTCGAAACGACGAAGCTGTCGGCGACCTTCACCTTCCGCAACCCCAACCAGATCTCCGCGTGCGGCTGCGGCGAATCGGTGTCGATCAAGCCGGCCGTCCTTGACGAGGCGTCGCAGCACGCCTGAGGTTTCCGCCCTTCGTCGCCTTTCCCCCTGATCCGGATCGGCTAAGCTCGCGCCGCCGCCCTTCCGGGGCTTGGCGGTATCGCAGGGTTCATGCGCTTCTCCTTCGTCGTTGCCGTGGCCTCTCTGGGCGGCCTGCTGTTCGGTTACGACACCGGCGTCATTTCCGGCGCCCTGCTGTTCATCACCGATGCCTTCGCGCTGTCGCCGACGCTGCAGGGCGTGGTGACGAGCGCGGTTCTCGTCGGCGCGGTCGTGGGGGCGGCGCTGGGCGGCGCGGCGACCGACCGCTACGGGCGCCGGCGGGTCATCATCGCGATGGCCGGCCTGTTCACGCTCGGGTCGCTGGCCAGCGCCGCCGCCGTTGCGCTGTGGCAGCTCATCGCCGCCCGGCTCGGGCTTGGCGTCGCCATCGGCGTCGCTTCCATGCTGACACCGCTCTACCTGTCGGAAGTGGCGCCGGCCGATCGGCGCGGCGGCATCGTTTCGCTCAATCAGGTCTGCATCACCGCCGGCATCCTGGCGTCCTACCTCGTCGACTACGCCATGTCCGGCGTGCCCGGGACATGGCGCTGGATGCTCGGCTTCGGGGCCGTACCTGGCCTGGCCCTCGGCTTTGGCATGTTGCCGCTGCCCGAAAGCCCGCGCTGGCTGGCCGGGCAGGGCCGCTGGTCCGAGGTGCGCATGGTTCTGCGATCCTTGCGCGGCGAAGCCAGCCCCGACGATCTCGACCGCGATCTGCAGGCCCTGCGCGGCGACATCCGCGCGGAGCGGTCGGCCGTGTCGATCAAGGAGCTGTTCACGGCGGCACGGGCGCACACGCCGCTGATCGTGGGGATTGGCCTCGCCCTTTTCCAGCAGGTCACCGGCATCAACACGGTGATCTATTACGCGCCGAGCATCCTGCGCGAAGCCGGTTTCGCGTCAAATGCCGTGGCCATCCTCGCCACCGCCGGCATCGGCATCGTGAACGTGGCCTTCACCGTGGCGGCACTGCTGCTGATGGACGGGGTCGGGCGGCGCCGGCTGCTGCTCGGCGGGCTCGTCGCGATGACTGTCTGCCTGCTGCTGATCGCCGCCGGCTTCGTGGTCGCCCGCGCAACGACGCAGCCGTTGGGCGTGGTCACGGCGCTGGCTCTGGCCGCCTACGTCGCCGCCTTCGCGATCGGGCTTGGGCCGGTGTTCTGGTTGCTGATCGCCGAGATCTTCCCGCTGGCCATTCGCGGGCGCGCGATGAGCGTGGCCTCGATGGCGAACTGGGGCGCCAATCTCGTCGTGGCACTGGTCTTCCTCGATCTGCTGCGCTGGCTGACGCCAGCCGGGACGTTCGCGCTCTTCGCCGCCTTCACCGTCGCAGCGGTTGCCTTCTCCTGGCGCTTCGTGCCGGAAACCAGCGGGCGCAGCCTGGAGGAGATCGAGCGGGCGATGGACCGCGTCGAGGCCGGCGGCCCGGCCGTGGCCGCTGCCGGTTGACTGCGCTCGACCGACTGGGCTCGCGGTCGAGGATATCAGACGCATCATCTCATCGTCGCGTGAACCGCAACCGGCACCGGCGCGGAGGTCGGCCTCAGGCTGCGCTTCTGATCCGACCGGCGGGTCCGATCGGGTGATCCCAAAACCTACGTGGCCCTGGTCGCCAAGGCGCGGGCCATTTCGACGAACTCGCTCGGCATCATGATGATGGTCATGGTGTTCTGCTCGGCGCCGACCTCCTGGATCATCTGCATGCGGCGCAGTTCCAGGCCGGCGGGCGAGACCATGATGGTTTCCGCCGCCTGCTGCAGCAGCTTGGCCGCTTCGACCTCCGCCTCGGCCTTGATCTGACGGGCGCGCTTTTCCCGCAGCGCTTCCGCTTCCTGCGCGAGGGCGCGCTGCATGGTGTCGGGGATTTCGACGTTCTTCATCTGCACGCGTTCGACCCGCACGCCCCACGGCTCCGTCACCACATCGATGGAGGTTTGCAGCGCGGCGCCGATCGCGTCCTGTGACTTCAGTACCTCGTCGAGCGAATGCTGGCCGATCACGTTGCGCAACGCGGTCACCGCCACCTGCACCACGCTGCTCATCACGTCATCGACTTCCATGACGCTGGCGGCCGGATCGATGATGCGCCGCCAGATCACCGCTTCGAGCTTGATCGGCACGTTGTCGCGCGTGATCGCTTCCTGCGCATCGACGGAGGTCGTGAGGATGCGCAGGTCGACGATGTCGCGCCACTCCACGAAGGGGATGGTGAAGTAAAGGCCCGGTCCCACCGTGCGGACGTAGCGGCCGAGCCGGAACACCACCGCGCGCCGGTATTGGGCGGCGACGTGAACGGTGCTGAGGAAAAGAACGATCGCGACGACGAGCAGGCAGAGAACGACGGGCAGCATGGAAAGGCTCCGAGGCTATCGCCGACGGCCCGCCGTGCGGCGGAAGGTCCGCTGGCAGGCGGGCGGTGGCGTTGTCACGTTGCTTGCTACGCCGGTCGGCGTGGGCTAATCCGTGACGCGCCCAGTTTGGAACGAATCTTGAAACTCGCGGCGGTCTGCCGCGAAGAAGCGGCGGGACGATGCAGAGCATTCTCGGTGATTATCTTCCCCTCGCGGTCTTCATCGCCGTTTCGGCGGTGATTTCGGGCGCGCTCCTCGTGGCGCCGTTCCTGGTGGCCTATCAGTCGCCCGACCCCGAGAAGCTGTCGGCATACGAGTGCGGCTTTAATGCCTTCGACGATGCGAGAATGAAATTCGACATTAGGTTCTACCTGGTCTCGCTGCTCTTCATCATCTTCGACCTCGAAGTCGCCTTCTTGTTTCCCTGGGCTGCCGCTTTCAAGCGCGTCGGGGTGTTCGGCTTCTGGTCGATGATCGTGTTCCTTGGCGTGCTGACCGTCGGTTTCATCTACGAATGGAAGAAAGGGGCGCTCGAATGGGAGTGATCTCCGCGAGCCCGCATACCACGCCGGCCCCGCCCAAGGGGACGATCCATCCGGGGTCGGACCCTTCGACGGATCCGTATTTCCTCAACATCAACGACGAACTCGCCGACCGCGGCTTCCTCGTCACCTCCGCCGACGATCTCATCACCTGGGCTCGCACCGGCTCGCTGATGTGGATGACGTTCGGCCTCGCCTGCTGCGCCATCGAGATGATGCAGGCCTCCATGCCGCGCTACGACATCGAGCGCTTCGGCTTCGCGCCGCGCGCGTCCCCGCGTCAGTCCGACGTGATGATCGTCGCCGGCACGCTGACCAACAAGATGGCACCGGCGCTGCGCAAGGTCTACGACCAGATGCCCGAGCCGCGCTACGTCATCTCGATGGGCTCCTGCGCCAACGGCGGCGGGTATTATCATTATTCCTATTCCACGGTGCGCGGCTGCGACCGCATCGTGCCGGTGGACATCTACGTGCCGGGCTGCCCGCCCTCGGCGGAAGCGCTGCTTTACGGCATCCTGCTTCTGCAAAAGAAGATCCGGCGCACGGGTACGATCGAGCGCTGAGACCCTCAACCGGCGCGGAGGGCGAGCCTTCTCCGCCCCGGTGACCGGCGCCGATCACCGCGAGGATTCCGCATGACTACCGGTCAAAAGGCCATCGAGGAGCTGAAGGCGCTGGGCGAACACGTCGCCGCGGCGATACCCGGCGCCGTGACCAGGCAGGCCATCGCCTACGACGAACTGTGCCTTCACCTCGACCCTTCGCGGTACGTCGAGACGGTGACGTTCCTGCGCGACGATCCGGCCTGCCGCTTCGTTTGCTTCATCGATCTGACGGCGGTGGACTACCCCGAGCGCGAGCGCCGCTTCGATGTCGTCACCCATCTGCTGTCGCCCAAATACATCCGCCGCATCCGCCTCAAGCTGGAAACCGACGAGCGCACCCCCGTGCCCTCGCTGACCCACGTTTATCCCGCGGCGAACTGGTTCGAGCGCGAAGTGTGGGACCTGTTCGGCGTTTACTTCTCCGGCCATCCCGACCTGCGCCGGCTGGTGACCGATTACGGCTTCGAGGGCCACCCCCTGCGCAAGGACTTCCCGATGACCGGCTACGTCGAGGTCCGCTGGGACGACGAGCAGAAGCGGGTGGTCACCGAGCCGGTCACCCTCAACCAGGCCTTCCGCTCCTTCGACTTCCTGTCGCCTTGGGAAGGGTCGGGACAGTACGTCCTGCCGGGTGACGAGAAGGCCGGCACTCAGGAAGGCCAGCGATGAGGGCCGCTCGTCGCGCGCTTCTTCTGGCGGCTTGCATCCTCGCGTCGCAGCCGATCGCCGCTCGCGCGGACAATGCGCCGGCGCTGCCGACGGACGAACGCCAGGTCCAGGATCAGCTCAGCCGCTTCGATCCCGCCGCGGTCGCAGCCGCCCGGCACTACTACGAGAGTCCGAAGGTCAAGGACGGGCTCCTCGGCATGCTGAAGAACCTCACGCCGACGATCATCGCCAACCAGGAGAGGGCGTCGGGGAAGAAGCTTTCGAGCGCCGACCGCGCCAAGATCGCCGCCGCCATCGACAGGGGGATGAGCGAGACCTTTCCGTTCCTGATCGAGTTGAACATCGTCGCCGCCGTCGAGGTCCTGTCGAAGGATCAGCTCATTGCCCTCGATCAGTTCTACAACTCGCCGATGGGTCAAAGCATCCTCGACAAGATGCCCCTCATCGGGCAGCGGCTGCCGGCGATCCTGCAAGTGTTTCTCCCGAAGTTCACCGCCTCCGTTCAGGCCGCGATGGCCGCACCCGCGCCGTGAGCTCATGACAGCAAGAATCAGGATCCTTTCATGACGAGCAGCGCTCCCCTTCCCGGAGACATGGGCGTCCAGACGGTCGTCCCGCCGGTCCGCAACTTCTCCATCAACTTCGGCCCGCAGCATCCGGCCGCCCACGGCGTGCTCCGCCTCGTGCTGGAACTCGACGGCGAGGTGGTCGAGCGCGTCGACCCGCACATCGGCCTGCTGCATCGCGGCACCGAGAAGCTGATGGAGGCGCGCACCTATCTCCAGGATATCCCGTATTTCGACCGGCTCGACTACACCGCGCCGATGAACCAGGAGCACGCCTTTTGCCTCGCCATCGAGAAGATGATGGGGCTGACGGTGCCGCGCCGTGGTCAGCTCATCCGCGTGCTGTTCTGCGAGATCGGCCGCATCCTCGGCCACATGCTCAACGTCACTACGCAGGCGCTCGACGTCGGCGCCCTGACGCCGCCGCTGTGGGGCTTCGAGGAGCGCGAGAAGCTGATGATCTTCTACGAGCGCGCCTCGGGCGCGCGGCTCCACGCCAACTACTTCCGCCCCGGCGGCGTCCACGTCGACATCTCGAAGAAGCTGATCGAGGACATCGGCGCCTGGTGCGAGACCTTTCCCAAGGTGCTCGACGACCTGATGAACCTCTTCATCGAGAACCGCATCTTCAAGCAGCGCAACGTCGACATCGGCGTGGTCAGCCTGGAGGACTGCTGGCGCTGGGGCTTCTCCGGCCCGGTGCTGCGTGCATCCGGCGCCGCCTGGGACCTGCGCCGCGCCGAGCCCTACGAGTGCTACGAGGAAATGGAGTTCGACATCCCCATCGGGACGCATGGCGACAGCTACGAGCGTCAAGTGATCCGCATGAAGGAGATGTACGAGTCCACCCGCATCATGAAGCAGTGCGTGGAGAAACTGCTGGCGCCCGGCGGGCAAGGCCCGGTGAAGGCCAAGGACGGCAAGGTGACGCCGCCGTCGCGCGCCGAGATGAAGCGCTCGATGGAGGCGCTGATCCATCACTTCAAGCTCTACACCGAGGGCTTCCACGTGCCGCCGGGCGAGGTATATGCCGCCGTCGAGGCGCCCAAGGGCGAGTTCGGCGTGTATCTCGTGTCCGACGGCGGCGACAAGCCGTACCGCTGCAAGATCCGTGCGCCGGGCTACGCCCACCTGCAGGCGATGGACTTCCTGTGCCGCAAGTCGCTGCTGTCGGACGTCGGCGCGATCCTGGGCTCGATCGACATCGTGTTCGGCGAGGTGGA
>CAXTMA010000135.1:0-10592 GCA_964245015.1 uncultured Beijerinckiaceae bacterium | reverse complement strand
GCCACGACTTGCGCCACGACTTGCGCCACGACTGGAGCGTCGCCGCCATCGCCGCCATCCACGACCGGCCGCTGCTCGACCTCGTCGCCGAGGCGAGCCGGGTTCACCGCGCCTTTCACGATCCCAGCGACGTGCAGCGGGCCAGCCTGCTGTCGATCAAGACCGGCGGCTGCCCGGAGGACTGCGCCTACTGCCCGCAGTCGGCTCATCACCGCGAGGTCAAGCTCGACCGCGTCGAGTTGATGGATCCCGACGCCGTGCTCGCCCTCGCCGCCCGCGCCAAGCGCGCCGGCGCCGACCGTTTCTGCATGGGCGCGGCGTGGCGCAGCGTGCGCAACGGCCGCGAGTTCGACGCGGTGCTGCGCATGGTGTCGGGCGTGCGCGCCCTGGGGATGGAAGCCTGCGTCACGCTGGGCATGCTCGACGAGGATCAGGCCGCGCGCCTCAAGGCGGCCGGACTCACCGCCTACAACCACAATCTCGACACCGGGCCTGACTTCTACGGCGCGATCATCTCGACGCGCAGCTACGACGACCGGCTGCGGACCCTGCGCGCCGTGCGCGGCGCCGGTCTCGAAATGTGCTGCGGCGGCATCATCGGCATGGGCGAGAGCGTGCGGGATCGGGCGGCGATGCTGCAGGTCCTGGCGTCCTTCGATCCCCACCCCGAAAGCGTGCCGATCAACGCCCTCGTTCCCGTGCCCGGCACGCCCCTCGCCGCCCGGCCGAGGATGGACGCCTTCGACCTCGTGCGCATGGTCGCCACCGCCCGCATCGTGATGCCGGCCGCACGCGTGCGCCTGTCGGCCGGTCGATCCAGCCTGTCGCGGGAGGCGCAGGTGCTTTGCATGGTCGCCGGCGCCAACTCGATCTTCTACGGCGAAACGCTCCTGACCACCGCCAACGCCGACACCGCCGCCGACGACGATCTGTTCGCCATCCTCGCCGCGCGCCGGCCCGCCGTCGACGCGGGCTGAGCGGGCGCTTCAGCGCTCCTCGTCGTCCTCGAGGTCGCCGTCGATCAGGTCGGATACGTCGCCGCCGTCGTCCTCTTCCTCTTCGAGGAACGTGTCGTCGTCGTCGCTGGCAGCCTCGTCGGCCTCGATGTCGACCTCGTCCTCGGGGCTTGCCGCCGCGACCTTGCCGTCCTCCACCTGATCGGCGTCATCGAGCGACACCACTTCCGGCGTATCCGCCTCGGTGTCGTCCTCCTCGACGACCGCCGCCTGCCGCGTTGCGGCGCGGCTCGCCGTCGGGCCGGTGGAGGCTTGAACCGTTCCGCATTTGGGGCAGACGATCGGATCCTTGTTGAGGTCGAAGAACTTCGTTCCGCAATTCTGGCACTTCTGCTTGCCGCCAAGGTCTGGTTTCGCCACGGAACAGGAACCTTCAAGGGAGGGCAAAGAGGGGACCGGCGGCGGTAAGGGAGCTGCCGCGATCATCAAGCCGGCCCCGTTAGTGGCGGCGGGCCGCCCTGTCAAATGGAACTTGAGCTGAGCGTTCTCCACGCGGCCGGCTCGAACAGTCCACCCGGCACGCCGATGCCGAGGGTGATGCATGACTGGACCGGGCTCCCTCGCGAAGCGGGGGAGGGGCCGGGCGAAGTCCGGTGGAAGAGGCCGTCGCCGCAGCCAAATCACCGCAAGCCAGCGGTAGCGGTCGTCGCGAGCAGGCGGTGAGGGGCGGCGGCCCGATGGTGCCGGCCCATGCGGGCGCGCCGGGTGACAGCGCGCGCTGCCGCGTGCTAGGGCCGGCACCATCGCATCCTCAACGCTCGGGAGACTTCAAGGCTTGTCGCACGCCCACCAGGCCCGGCAACTGACGGCCGAGCGCGGCTCCCCCCTCAAGGGCCGCCTTCGCCCACCCGGCGACAAGTCGATCTCGCATCGCGCGATGATCCTGGGCCTGCTCAGCGTCGGCGCCACCCGGATCACCGGCCTCCTGGAGGGCGAGGACGTGCTGCGCACCGCCGCCGCCTGCCGCGCGCTTGGCGCGACGATCGAGCGCGACGGCTTGGGCTGGATCGTGCACGGTACCGGGATCGGCACCCTGCTGCCGCCGCAGGGTACGTTGGATTTCGGCAATGCGGGAACCGGGGCGCGGCTGATGCTCGGCGTCGTCGGCGGCCATCCGCTGCGCGCCCGTTTCGACGGCGACGCGTCCCTGCGCAAGCGTCCAATGCGTCGCATCCTCGATCCGCTCGTGTTGATGGGCGTGGCCGTCGAGGAGGAGGCAGCCGGCGGCCGCTGTCCCCTGGTGATCTCGGGCACGGCCGAACCGACGCCGATCGAGTATCGGACCCCGGTCGCGTCGGCGCAGATCAAATCGGCCGTGCTGCTGGCCGGGCTGAACTCGCCGGGGCGCACGACCGTGATCGAGGCGGACGCTTCGCGCGACCATACCGAAAAGATGCTGGCCTTTTTCGGCGCCGACGTCAGCGTCGAGCCTTTCGGGGAGAGCGGTCGCAGGGTGTCGCTGCAAGGCCGTCCCGAACTTCGGCCGCAGCCGATCCTCGTGCCGGCCGATCCCTCGTCGGCCGCCTTCGCCCTTGTCGCGGCGAGCGTGGTGCCGGGCTCGGATGTGGTGGTGGAGGGCATGATGACGAATCCGCTGCGCACCGGCCTGCTGACCACGCTGCGGGAGATGGGGGCCGACATCACGGTGCTGGATCGGCGCGTCGAGGGTGGCGAGGAGGTCGCCGACCTGCGCGTGCGCGCCGCTGCCTTGAGGGGCGTCGACGTGCCGGCCTCGCGCGCGCCGTCGATGATCGACGAATATCCCGTCCTCGCCGTCGCCGCCGCTTTTGCGCAAGGTGAAACGCGGATGCGGGCCTTGAGCGAGCTGCGCGTCAAGGAAAGCGACCGTCTGCAGGCCGTCGCCGACGGCCTCGCAGCCAACGGGGTGGACCACGCCGTCGAGGGTGACGACCTCGTCGTGCAGGGCGGCCGGGGTGTGGCGCGCGGCGGCGGCCTCGTCGCCACCCACCTCGACCACCGCATCGCCATGAGCTTCCTGGTGCTCGGCCTCGCCGCGCGCGAGCCGGTGAGCGTGGACGATACGGCCATGATCGCCACCAGCTATCCCTCGTTCGAGGCCGACATGAGCCGCCTCGGAGCCAGCTTCCGGTGACCGGCGCCTCCAGCGCCGCGGCCGTCGTCGCCGCGATCGTCATCGCCATCGACGGGCCGGCGGCGTCGGGCAAGGGCACGCTGGCCAAGCGCCTTGCCGCCGCCTACGGCCTGCCGCATCTCGACACCGGGCTGCTGTATCGCGGCACCGCCCGGGCCGTGCTCCAGCGCGGGCAAAGGCTGGAGGATGCGGCGGCGGCGGTCGCGGCGGCGCGCGCGCTGGACCTTCGCGCGCTCGACGAGGACAGCCTGCGCGGCAAGGAGATGGGCGAGGCGGCGTCGGTCGTCGCCGCCGTGCCGGAGGTCCGCGCGGCCCTGGTCGAGGCGCAGCGATCCTTCGCCCGCCGCCCGACCGGCGCGGTTCTCGACGGCCGCGACATCGGCACGGTGATCGTGCCCGACGCCGATGCCAAGATCTTCGTCATCGCGGCGGTGCAGGCGCGCGCCCGCCGCCGCTGCCTCGAACTCGAACGGCGCGGCGAGCGCGTCGACCCCGCCGCCGTTCTGGACGAGATACGCCGCCGAGACGAACGCGACGGCTCGCGCGCCACGGCGCCGCTGCGGCAGGCAACCGACGCCATGGTGCTCGACACGACCGACCTCGATATCGAGGGCGCTTTCCTCCAGGCTCGGCACCTCGTCGAGCGGCGGCTCGCCGAACGACGCATGGCGGCGGCCGGATCGGCCGGCTGAAGCTCATCCGACGGCGGCACGGGGATTTGAGCAAGCCGGCTTGCCTGCGTCGGATTTGGGCGGGGCAGCGCGAAACTGCCGGAGCGCGTGTCGCGCTTCTCGCCACCACGGCTCTTGATGGCCATGGTGGGCATCTGTCGCTCGATCTGACCAATTGGTCGTGCGTCGGGCCGGCCGGATCTTGACGGGCGAGAACCTAGGGAGCCTAGCGATCATGGCGCCGTTCAACGACGACCAAGGTCCGGCGCGTCACGGACGACGCTTCAAGCGCGGTCCGGTCCGGCTCTCGCTCGGGACGCAGATATTCATCAAGAAGGGACTGCGGACCTTCGACCCGCATGATCCCTATTATTTCGCCGTCTCGATGAGCTGGAAGCAGTTCGGGCTGCTTTTCCTCGCCTGCGAGTTCGCGATCAACACGTTCTTCGCGCTTCTTTATTCGCTGCAGCCGGGCTCGGTGAGCAGCCAGGGGACGTGGCCTCTGCTCAGCAACTTCTTCTTCTCGCTGGAAACGCTGGCGACCGTGGGCTACGGCGAGATGTACCCGACGACCACCTACGGTCACCTCGTATCGAGCTTCGAGATCCTGGTCGGAGTAATCTTCACCGCGATCATCACCGGCCTGCTGTTCGTCCGCTTTTCCAAGCCCAAAGCAAAAGTCCGCTACGCAACTCATCCCGTCATCACCCGCTACAACGGCAAGCCGACCCTGATGCTGCGGATCGGAAACGCCCGCAACAGCCTGCTGCACGACACGCGCTTCCACCTCCACGCGCTTTCTCGCAACGTCTCGGAAGAAGGGCTGCGTCATGCCAGCGTGGTTGAGCTGCCGCTGCTGCGGCAACGCGTTCCGGTCTTTCCGGTGCTTCTCACGGTGATGCACATCATCGACGAAGCGAGCCCGCTTTTCGGCCTCGCCGCCGAATCGCCCGACGTCGCCGAACTGCGCTTCTTCCTGTCGCTGGCTGCCCGCGATCCGGTCATCGGTCAGGAGGTCACCGATATGCACACCTTCGAGGGGAGCGACATCCTGTTTGGCGTGCGCTACGTCGATGCCATCCGCGCGACGGGCCGCAAGATCGTCGCCGACTATTCGCTGCTGAGCGACGTCGTTCCCGCCATCGACGGAGCCGGCGGGGTCGTTGATGCCGCCGACGGATTTGTTGGAGTGAATTGAAAGAAGCGATCGGCGTCCGGTCCGCCGGTCATGGCCGACACGGACGGCAGAAAACGCCGGACCGGTGGGTCCGACGTTCCCGGAAGACAATCATCAGAGGCGTCCGCGGCGTCGAGATCGGTGGCAGCGCAGTCGCAAGGTTTGAAACATCGAAACCACGAGGCAACCGCGAAGCCTATGCCATCAGGTCGGCTGGCCGGCCGGCACCGGTGCGGCGTTCTGATCACGCTGCTGCTTGTTGTAAAGGTGACGGCGGTAGGCGCCGGCCGCGCAGCCGGCCAGGAAGCCGCGAACGCCATGGTGGAGCGCATGGCCGGCCAGCGCACCCGCCGCACCGTATTTGAGGCAACCGCCGGGCTTGGCCTGGGCGACCGGTGTCCCGATGGCAAGCGCAGCCGCGAGCGCGACGGTGAACGACGGGATGATGATCTTCTTCATGGAACGCGGACCTCCGGATGTGCCAACCCCGACACACCTTCGGGAACGCGCATCGCCCCCGCGGGTTCGTTCGACGGCTCGGTTCCGCAGGCGTAGGACGTTGCGCTCGGGGATTTTCGAAGTTTCGGCCCGCAGGTCGCTGCCGGGTCGGCAGCGACGGCGAGCCCGCATCGGGCAAAAGGATCCCGGGCAAAGAACCTATTGCGTGAGGCGTGCGCTCTGCACCGCCTGGACGAACATGGTGTTCATCGCGTTGGTGATGTCGGTCGGCGACGAGGCCGTGAAGAAGAAGCCCGGCGACGCGCAGGATTGCAGCGTGGCAGGCACCTGCGGGATGATGTTGTTGACCTTGTCGTCCTCGTCGCCGGCGAAGTTCGGGTTGGGATAGGCGATGGGAACGTAGGGGATGTAGAGCACCGCGACCTTGAAGTTGTAGCTTTTGGCGAGCGAGCAGAAGCTCGTCGTCGGCAGCTGCGGCTGCGAGCCGTTGAAGGGGTAGGTCTGGTTGTTGTCGACGCCATCGCTGATCAGGAACAGGAAGGGCTGCGGCGCCGCCGCGGTGAGGCCGGTGCCGAACGGCTTGATGTAGTTCGGCATGTCGCTGGTGAGGTTCTCGAAGTGCGTGCCGCCGCTGCCGATCTGCGTGCCGTTGGAGGCGGTCGGCGCGCCGCTGCTCCAGCCCTGATCGAGGTAGGTCTTGCCCAAAGCGGCGGCGACGTTCTGCGCGTTGGTGAAGTCCGCGCTGAGCGGCGCCGCGTCGACCGCGTGGACGATGAAGGGGTAGAGCCCGATGCGGTACTCGTTGGCGATGCCGTTCTTCTGCTCCTGCTGGGTCGCCACGCCGATCATCGAGTTGATCGCCTGCCCGACCGTGTCGATGCGCAGCGCGATGTTGTTGCTGGAATTCTCAGCAAGGCTATATCCCTGGTAGCCCGAGTAATGGCACGCGAACACGCAGCCCGTCGGATACTGGCTCCGTTGATCGGGGTTGATCTGCGCCAAGGCGTTCTGCCCGTCCGTCGTGGTCGGGATGCCCATCGATCCCGACACGTCCACCGCGACGTAGAAGTCGAGGTAGAGGCCGATCGTGACGCTCGACGTCGCGCTTCCCTGCAGCGGAAATGAGTTGGTTCCGAACAAGCGGCCGAAGCTGGTCGGCATGGTCGTCGAATAGCTCACCGTCGCGGTGTAGGTCGTGCCCAGGGGCACGGGAAAGGAGATCTGCGGCGTGACGGGCTGGGCGCGGGCGGATGATCCCGCATCGACGGCGAACACTTTCTGGGCCTGCGCGATGCCCGCCGCGACGGCCTGCGCGGACACGTCGCCGTTCGCCGAGTTGGCGACGATGTAGCTTTTTGCCGTCGTGACCGCGGCGATGGCGGCCGCATCGGCGGCGTCGTTCAGGCGCTTGCTGTAGGATTGCTGGGCGAACCAGTCCACGCCGAGTCCCACCGTCCCGAGCACGGGCACCAGGGCGAGCGCATAGGTGATGCTGACGTTGCCGCTCCCGTCGCGGACGCGGCGGGCGAGCCGCCGGCATGCGCGCAAGACAACGCCGGCCGCCACGGAACGGTTGAACATGGAAGGCACCTCAGGAGCACGTGGTGGTCGTGCCGGGATCACCGGAGATCGTCTGGAAACCCACGGTCGTGACGTACCTCGGCGCAACATAGTACGATCTCCTGATCGTCATGTTGTGGAAGAACGCGCTGGCCAGGAACGACCTGAAAGTATAAACGATGTCGACCGCGATCAAGGAAGTCGGCCCGAACACGTCGGCGGGCAGGGTCGCCGGAGACGGCGCGCTGCTGTCGCCGGTGGGTGTCATCGTGGTGGTGCACGAGCGCTTGTTGGTGCCGCTGGACCAGACGAGCTTGGGCACATAGGTGCAGCTCGTCGAGCATCCCGAAGGCGTCGCCGTGAACGTCACGCTCGACATGGTGATCTGGATGTCTTTGGACCAAGCCACGTTCTGCTGCGCCGCGTCGGCGAGCACCTGGGGATAGATGACCATCGCCGAATCGTGGTAGAACTGCAGATCGACGTAGCTCACGGTTCCCGTCGCGTTCACCGACAGCATCTGGCCGATGGTGTCCGCCACGTCCGACAAGCGGCCCGTTGCGATCTCGTAGCGCGTGAGGTCGACGCTTCCGAGGAAGACAAGGCACATCACCGGCGCCCAGATCGCGAATTCAATCGCCGACACAGCCCGGCGATCTCGCAGAAAGGCAGGAAGGCGGGCGCGCATCAACAACTGGATCCGCCCGCCTGATACGGCTCGTTGCGGAACGCGGCCGTGGATTGAAGGATGTAGCTCGGCGCGCCGTTGAACGACGTCGCGAACGTGCGCCAGATCGGGCTGAAGACCGGCATGCCGTACAGGATCTGCACGAAGACGTAGCTGCCGGGGCTGCCGATGCAATAAGCCGTCTTGTTGTTGTCGAGGGTCGGTTGTACCAGGGCCGTCTGCGCGCTGTTGACGAACTTGTAGAAGCCGTTTGGATACACATCCTCGTTGAGCGTCTCGATATTGCTGATCACGTTGCCGCACGACAGATGAACGGCCGCGAGCGCGGGGCAGACCTGATTGCTGCGAAACTGCGCGGCCGTGAGGTTCTGGCTGCTGGTGTTTCCCGTGAGGATCTGTCGGACCGACGTTCGGGTCGCATGCTCAAGGCTGGCGGACGTGTAGAAGTACAGTCCGGCCTGCATCGCCTCCGTCAGCAGTTCGAGACTGAACAGGGCGATCAAGCCGAATTCGACGGCCGCCGACGCCTCGCGAGCCCGGCCGAAGGCAAGAAACGCCGAGGCGCCGCGCGCCGTCAGGCTGCCGGCGCCCCCAGGCGACGCCATTCCTGCGACGTGTGCGGCAGTACGCGCGAAGGCCGCGACGCATGATGCCATGCGTGGCGAGCGGGCGGATGGGTCGGGTCGGGTCATTATCCCTCTGATGAGCCTGTCCGGCTCACCTTGGGGCAGCAAGATTTAAATCATCGTCAAAGCCATGGCGCGGGCATGGTACTTCAAGCGATATCGGGGCGGCGACCGGTGGATCTGGCGCGGAGGCGGCGCGGACCGACGATGGGCCGACCGCGCCGCCTTGCGTCAGTGCAGGGCTCGTGATCCCGGCTCCCTCGGGGCACCGGGGAAGGCGGCCGGCAGGCCGCCGATGACGAGGCCGTCCGGGCCGGCGCCGATCGTGACGTCCGATCCGTCGAGCACCTGTCCGGCCAGGATCTTCTCGGCGAGTGGGTCCTGCACCGCCTTCTGGATCACGCGCTTGAGGGGGCGCGCACCGTAGGCGGGATCGTACCCCTTCTCGGCGAGCCAGGATCGCGCCGCCGGCGACAGCTCCAGCGTGATCTTGCGCTCCTCCAGCAGCTTGGCGAGCCGGGCGAACTGGATGTCGACGATGGCACCCATATCGTCCCGCCGCAGCCGGTGGAACAGGATGATCTCGTCCACCCTGTTGAGGAACTCCGGCCGGAAGTGCGCGCGCACGGCCGCCATCACCTCCTCGCGCGCATGATTGGAGATTTGCGCCGAGTCCTGGCCGGGCGCCTGCATCACCAGCGTCTCGGCGCCAAGGTTCGACGTCATCACGATCAGCACGTTGCGGAAATCCACCGTGCGCCCCTGCCCGTCGGTGAGGCGGCCCTCGTCCAGCACCTGGAGCAGCACGTTGAAGACGTCGGGGTGGGCCTTTTCGATCTCGTCGAACAGCAGCACCTGATAGGGGCGCCGGCGCACGGCCTCGGTGAGGGCGCCGCCCTCCTCGTAGCCGACGTAGCCCGGAGGCGCGCCGATGAGGCGGGCGACCGAATGCTTTTCCATGTATTCCGACATGTCGATGCGAACCAGCGCCGTCTCGTCATCGAACAGGAACGAGGCGAGCGCCTTGGTCAGCTCGGTCTTGCCGACGCCGGTCGGCCCTAAGAACATGAACGAGCCGATCGGGCGGTTGGGATCCTGCAGGCCGGCGCGGGCCCGGCGCACGGCGGTCGCCACCGCGCGCACCGCCTCGGGCTGGCCGATCACGCGCTCGCCGATCACGTCCTCCATCCGCAGCAGCTTGTCGCGCTCGCCTTCCAGCATCTTGTCGACCGGCACGCCGGTCCAGCGCGACACCACGCCGGCCACCATGTCGGGCGTCACCGCCTCGGCGACGAGTACCTCGCCGCTCTTGCCCTCGGTCTCGGCAAGCTTCTTTTCCAGGTCGGGGATGACGCCGTAGGTCAGTTCGCCGGCGCGCTGGTATTCGCCGCGCCGCTGCGCCCGCGCGAGGTCGTTGCGCGCCTCGTCGAGCTGTTCCTTCAGCTTCTGCGCGTCGCCGAGCTTGGACTTCTCGGCCTGCCAGCGCTGCGCCAAGGCGGCCGAGCGCTCCTCCAGGTTGCCGAGTTCGCCCTCAAGCTTGAGCAGCCGGTCGCGGGACGCGACGTCGGTTTCCCTTTTCAAGGCTTCCTGCTCGATGCGAAGCTGCAGGATGCGCCGGTCGAGTTCGTCCAGTTCTTCCGGCTTGGAATCAATCTGCATGCGGAGGCGCGAAGCCGCCTCGTCGACGAGATCGATCGCTTTGTCGGGCAGGAAACGGTCGGCGATGTATCGGTTGGACAGGGTGGCGGCGGCGACGATCGCGGCATCGGTGATGCGTACGCCGTGATGAACCTCGTACTTCTCCTTGAGCCCGCGCAGGATCGACACGGTATCGGCCACCGTCGGCTCCGACACGAAGACCGGCTGGAAGCGCCGGGCCAGCGCCGCGTCCTTCTCGACGTGCTTGCGATACTCGTTGAGCGTGGTGGCACCGATGCAGTGCAACTCGCCGCGCGCCAGCGCCGGCTTCAGCAGGTTCGAGGCATCCATCGCCCCATCCGCCTTGCCGGCCCCGACGAGGGTGTGCATCTCGTCGATGAACAGCACGATGCTCCCGGCAGCGGCCGTCACCTCGCCGAGCACACCCTTCAGCCGCTCCTCGAACTCGCCGCGGTATTTCGCGCCGGCGATCATCGAGCCCATGTCAAGGGCGAGCAGGCGCTTGTCCTTCAAGGACTCCGGCACGTCGCCGTTGACGATGCGCAGCGCCAAGCCTTCGGCGATCGCCGTCTTGCCGACGCCGGGCTCGCCGATCAGCACGGGATTGTTCTTGGTGCGCCGCG
>CAXTMA010000134.1:0-10717 GCA_964245015.1 uncultured Beijerinckiaceae bacterium | reverse complement strand
GCTCCGAAAAAGTGGCGCACCCGAAGGGATTCGAACCCCTGGCCTCTGCCTTCGGAGGGCAGCGCTCTATCCAGCTGAGCTACGGGTGCATTCATAGACCCTAGTCAAAGGAGAGGCCCGACACAATCCTTGTTCGCGTTGTTCTCCGATCGACAAGGTGCCATCCGCCCCCGCCAAGAAGCCAACGGTTCCACCCGACATCGGACGGCAAGCCGCGCTCGCCGGATCCGAGATCTTGAAGGCGCGGCAGCCTGCCGGGGCGACGGGCCTTATCCGCCCTGCTGGGCGCCGATCAGGCGAGCACCGACCAGAGGTCTGCGACGGCCTGCTTCGTTTCCGCCGCCGATGCTCGCACACCCTCGATGGCGAGCAGGCTCGACTTGGCCTTGAGCCCCCCGGCGAAGCCGGTCAAAGCGCCCGAGGCGGCGATCACGCGATGGCAGGGCACAATGATCGAGAGCGGGTTTCGGCCATTGGCCCGTCCCACCGCACGTATGGCACGCGGCTGACCGATCGCGCGCGCGATCTCACCGTAGCTGCGGATCTCGCCGTAGGGGATCGCGCGCAAGGCCGCCCACACCGACGTTTCGAAGACCGTGCCCTCGACGTCGAGCCGAAGCGAGAACACCTTGCGCTGTCCGGCGAAATACGCCCGCAGCTGCTGCTGCGCCTCGGCAAGGAAAGGATGGTCCGCGTCGTCGCGAAGATCGGCGAGGTGGCGGTAGCGACGGTGGTCGTCTTCCCACAGCACGGCGGCTAGGCCTTTGTCGCTACCGACGAGCTTCAAGGGGCCGACCGGAGACGTCATCCAGCGAAACACGTGAGCCAACAGCGTTTCCTTGCCGAAAAATCCGGGTTGCCGCAGCGATGACCCTGAGACGGCGTTGGCGTCGGATCGAGCATTCCTATCACGGAACTTCGTGACGAAATGGGCCATTCGCAATCTCGCAAAGGTTCGGGCGCTGCCAGCCCCTTCTTCGAACGGCTCGTGCCGCGGCGATTGGTAAGGGCAATGGAATCCGCGCCGAAGCCCCGTGGCCGTGACTACGGAGTAGGGAGAGGCGAAGAGCTTTGCTTTGCCGACGCGACCGAACTGGCCGGGCTCGTGCGTTCGCGGCAGGTGTCGCCCGTCGACATCGTCGAGGCTCACCTCCACCGCATCGAATTGGTCAATCCCAAGATCGACGCGATCGTCACCCTGATGGCCGAGAGGGCACGGGAGACTGCGAAAAAGGCCGAGGTCGCGTCGCGAACCGGCGAAGCATCGGGCGTCTTCCATGGCGTCCCCTTCTCGGTCAAGGACTCGATCGATACGCAAGGCGTCGCCACACAGCGGGGATCCCCGCTTTTCGCCGGTCATCTCCCCTCGGCGGATGCGACGGTTGTCACCCGCATGAAGGCGGCCGGCGCGATCGCCCTGATGAAGACCAACGTGCCCGAGTTCTCGATGTGGTGGGAAACGGACAACCGCCTCACCGGCCGCACGAATAACCCCTGGGATCTCGGGCGCACGCCAGGCGGCTCGAGCGGCGGCGAGGCGGCGGCGATCGCAGCCGGCCTGTCGCCGATCGGCCTCGGCAGCGATGTCGGCATCTCCGTGCGCGGACCCGCCGCTCTCAGCGGCCTCGTCGCGCTGAAACCCACCTTTGGTCGCATTCCCTGCACCGGCCTGTTTCCGCGCCAGCCAGTCGGGATGTGGCACATCGGCCCGATGGCGCGCAGCGTGCGCGATGTCGCGACCGCCTACGGGCTGCTGCGGGGGGCCGACGATGTCGATGGCACGACCGTCCACGCGCGGGATGCCGCGCCGGCCGGGTCTCCGCGGGTCGGACGGCCGCTGCGGATCGGCTGGCTGATGCAACCCGGCTTCGGTCCAGTGGCAGCCGAGGTCGCGGCGGCGGTGTGCGAGGCGACGCAATGCCTGACCGGGGTCGGCTGTGAGGTCGAGCCGGTACGCCTTGCAATCCTGGAAGAGATCGATGGCGTCGAATTGGCAGCCAGCCTGTTCGCCGAGTTCCTGCCAACGATCCGCCGCCTCGCCGCCGGGCGGGAGGAGCTACTCGCCCCTTCCGGTCGATGGAATCTGAGCCGGCGCGAGCCGACCTTTGCCGAGCATGTCGCGGCGCAGGCAGGGGTGGCGCGTTTGAAGTCCGCCTTTGCCGGCACCTTCCGGCACTTCGATGCGCTGCTGTGCCCGGTGATCCCGTTCACCGCGCCGCCGCATGGACAACAGGCTTACGACATCGACGGAGTGAAGGTGCCGACGCCGCAAATGATGCGCGCGACGATTCCGTTCAACCTGACGGGACTGCCGGCCCTGTCCGTTCCCCTCCGCTTCAGCGCAACCGGACTGCCGATCGGCGTGCAACTCGTCGGGCGGTGGCTTGATGAGACGACGATCTTGCACCTGGGCGAGATCATCGAGGCGGCCGGCACCGTGCGCAACCGCCGGCCGCCGCTGTAGATGAATGGCAGCCGCCTCAGGCGTGCAAACGCATCTTGATGTGGTCGGCGACACGCAGGGCGTTGGCGATGATGGTCAGCGTCGGATTCACCGCTCCGATGGAGGGGAAGAAGCTGGCGTCGGTGATGTAGAGGTTGTCCAGTTCGTGGGCCTTGCAGTTCAGGTCGAGGACCGAACTCGCCGGATCGGTGCCGAAGCGGCAGGTGCCGGCTTGGTGGGCGGTGCCGTTCAGGGGAATGCCCTTGCCCAGGTACAGGCTGCGCTCCAGCATCGTGGGATGCGAGCCGGCGGCGTTCATCAGCTTCTCCAACCGGTGCTTCAGGTCCTTGGCCGGCTGATCGTTGGTGTCGGTCACGTCGAGGACCACGCGCTCGCCGTCGTACCGGATCCGGTTCTCGGCGAGCGGGATGTCCTCGGTCTGCAGCCAGAAATCCATCGAGTGCTCGGCCATCTTCTCGAAGGGCATTTCGGGCAGGAAGGAAAGCCAGCCCGGCAGGGCCTCGCCGCGGATCTGCTCGCCATGCGACGTCGCGCACATCTGAATCAGGCCGAGTGGGTAGTCGTGATCGGGCGAGCCGAAGTAATAGTCGCTCACCGCCAGCGTCTTCTGGAAGACGGTATGGTTGGGCTCGCGCATCAGGGCCATCAGCACGCTCATGTTGTGGCGCATATAGTTGCGCCCGACGAGGTCCGAGCCGTTGGCGAGGCCGCGGGGGTGGCTGTCGCAGGCCGAGCGCAGCAGCAGCAGGGCCGACGAAAGGGCCCCGCAGGCGACCACCACGATGTCGGCGCTGTACTGCTCGGGACGGCCGTGACGGGTAAGGTGCACCGTGCGGATGCTGCGCCCGGAGGGATCGGTCTCCAGCCGCTCGACGTAGGCGTTGGTGAGCAGCGTGAAGTTCTGGTGGAGCCTAAGCGTCGGGTCGACGCAGAGCACCTGCGCGTCGGCCTTGGCGTTGAGCAGGCAGGGGAAGCCGTCGAACGCATCGCAGCGGATGCAGGGGCTCGTCGGTTTGGGACGGCCATCGTCCTCCTGGTCGAGCAGGATGCCGAGCGGCAGGTGGAAGGGGTGCACGCCCTCCCTGGCCCAGGTGTCGCTAAGGGCCTGGATGCGAGGCTCGTGGATCACCGGAGGATAGGCGTAGGGTGTCGAGGTCCAAGGCTCGTTGGGATCCTCGCCGCGCCGCCCATGAACGTGGAACAGGCGCTCGGCCTCGCCATAGTAGGGTTCAAAGACGTCGTAACCGAGCGGCCAAGCCGGCGACAGACCGTCATGGGTCGCGAAGGCCTGAAAATCCTTCTCGCGCAGGCGGAACAGCGCGGCTCCGTAGACCTTCGAGTTGCCGCCGACATAGTAGTGCAGGCCGGGATGGAAGCTTTCGCCGCCCTTGCCGTACCAGGTCTCGTCCGCCTGGTACTTGCCATCGACGAACACCGTCTTGGAGTCCCAGTTCTCGACGCCGCGCGGGAGATAGCCGCCTCGCTCGATCAGTAGGATGCGCTTGCCAGTCGGCGCAAGCTTCTGCGCCAGCGAAGCACCGCCCGGCCCGCTGCCGATCACGATCAGGTCGTAATGCGTGTCGGCCATGGCCGGTCTCCGTTGGGTGAAGCTACTTGAAGCGGCCCGGCTGGTTGCGTGTCGGCGTGATGTCGAGACCGGTGACGATCATCGTGCAGGGCTCGTCGCCGACCGTGCCCGACAGGTGGCCCTTGCGGCCGTCGCGCTCGCGCGTGCCCTGGTCTTCACCCATCATCAGCTCGCCTGGCCCCATCTCGACCCTGTGCCCATCCATGGTCTCGACGAACCAGCGGCCGGTCAGCACCGCGATCCACTGCGGCCTGGGATTTTCATGCCACTCGCCGACCCAGCCGACAGGCAGCACGGTGAATGTCACACCCGCCTTTGTCGGCTCCATCTTGTCGTTCCACTGCGGCGCGACGCCCGCGCCGATGCCCTGCAGCTTGAACTGGTCAAGCTCGAATCGGGCTTGGCGGCTCACGCCGGCGTCATCGGTGTAGACATGCCAGTACGGCATCCGCGGCGGCGTTGCGTTCTCAGCCATGGCCGGCTCCTTCGGGTTGGTTCGCGACAGAAAGCCATCCTGCGCGGCGAAGATCGGGCCGGTGACGCAGGCTGCGGTACCCGCCTGCGCGATCCGCAGCCATCCCCGTCGCGAAAGGGTCAAGGTTCGGATTTCGACATTGGCCACGCGACCGGCCGCAGCCGTGCGCCGGCCCCTTGTTGCCTACGAACCGCCGATGCCGGTTGCTTTCGCGATCCCGATCACACCGTCGTCGCGGTATTCTGCACGATGAGATGGTAGATGAAGAGGAGCACGATCGCTCCGACGATGCCGCTCAGCAGACTGACGCCGTCGCTGCCGTGAGCCCAGCCGATCTTGGTGGCGATGAAGTTGGCGATCACCGACCCGACGATGCCGAGCACCGTTGTCATGATGAAGCCGCTGGGATTGTTGGGACCGGGCATGATGAAGCGGGCGATCAGCCCCGCGATGAAGCCGATCACGATCACAGCGATGTAATGACCAACCATGGCCGTTCTCCCCGATAGCCCCGGCTGAGGCAACGCTCAAACGCCGGGTCGCCACGGCGGTTCAGAGCGCGACGCGCATTTCTTCACCTGTTGCGTCGGACGCGAAGGGAACCGGCCCCCGACCGTTGAGGGCTTCGACGCTGCCGCCGACGCGATTCAGGTCCGGCGCGAGCGGAGCAAGCCCGACCAGCCTCGTCGAACCCGGCGCGAGATGGAACCAGTTGTCGGAGGGCGATGCGCCCTCGCAGCGGATGCGGATCGATTGGGCGAAGCGCCGCGTGGCCAGTGCAAGCCGCCATCCCGCCCCGTGACGGCGCACCGTCGCGGCGAGGCCGAGGTCGTGTCGGGCGTGGCCGCGGCCGAGCGGGAAATGGTAGGCTTCGGCCAGGGGCGCCCCGGTCTCGGCTTCGCTCAGGCGGGCAACCGTGACGTCGTGGGCCGGCTCACCGAAACGGAAGGCATAGGTCGTGTCGAAGAAGCCGCCCCACAGCGTGGTCGCGGCGAGCGCCACCGTGCGGCGAGGCTGCAGAGTGAGGTCGGCGGCGGCGTTCATCACCGTCGTCTCGCCCTCGCGCAGGCAGAATAGCTCGAGCCGGACAGGACGTGGTACGGCCGTCTCGTTGAACAGGCTGACCTTGAGGCCGTTTAGGTTCTCGTCGGTGAGCACGAGGCCGACCGGCGCGAAGGCGCGCTTCAGACCCCAGTAGGCCGCCTTGGGCGCGCCGCGCGCGTCGATCACGCCCCAACCCGCGCCATCGGCGAGGTCGCGCAGCCACCAGACCAGCGCCCCGCGCGTCGGCGAGCCCTCGCGGCGCCATTCGGCGAACGTGGCTGTCATCACCTCGGCGCTCGTCGCCCGGGCGAAGGCGAGGAAGCGCTCGGGGTCGTCGCGGCGCAGCGAGGCTACGTCGACGCCGTAGAAAGCCTGCGTATAGTGGTTGCGGATGTCCTCGAAGGCCCAGCTCGCGGCGACGTCATGGGGCAGGCGCTCGACGTGGTCGGGGTGGACGCAGGCCGGGCGGTCGGTGTCCAGCACGATGGGCGCGACATCGGGGACATTGGCGAACCCCAGGCTTTCCGCGCTGAAACGAACCTCGGCCCGTCTCGCCTCCTCGACCGGACGGCGGTGGGCGCTGACCCCGTAGTAGTGGCTGATCCCGACGTCGGCGACGAAGGGCAGGTCGCCGCCGCCAGGCGAATGCGGCACGTAGGGAACGTCGGGGCGAAGGGCGGCGACGATGCCGGGCAGAACCTCATCGAAGATCGCGTTGCTCCACAGGGCCGCCGGCATGCCGAGCATCGCCGCCTGCTGCGCCACCTCGCTCGCCCCGCACAGCACGGCGAGCGCCGGCGAGGGCTGCGTGCGCTGGAGGAAGTGCCGGGCTTCCGCCGCGACCGAGCTACAGAAGGCGGGGTCGCCGGCGGGATAGTCGAAGTTCGAGAAGGCGAAATCCTGCCAGACCAGCAGGCCCAGTTCGTCGCAGAGCGCGTAGAAGGCGTCGCTCTCGTAGCCCATCGTGCCGCCGACGCGGATCATGTTCATGCCGGCGTCGCGGGCCAGGATCAACAGCGGTTCGACGGCCGCGCGCGAGACGGGCAGGGTGGCGATGTCGGCGGTGGTCCAGCAGGCGCCGCGGCAGAACACCGGCTCGCCGTTGACGCGTAAACCGAAGCCGCGCCCGTCGGCATCGCGGTCGACGTCTACCGTGCGGAAGCCGATCCGCCCGAGGTCGAAGGTCATCCCGCCGGCTGCGACGCTCACGGGGTAGAGCGCCGGCTCGCCGTGGGTGTGCGGCCACCAGAGCGCCGCATCGGGCACCTCGACCAACCCGCGCAGCCAGCCGTCGCCTTCCCGGCCGTCCGTCTGCGAGCCGTCGTCCTGGACCAGTACGAAATCAATGGTGCCGCAGCGGGCGGTGATCCAGCCGGTGACGGGGACCGACAGGCGCACGGCGACGTCGAGCAGACCGTCGCCATCCTCGACGCGCGCCCGGAGCCGATGCTCCAGGAGGCGCAGCTCATCGGCCGGCAGCAGGTCGACCTCGCGCGTGGGACCGACCGCATGCACCGGCGGTCCCCAGCCCGGCACGTGGCCGAGCAGCAGGGTTCTGGCGAAGCGCAGCGCCGGCGGGCGAAACAGCTTCGGCCGCCAGCGGGCACGGCCCTTCTTGCCCGCGAGGTGGGCGTCGAGCGAGCGAAAAACGAGGAACAGCTCGTGCGACCCGCAGAGGTCGACGTCGACGTCGTGGCGCAGGAACATGTTCTGCGAGGCGGCGATCGCGTTTCCGTCCAGGTAAACCTGCGCGATGGTCGCGAGGCCATCGAGGCGCAGCATCGCGATGCCCGATCCCATCACGCTGGCCCTGTACCACCAGTCGAAGGCATCGAAGGCGACGGCGTCATCCGGTGTCCACAGACCGAGGGCCTGCAGACTGGCGCCGACCGTGCCGGGAACCAGGGCCGGCAGCCAGTCGACGGCCTCGTCGACGTCCGAGGGGGATGACCACGCGCCCGGCCGCGTTTGCGCCAGACGCCATGCGCCGAGAACCGGCGGCATCACCGGCGCCCGCGGCGGGAGCATCGGGAACCGTATCGGTTCGACGCTCCGACGCACCGTTCCCCATCGGACATGATTGGAAAACCGCCGCGCGCTCTTCGCTGCGTGGCTTCAGAGCGCGGCAAGGCCCTCGAAGATGCGATCATAGGCGTCGGCGAGGGCGTCAAGGCTCTTCTCGATGGTGTCGAAGCGTCGTCTCGCGACGGCGCGCGCCAGCTGGAACTGGAACGCCTTGGCCCCGGCGGACAGGTCGCGGCACGCCTGCGCCGAGGCGAGCAGATTGGCCCAGCCGGCCCCCATCTCGTCAAGCCACAAGAGATGGCTGCCGAGCAGTTCGAAGTTCATGCCGAGCTGCCGCGCCGTGTTGAAGGCGTACCTGTGGAGAAAGGCGTTGGGCCGGCCGGCTGCGATCTCGACCTGTTCGCGCACCCGCTCGCGAAAGGCGGCGACCGGATTGCCGGTCGGCCGCCGGCCGACATGGCGGCGCAGGATGCGCAGGGAAGTGGCGGCGTCGAGGCGCTTGCGACGCTCGAACTTGATGAACTCCGCATAGGGGAACAGGCCGCCGTCGCTCCCCAACCGCATCAGCGCGTCGTAGTCGTCGCCCTCGAGCCGGTGGAAGCCGGCGTTGTGGAAGTAATCCAGCTCGCGGCGTGCGACGTCTATGCGGTTGACCGCGATCGACGTCTTGGTGTGTTCGAGCCGGTAGGACACGCCGCGTGTGTCGGGCAGATTGAAGCCGTCGACCTCGACCAGCACCATCCGGCCGCGCCGCGCCTGCTCGACGAGGTGGGCGTCCAGCGTATCGTAAAGGGCGAGTTCGCCGACATCCAGGCCGAACTGCTCGCCCAAATCCTCCAAAGGGAACTTGGCGAAGGTGAAGTGATCGCCCTCGAAGTCCTGCGCGGCGGTGAAGCCCAGCGCCGCCGTCGGATCCTCGCCGAGCGCGTGCAGGATCTCGATCCAGACGTCGATGTAGCAGTTCGTTTCCGGCCAGTCGCGCGTGCCGGCGTGAAGCGCGTGCGGGCGGTAGCCGTCCGGCGACAGGTTCGGCAGGACGATCGCGGGCGCCTTCGCGAGCACGGGCGTCAGCTCCAGAGAGCGTCGCGCACGGGGCGCGGCCAGCCCTCGACGTCGAGCCCGTGGTGCTTGAACATGGCGAGCGTCAGCCGTTCCATGCCGAAGCCGACGCAGGCGGTATGGGCCACCTCGCCTTCGGCCGTGCGGATGTCCCAGCCCGAACCGAAGTGGTCCTGGTGGTAGTTGAAGGAGATGCAGGCGGTCGGCTTCTTGCCCTCGTTGATCGGGATCAGCAGCTCGAACTTCAATTCCTGGTCGCGCTGGCTCGCTTTCAGCATGCGCGCGGCGCGGCCGAAGAAGGGATCGTTGGCGATCTCGACGTGATGGGGCAGGCCGAGCATCCCGATCAGCTGCGGCGCCTTTTCCATCCAGCTCTGCCGGAAGGCGACCACCTCGTCGCGCGAGCCGATGCGCACGTATTCGCGCTGCCGGAACATCTGCATGCGGTCCATGTCCTGCGACGGCTCATGACGGAAGCAGAAGGAGTAGATGTCATAGGTGCCGCCGCCCACCGGCAGGTGGCCGCGCCGGGCGATGACGGGGTAAAGCGGGTAGCAGGCGGCCGGCACCAGCGAGACGTCCGTGGTTTTCTGGTCCTGCGTCCAGTCGAGGTCGGCATGGAGGCGCTCGATCAGGCGGGCGTGCTCGCGGTCGCCGCCGCGGAAGGCGTGCACGGTGCCGGCCATGTCGGGGAAGTTCTTGAGGTAGCCGGTCTTCTCGAAGTCGCGCCGGGCCATGCCGGGTGGAAAGCGAAGCACTTCGGGCTTCGCTTGGCGGCCGAGGTCGGTGATGAGGTCGGTCAAGCGTTCGACGACGTTCTCGAAGAGGCCGCTGCGCCCGTAAAGGCCGTCGACCCCCATATCGAACAGAAGGCCCTTGTCGAGCAGCTCATCGCGAAAGGTCCCGCATACGATGCACATGGTTTGTCTTTCCGGGTGAGAGGGTCGGGCCGTTACGTCAGGCGACGAGGCTGCCGTCGAGGCGATGGACGAGCAGCAGGGTCGCGGTGTTGCCGAAGATGCGGTCGTTGTTGATCATCAGCTGGGCGGAAAGGATGTCGCGATAGTGCCGGCCGATCGAGAAGGGCGTGTCGTTGCGGAAACCGGCGATGCCGCACACGATCATCGCCTTGTTGACGATCTCCACCGCGATCTCGGAAGTTGCGACCTTGATGTTGTTCATGGCGACGGCGAAGCCCATCGAGGTCAGCTCGTCGCTGTTGGTCTGCGCCTGTTGGAAGCGCTCCAGCCCGTCGCGGACCATCGACTTCATCATCTGCAGCTTGGCGGCGGCTTCGGCGACGCGGATGGCGCCGGTCGGCGCATCGCCCGGCTTCTTGCGCGATTCCGCCCGCACGAAAGCCTGAGCCCTGTGCACGGCCGCGAGCGCGATGCCGTACCACAGCGCCGCCCACAGCAGGTGCGAGGTCGCCAGCATGGAGCGTGCGGCGATCTCGGCGAAGGGGCGGGGCAGAACGTGGCTCGCCGGCCCGGCGGCGCGCAGGCGGAATCCTTCCGAACAGGTTCCGCGCATGCCGGTCGTGTCCCACGCGCTGGTCCGCTCCAGCGCGCAATGTTCCCTGAGCGCGACAACCATCACCTGATCGGACGGCGGGGAGTCGGAATGGCGCCGCGCCGTGGCCAGGATGGCGTCGGCCTCGGCGCCGTAGGAGATCACGGAGGCGTTCTTGTCCAGGCGATATCCGTCGCCGTCGCGCTCGACCGCGCACAGCGATGTGCGCAGGTCGCCGCCGACGCCCGCCTCCGACGTGGCGGAGGCGAGCAGCATCTGCTCGGCCGCCACGCGGGCGAGGAAGGTCCGGTACCAGTCGCCGGACTCGGCGTGGAGCAGCAGCGACGAGACCTGGATCTGGTGCATGGCGTAGATCATGGCGGTCGAAGCGCACTGCTGCCCGAGAACCGTGCAAACCTCCGCCACGGCGGCCAAGCTCGCGCCCTCGCCGCCGAGGTCGACCGGCAGCATGGCGCCGAGCAGACGCCCGTGCTTCAAGGCGGCAACGGCTTCGCGGGGGAAGCGGCCCTGGCGGTCGACCTCGCCGGCG
>CAXTMA010000133.1:0-10736 GCA_964245015.1 uncultured Beijerinckiaceae bacterium | reverse complement strand
AGCACGGCGGTGAGGCCGATGCGGGCGCCGAGATGGCGCGGGTCGGCAACGACCGTCAGCATCGTCTCCGACGCCGCGCGGAACAGCAGGTCGTAGATCGCGGCCTTGTTCGCGTAGGCGATGTCGGCCACGGCCGCCGGCAACGTGAACACCACGTGATAGTAGGGCACGGGCAAGAGGTCGGCCTCACGGTCGGCCAGCCACTGCTTGGCCGCCGCGCCCTGGCACTTCGGACAGTGCCGGTTGCGGCAGGAATTGTAGGCCACCATCGTGCGGTCGCAGTCCAGGCAGCGCGCGACGTGGCCGCCGAGTGCCGCCGTGCGGCAGGCGCGGATCGCCGACATGACCTTGAGCTGGCCGAGGCTGAGGTGCCCGCGATGGCGCGCGACGAAGCCGTCGCCATGCCGGTTCAGGACATCCGCGATCTCAAGGAAAGGCCGCGCCATGACGAAGGCGCGACGACGCTACGGAGGTGGTGGGGGCGCCAGCAGCGCGAGCGGGCTTTCGACCTCGCGGATCGTTTTCAGCGCCACGCGGGTGTAGATGGCGGTGGTGTCGAGCTTTTTGTGGCCGAGCAGCACCTGGATGACGCGGATGTCGGTCCGGCGCTCCAGCAGGTGGGTGGCGAAGCTGTGCCGGAGCGTGTGCATGGAGACGCGTTTGTCGAGCCGGGCAGCCTGGGCGGCGGCGCGACAGGCGCGGTCGAGCTGGCGCGTGGTGATCGGCTGGGCCGGCTGCTGGCCGGGGAACAGCCAGCCCCGCGACCGCTTCACCCGCCACCACTGCCGCAGCAAGTCGAGCAGGTCCGGCGCGAGCATGACGTAGCGGTCCTTGCGCCCCTTGCCCTGCTCGACGCGGATCAGCATGCGGGCGCTGTCGATGTCCGTGACCTTGAGGTGGGCGATCTCGGACACGCGCAGGCCGCAGCCGTAGGCGACGCTCAGCGCGGCGCGGTACTTCAGGTTCGCCGCATGGGCAAGCAGCAGCGCCACCTCGGCGGGGCTGAGCACCACCGGCAGGCGATCGGGCGTGGCGATCCGGGCCATGCGGTCGCCGAACCCAGGTCGGCTCAGCGTGGTGTGGAAGAAGAACCGCAGCGCCGTGGCTGCCTGGTTCATCTGGCTGGAGCTTGCCCCGAGCGAAGCCGTGTGAAGCTGGTAGCGCCGCAGGTCTTCGGGCCCGGCCAGATCGGGTGAGCGGCCGAGAAAGGCGGTGAACTGACGGACTTGGCGGACGTAATCGCGCTTGGTGTGCTCGCAGAACTGCCGGATCGTCATGTCTCCGATCATGCGGCGGCGCAGCGGGCTGACGATTTCGGTGCTCATGGGGGCTCCTGTCCGAGGCGGGGTGGACCCCACGATCTTCGGACAGCCCCGGCGAGCCGTCGTGCCTTCAACAATCTCAGCCGTACCTACCGCGAGAGCGGTTTAGTCCTTTGGCCGCGAACCGGCAATCGGCGGCAGCCAGCCGCCCGTCGCGTCCGTGCGGGTGAGCGGGGCGCCGCTCGCGCGGCTGCCCCGTTCGTCAGGGGAGAAATCCAGCAATCGACGTCAGCGACTTCCTGCTGCGAGCCGGAGCGCCTTACGAGGCCGTCCCTTCCGCCTCGGCCGCGCGGCGAGCCTCCTCCTCAGTGACCAGGGCTCCGCGCAGGTGGTCGTAGGAGATGTCGCCGCCCCACAGGCAGATTTTGTCATATAGGGCCGCGCTGCATGGCCACACCTCGTACCAGATTTCGTCGCGCGTACTCCCCAGCGAGGGATGCTCGGTTGCTTTGGCGGCCGCGTATGCAGCATCCCTGGTCCGTCCGATGCCGCAAATCTCTCCTGTTGCGGGCATGAAGCACGCGAAGTGACCTTCCCCGACCGTCACGTCGTGCGCGTGAATATGCGTGCTCATCGTGTGCCTCCTGGCGTCCGACCCTCTCACTGCGGAGGGACGCGAGAAGTCTGGAGGGTTCGGAAGAAAGTCACCAGAGGGCGCTCCCGCGATGCTGGAAATTGGTGATGTCAGCGCTGGAGTCCGACGCTGATTACCTCTCAGGAATGCTAATTACCAACCTGCGCTGATCAGCACTCATGAGCCCAGGCGCGCAGCCCGAGGCTGATGATGCGAAGGCTGGTCGGTGAGCTTGCGCCACGCCGCGCAGCAATGGTCGAGGATGTCGGCGTAGGAGGCGAACACCCTGTTCGACAGCCAGTTGTCGCGCATGAACTGCCACACGTTCTCCACCGGGTTCAACTCGGGCGCGCGGGGCGGCAGCGGCAGCAGGGTGATGTTGGCGGGGATGGTGAGCCTGGCCGAGCCGTGCCATCCCGCCTGGTCGAGCAGCACCACGGCGTGGCAGCCCGGGTCGACCGCGATGCTAATCTCCTTGAGGTGCTCGGCCATCGCGGCCGTATCGCACCAGGGCATGACCAGCCCGGCGCCCTTGCCCTTTGCGGGGCAGATCGCTCCGAAGATGTAGGCCGACGCCGTACGCTGGTCGCGCGGCGCGCGTGGTCGGGTGCCGCGCCTCGCCCAGCGCCGGGTGAGGCTGTTCTTCTGGCCGACCCTGGCTTCATCCTGCCACCACAGCTCTATGCCGGTCCCGGCCGGGAGCGCGGCGGCGATCTCTTCCAACCGGGCCGGGAAGCTTTTTTAAAAGTCTCCATCGCCCCCTCGTCCTGTGCGCGGTGCTGCGGCCGGGCGGACAGCTTGCGGTAGCCGAGGCGGCGCAACTCGCGCTCCACCGTGGTCTCGTCCAGGCTGATGCGGAACTCCTCGAAGATCCACCACGCCAAGTCGCGCAGACGCCAGCGCACCACGCCGTGGATCGCTGGCATGGGCCCGCTTTCCACAATCATCGCCAGGGCTCGCCGCTGCGCCTCGTTCAGCTTGGGGGCGTTGCCGCGCGCCTTGCCGTCGACCAGCCCCGCCGGTCCTGCGGCGTTGAACGCCAGCACCCAATCGCGCACCGTTTGCAGCCCGACCCCGCCGACCCGCGCGGCGTCGCTGCGCGTGCCGCCGTCGTAGATCTCCGCCAGCGCCAGCAGGCGACGGCCCTGGGCGGCATGCTTTGTCGCCTTGGCCGCCCGCCGCAGGGCGGCAGCATCGAAATCAGCTCGCAACGGGATCGGCACGCTCATGGCGGATGCTCCTCATCCGCCACATGGAATCAGCTCGCAGCCGGACCGCCAAGATCACGAGTCCCGCTCAGCGCAGATCGGTATAAGTTGCAGAACCGCAAACTCCCGACCGAAGAAAAATCGAGGTTAGGGTCCCTCGATCGCAGCCGCGCCGCCGGCGTCAAACCGGCGGCACTCCTTCGCCGCCCGCCTCGTAAACCCAAACAACTCTCGTCAGGGCGACGACCGACTGCCAAGTAGCGTTGCAAGAGGTCCCTCTTGACCGTTGCAATTCAGCTGGTCCGTCGGGAACGCCTGCCGACCTTCGCGACGACTGAACTACGAAGGTTGATCGGCGACCGTTTCAGATCAGCCGTGACCAACGGCAGCTTGCGCAGCACCGTCAGCTTGCGTTTGAGGTCAGCCTCGCTGCGGTAGCGCTCTTCGGCCTCGGACCGACCGCCATGTCCGAGGATGTCCTGCCGCCACTCAAGCTGCACCTTCGCGGCAATCAGCGCGTGGTTTCCGTAGTGCCGGAGCGAGTGGAAGACGACACCCGCCTCCGATGCGCCCGGTACGGCCGCGTTCAGCGCCGGTCGCCATTCGTCGTAGAGCTGGTCGCCGAGCGGAACGTCGTCTCGCGCCGCCTGAAGTTCGGGGAAGACGAGATCGCAACCGAGGGCCGCGACGGCTTCGACGTAGGCCAGGAACCCAAGCCTGATCAGCTCGGGATGGATCGGGATGCTGCGGCAGGACTGCTCGTTCTTCAGCCGAGGATACTTGTTCGGCCGTACTTCGAAGCAGGGCACGCTTCCATCGCGGATGACGTCCGTCACCATCAGTCCGCAAATCTCCTCGCGTCGCATCAGGCCGTAGGCGCCGATCGGCGTGGTCCAGTAAAGCGCATCGTGGATGACCACGTCGCCCGCTGTCAGGCGATCGCGTTCGGACTTCGAGCCACGCCAGATCGGCGACGTGAGAAGAAGCTCAAGCTGCTCGCGTGAGATCGCCGGTCGCTTGTCCCGGTCGCGTCCTTTCTTCCTTGTCCGCAACGCCGCGAGGCTGATCGGTTCAGCCGGCTGCAAGCCGCGTCCAGCGGCATAGGTCAGGAGATTGCCGAGATGGGTGAGGTGCCGGTTGACGGTGGCGCCGTCGAGCCCGCATCCTTCCGCGGGTAAACTGCTTGCTTCCGCGAGAAGCTGCGCCATGCTTTTCGCGGCATCCTTGCAGGAGCGGCCGTAGCTCTTCGGGAGATGCAGCAGCAACGTGTCCGCGAACAGTGCCAGGTCAGATTGGCGGAGGCGCTCCAGCGACCGACAGTCCGTCACCTTCATCAGCAGCGCCGCCGTTTGGCGCGTCTGACGTCCGGTCTTCGCGGTCCACTCCTCCTTCTTCGTCTTCAGCGCGATCAGGCCTTCGGCGAGGCGCGTCAGGTCGGTCGCTTCGGGATCCACCGCCGGGCTCGTTCCCGAGGACGACGACGCGACCTCTGCCTCGGCAGCGGGCCTGATGGAAGGAGCGACGCGCGGTGGGGATCGGACGGCTGTTGCACGATCCGACGCAGTCTTCACCGGCGCGGCGTCGCGAGCCTCGTCAAGCAGCGCGAGATCCGAATCAAGGGTGGAAGCCCAGCGAGCCTCCGTCTTCAGGCAAGCGGCAGCCAAGCCGCGGTAGTAGGCGGTCTCCGCCTCCGCCAGGACGACGGCACCACTTGCGGCTTCAGGCGCGTGCTGCGCCAGCAAGCGCCCGAGCTTCCACTGCGGCGGCGGTACGAGGCCCTGCGCGCGCAGCACCGCCAGCGTCGCGTTGACCTGCAAGGCCTCGTCGGGACCGAGGCCGCATCCCGCGAGGAAGCCGCCGTCCCCGTCGTCGAGCGCGGCGGCACGGCCGCGCTCGGCCAGGAGCCGGTAGACCGCCCCGACGATGCGGTCCGCCCGCTCGCCGCTCATCGGCTCGGATTGCTGGCGCTGCCGATCGAAGGCGGCGTGCAGGTCGAGCTTCGCCATGTGGACGCGGGCGACGCCGACGACGATGGCCTTCGCCTGTGCCGGCGTAAGCCGGTTGTCACGCACCTGCTCGAACACCTGCTCGCTCACGAGCGTCAACTCCGCACCTCGCCGCCGCGCGACCGCCTTTTCCTTCGTGAACAGGCTGACGGTCAATACGCCGAGCGGACAGCCCATCGCCGGTCCGCCGAATCGGCGACGCCAATGGTACACCGCCCCGCGGCGGACGAGATGGTCCATGTGCAGCACCCCTGTGCGACAGCGATGTGCAGCACCGGGACGCGCCCGCTCCCCAGCTAAGGGGAGAAGGTCAGCAAATACAGCAGCCTAGGTCGGGTTTTGGCTGGGGCGGGAGGAACCCGACCCTGTCAGCGGATCATTCGTAAGCTGCTCATTCCGCTTGGCTTTTGTGCTGCGGCGCCTCTGGTGTGCTACACGCATGTGCCATGGTCAAGTGCACTGCCGGAAGGAGCGATCTTCGGAGTGCTGGTTGTCCACGTTGTCGTGGTTGGGCGCGCCTCGTCCTTCGTTGACCGGTATGCTTCTGAAGTCGGCTACGCGCCCAACAGCGGACGTTGGCTCGACGGCGGGAAGCGGACGTTCGGCTTCACGCCCGACTCCAGTCGTCAGCGCCCGCCCATGCAGTCCAGCACGCGCCTCACGAGTGAGCAATGCGCCGTTGCGCGAGAGCGAGCCTAATTGAAACGATCTATCCCGACGCGCGTCGTGCGCCTCCTTCCCCTGATCGGTTCGCCGATGGACGGCGAGGCCCTGAACGCCTGCCGCGCGCTGGTGAAGACGCTCGCCGCAGTCGGCCTCGACCTGCACGACATGGCGGCGAGCATCCCGACCGCCGCCGATGTGGCGAGATGCCCGTCGAACAGCCTGCACTGCGAAGCCCCAGACACGGTTTAGGTGATGTTACGCAGAAAAGCTTGGCAGTCGTCTGGGAAGGACGTCGTCCAAGCCATATCGGGCTGTTGAAGCTTTACGACCAGCAACCTGTCTCCGCCGCGCTTGCCATCTTTGGATTGCACCCCGGCATTTGTAATATGCGGCACTAAGAAGTCGATTATTGCCTTCGCATTGCCTCTGCTTTCAACAATCCACGTCGAGCGCAGACAATGCCACCAGTTGTCAAATTTCTCGATCGCATCGATGAGATCGCGATAGTCTTCGCCTTCGTGCAAGTCGTAGCTGATGAGATACTTCGGCATCTGCTCGCTCCGTCCTTCCAAAGGTTGTCGCATGACAAGCACGCCCCCAGCGGCGGAGCAATCCGACGTTATGCCGTCCCTTGCTGCTGAAGCGCAGATTGCAGCGATGCGACCTCATCATTGAGGCGCTCGAGGGCATATGCTGGCAAACGCAAACCGCAATGCGAATCCTGGAGTGAGGAGAGGACAAGCACGCCAAGGCTGCGCTCGGCCGGGTGCTGTCGCTGTCGCAACATGCCGCCTGTGCAATGGCCGAGCTGGTTGCGTCCCGGCAGGATGATCGGGCTCCGCGGTGAGGGATTGTCAGACCGACGATCTTGCCGGAGCACCTCCCCCGGCCGGCCAGACGACTACGGCAGGTCGTTCCCGGACGGTGCCTATCGGCGCGGCGAGCCGCCACCATCAAGCCCGCCGCCTCGCCTGCTGATGATCCGCCACGCGTCAAAGTTCGCTGGCCAACCCGTGCCCGAGCGCCCGTGGCTCATCGGGACACGATCCCCCGCCGAACCGTGACCTACCTGACCGGCGACGCACTGCGCAGGTCACTTACGCGCAAGCGTCAGCGAGAGCTCCTCTTCCGGACTGACTGACCGACGCGCTCCGTCCGACCGCTTCCCGCGGCTCGGAAAGCGTCGATAGCCTCCAGGAGTCGGCATAGGCGCTCCGCGCCGCGGACCGTGCCGTCGGTAAGCCGGGCCAAAACTTTTCCTAGCTCAGCGTCGATATCGCCGGCGGCCATCCGCTCGTCGCCGACAGCGCCAGCGCGGCGCAGATATTCGAATAGACTGACTGTGCGCTCCGTCCGAACAACAAGCTTTCGGTTGGCAGCCAAGCTCACGAATGGTTGCAGTAGGCCAGCCTCGCGCGCCACGGCACAAAAGGTGCCAAGTGCCGCTTTTCTCAAGGCGAGGCCAGCCGCGAGGGATGATTTTTCCTCCTCGCTCAGGCAATTTTCTGCTCGCGCCTTCGGCATTCGCAAGCTAATATTCGAATAGAATGGAAACGCAACAAAATCTCGCCAACCCGGCCTGCGCCTACGATGAGGGCCGGCTGCCGCCGCGGACGCTGCAGAGCTGGCTCATGCCGCACGGCGACGGAGCGCTTTCGTCGAACGTTGGCGCCGCCGAGCTTGCGTATCAGCGATGGTTCAAGTTCAAGGAGGCGTATTCCCCCAAGCTGGTCGTCGAAGCGCTGGGCGAGGTAAAGGGTCCTGTTCGCCGCTGCATTGATCCGACCGGTGGCTCCGGCACGACGGCCTTGGTCTGTTCCTTCCTCGGCATCGACTGCGATACCGTGGAGGTAAACCCCTTCATGGCCGACCTCATCTTCGCGAAGACTAAAGCGTATGCGTCCCGACGCTTGGCTGCAGACATTGGCATGGTGCTGTCGGCCCGCGGCGACGGACAAGCGGCAACGCGGTTCCAGGGCGCGCCGTCGACGCTCGTGGAGCCGGGCGAAGGCGGGCGGTGGGTCTTCGCCGCCGCGGTCGCGTCTCAGATCGTGGCGTTCGCCGACGCGATCGAGCGCGCGGAGGAGGCCCACCGCCCCTTCCTGCGGGTGATGCTCGGGTCGGTGCTGAAGGACGTCAGCAACGTCGTCGTCAACGGCAAGGGGCGCAAGTATAGACGCGGCTGGGAAAGCCGCGTTGTGACGTCCGTGGACGTCGTCGAGCGAATGCGTGTCGCCTGCTACGCCGCATTCGGCGATATCGTGAGGTTCGGCGGTCGCCTGCTCGGGGAGGTGGTCGTCAGGCGAGGGGACGCGCGGAGTTTGGTCGCCCAGCTTCCGCCGGCGGACTGCGCGGTCTTCTCGCCGCCCTACCCGAACAGCTTCGATTATACGGACATCTACAACCTCGAACTCTGGATGCTGGGCTACCTGAAGTCCGCCGACGACAGCCGGCGCCTGCGCCTTTCCACGATGCACAGCCACGTCCAGCTCTACCGTCCCGAACGATCGGTCGAGCGGCGCTCGCCCACGTTGACGTCGGCCATGCACGCGTTGGATGGTCGTCGCCTCCAACTGTGGAACCGCGACATCCCGGGAATGCTGAGGTCGTATTTCGCCGAGATGGAAAAGATGATGGGCGACCTGAAGGGCAGGGTCCGCGAGGGTGGCCACATCACGATCGTCGTGGGCGGCAGCAGCTACGCTGGCGTGCCGGTCGACGCCCCTCGGATCGTCGCAGAGCTTGGGGAGGGCCTCGGGCTGAGGCTCGTCCGAAGGACGCCGCTGCGTTCGATGCGCCTCAGCGCGCAGCAGGGAGGGCAATACGGCTTGTCGGAGGACGTGGTCGTCTTCGCGTGCTGAGGGTCCGGTCGCGACAGGCGGGCGACGGCGCCTTCAGGGCCGCTCACCCGATCCGCGATCCGCGCGACGACCGCCTCGGTCGCTGGCCGTTCGCGCAGGCCGTCGCGAGGATCGTCCGCGGCGCCCCGGACGACGGACCGGTCGTGATCGGCATCGAGGGCCCCTGGGGCGCCGGCAAGTCGAGCGTCCTCGAAATGGCGGCGAGCGACCTAGCCAGGAACGCCCGCAACCGCGCCGTCACCATCAGCGCGTGGAGAACCTCCTCGCAGGACCAGTTCCTAGCCAACCTAGGATACGCTTTGTCGACGTCGTTAAGGCGCGACTGGCAGGACGCCTGGTGGCGCATCGGCTTGGCGAGGCTGAACCGGCAATCCCTTCCGCTTCTGGTTGGCGTCTTCCTGCCGATTCTCACGGTCGCGGCTATCTCGTTGATCCCGGGGGTACGCGCGGTCGTCAAGCCAATGGTCGACGCGGGACCGGAGAAGCTCGCCACTGGCCTCGGGATCTTCGGTATCCCGCTGCTTACGTTTCTTTTCTCCAGGGTCTCGCAACCGCTGGCGACGTCCTTCTCGGGCCTGTTCGGCCGGGACACCGACGGCGACCGCATCGGGTCGATGGAGAAGTTCTCGTTCGATTTCGACGTTCTCGCCGCCGCGCAACCGGAGGGAACGCGCTTCGTCGTGCTGATCGAGGACCTGGATCGTTGCGTCCCGGCCCGGGTGACGGACGTGCTGAGCTCGATCGCGCAGGTCTCGTGCCACAAGAAGTCGGGGCGCTTGGCCTTCCTGCTGGCGTATGATCGCGGCAGGCTGTTGCATGCTATCGGGAAGGATGCCGTCGCGCACCTGAAGGCCGACGGCATGAGCATCGAGGAGGTGGAACGCCTGTCCGCGGACTACCTCAACCGCGTCGTGCAGCTCGAGCTGCCGCTTCCCGCAGAGGAGAGGACGCCTCAAAAGGCGGCACGGTTGCCTGCTGGCGCTTGGCGCATGCCCGTACCATTCAGGGCGGCGCTTCTCAGCTCGTTGCTCGTCGCATTCGGCCTCGCGCTCGTCGGACCCGGCGACGTGTCCCGGCCATCAATCGCTTGGTGCATTTGCATCGCCGTCGCTTTCGGCGCAGACTGGGCGCAACGCAAGGTCTTCGCCGTCCGGCCGGACCGCGAGAAACTGACCGGCTGGGACGAGGCGGTCCGCTGGGCCGCCCCCTGGCTGCCCTCCCCCGAGCGGGATCGCAATCGCGTGCTGAACGGGGCGCGCGTGGCGATGATCTTGGACCCGGGCCTCTCCATATCGTCCTGGCAGGCGATTTCCGTCCAGGCGCTTGCGGCCAAGCATCCCGAGTCGTTCAGCGTGCCATCCATCGCCGAGGCGGCCGCGTCCGGTGGTTTTGAGTCGGAGAGGCCCTTCTTGGACGTCGCGGTCGCCGAGGCGATCAAAGCGATGGCCGCTTCCGGCCGAGACGTCCGGCATTTCAAGGACGCGAAGCGCCTGCATGCCATCGCGTCGGCGCTCAAGCGCTAGGTTTCGACGGCCTCCACGTGACGGTGGCGGAAGCTGTTCGGCGCGACGCCGCACTCCTGCGTTATGGGGACGTCCTCGTCGCATGTGAGGCAGCTGACGTGAGTCTCGTCGACCGGTGGCGACGTGCCTGCTCCCGACGCGAGACCGATCTCGGAGGTCGGCGTCGCGCCCATGCCGCAGGTGACCATGGCCGTCCGTTGCGGCGCGAGCTGTTTTACGAGGACGTGGTTGACGTGCGTGGTGAGGCGAAAATTCGTGTCGGGTGCGATGCCCATGGCGAACCTGAGATACAAGTAGAACGCATCGGAATAGACCACCCTGGCGTTGTCCAACGGACCCCCGGCGCCGACGAGCATATCGGCCAACGACGTTGGATTGATCATGACTCGGTGGAAGTCGTCGATGGTGCCGGTAATCACCGTCAGGCCCTCCTGCGCCCACCCCGGATCCAATTGCGAGGTGATCGTCAACGGGATCGGCTGCGCGCCGGGAAGGCAGCGGAGGCGAATGTGGACCTTCTTGGTCGCCGGGTCATAGGTCACGCATGTGTCGGCCTCCATCTGCAGCTGTGCGATG
>CAXTMA010000132.1:0-10737 GCA_964245015.1 uncultured Beijerinckiaceae bacterium | reverse complement strand
CTGAAGTGCATCCGCTGCGGCGCCTGCATGAACACCTGCCCGGTGTACCGGCGCTCGGGCGGCCTCAGCTACGGCTTCACCTATACCGGGCCGCTCGGGCTGGTGATCGACCCGACCTTCAACAAGCACAAGTTCTCGAACCTGCCCTTCGCCTCGACGCTGAACGGATCCTGCACCAACGTGTGCCCGGTCAAGATCAACCTGCACGAGCAGATCTATGCTTGGCGCGAGGTGATGGCGAGGGAGCACGAGGTGCCCTGGGCGAAGAAGACGGCGATGCAGGCGGCCGGCGCCGTGCTCGGCAATCCGCGTTTGTACCGCCGGGCGCTTGCCACCGCCGACAGCGCGCTGCAGCACCTGCCGCGCTTCGCCACCTACAGCCGCCTCAACGCCTGGGGCCGGGGTCGCGAGAACCCGCAGCCGCCGGGTGAAAGCTTTCACCTGTGGTGGGCCAAGAACCGGGGCGTGCAGAACCGGGGCGTTCAGAACCGGGGCGTTCAGAACCGGGATGTCGGGGCGCGGGACGACAGCGGGCAGATCGCGTCGGCGCCAGCCAAGCCGGCTGACGGGGAGCCCCCGCCGTGAGCGGTCGCGACGCCATTCTCGCCAGGATCCGCGCCAACAGGCCGGCGCCGCTGGCCCGGCCCGAGGTGCCCTTCTTCGACGAGGGCGGCGACCTGACCGCCCGCTTCCTGACGGCCTTCCGTGCGATGGGCGGCACGGCATTGGAGCCGTCGCCCGGCGACCCGCTGGCGCCGGTGCGAGAGCGGATCGCCGGCGCGAGCATGGTGATTTCCCGCGTCGCGGAGATCGCCGGCACGCATGATCTCGACAACGCCGCCGCCCCGTCCTCGCTCGCCGACGTGGACGTGGCGATCGTGCGCGCCGCCTTCGGCGTGGCGGAAACCGGCTCGGTTCTGCTGACCGAAGCCGAACTCGGCGTCAACACGCTGGGCTACCTCGCCCAGCACCTCATCGTGCTGCTCGACCCGGCCGACATCGTCGCCAACATGCACCGGGCCTATGCGCGGCCCGAGTTCGCCAGCGCGCACTACGCCGTCTTCCACACCGGCCCATCGGCGACGGCCGACATCGAAGGCGTGCTGATCCACGGGGCGCAGGGCGTGCGCTCGCTCGCCATCCTGCCGCTCGCCAGAGCCGCCGGAGGCTGACGTCGCGCGTGCGAGCGTCATATGACCTGAGTGCGCGGCTGCCATGAAATGGCGTCGCTGGCAATCCCCATAATGCCGACCAAATGGAGACCACCAACAGAAGGACACCAGATCATGAGGATTCTCGCAGCTTTTGCACTCGCCACCCTGACGCTCTGCGGTGCCGCCCAGGCACGGGAGCTTCCGGCCCGCTCGGCGCATCAGTCGGTGCAGATGCACCATGTCGTCCACCACCGTGCCCATTTCGTCGCGGAGTCGACCGGCTACGTCGTTGCGCCGGCAGCCGCGCCGGCGGCCAACGACACCTGGCAGAGCCACTGGGGCTTCTGATCGTCCGCGGCGGACGTCTGCGCGAAGCCGGCCGTCAGCGTAGGGCACGGCTCCGCCGCGACATGTAGATCGACACGATCAGGATCAGGGTCAGGGCGCCGAGAACGGCGAGTTCGATCATCGCGTGATTGAACTCGACCGGGTTCTGCCCCTTGCCCTCGTTGGCGACTTCCACCGTCACGATCAGGATGCGCCGCACCGAGGCGATCAGTCCGACGATCAGGAATGGCTCCACCGCGATCTGGTCGCTGGCGATTGATTGCCGGACGGTGTGCAGGATTTCAACCAGCATCAGCACGAACAGCAGCTTGTCGACGACGAGGAAGACGTTGGTCGTGTCCGGCCAGTGCCGCGCCACGTCCCATACGCTGGCCAGGGTTCCCGACAGCAGCAGCAGCGTGGCCACGATCAGCACACCGCCGATGCCGATGCTGATCCAGTGCTCGAACTTGGTGAAGATCTCAGTGATGGTCTGGTTCTGTGCCTCGCCGTGCTGATCGGTGGCACTGATGCGGTTGTCGGCCGTTCTGGCCGGGGCCAACTTGGGATCGGCGGTTCCGTCGGGAGCGGGGGCAAGGGATCCGGACATCGGCGGGGCGGCTAAGGCCGCGCCTCGATGACCATGTTGAACGGCGTTTCCGTCGCCTTGCGCACGCGGGCGAAGCCACCTTCGCCGATCGCCGCCGCGAGGCGGGCGAAGCCGGCCTGGGCGCCGAGCGCGAGGCCCACCGGTTGATCGAGCGAGGTCGGCACGCAGACCATCGTAGATCCCGCATAGGACAAGCGGCCGATCGGGTTGAGGTTGTCTTCGAGCCTGTCGCCGGCCTGGGGCTCAACCACCATCCAGGTGCCGTCCGGCTTCAGCGCCTCGCGGACATGGGCTGCGGCGCCGACGGGATCGCCCATGTCGTGCAGGCAGTCGAAGAAGGTGACGAGGTCGAGGTCGCGGCCGGGGAAGTCGCTCGCGGTCGCGACGGCGAAGCTGGTGTTGCCGGCGACCCCGTGCTGCTCGGCGTGACGGCGCGCCTGCTCCACCGAGGCCGGGTGGAAGTCGTAACCGGTGAACTGCGCGTGCGGGTAGGCCTTGGCCATCATGATCGTCGAGAAGCCGTGGCCGCAGCCGACATCGGCGACGCGGCCGCCCGCTTCGAGACGTGCGATCACGCCGTCGAGCGCCGGAAGCCAGGATGGCAGCAGATGGGTGTGGTAGGCCGGGCGGAAGAAGCGCCCGGTGGCGCAGAACAGGCACTGCGCCTGATCGCCCCAGCCGACGCCGCCGCCGGACTTGAAGGCCGCCTCCACGGGCGCCTGGTTCTCCACCATCGCGGCGGCAAGGTCGAAGGCGCCCTGAAGGAAGACCGGGCTGTCGGGCAGGGCGAACACCATCGCCTGTTCGGGCGGCAGCTCGAAGGTGCGGTTCCCCGAATGATAGGCGAGGTAGCCGGAGGCGGCCTGCTGCGACAACCACTCGCGGGCGTAGCGCGGTGCGATGCCGGCAGCCGTCGCAAAGGTTTCGACCGTCATCGCGCCGTGCTCGTGCAGGGCCTTGTACAGCCCGAGACGATCGCCGATGCGGACCAGCGACACGCTGAAGGCGCCGCCGAGATCGGCGAGCATCTTGTCCATGAAGGCGTTGAGCCGCGCTTCGTCGACCATGTCATTCTCCCGCAGCGGCAGAGCCCCTGCCGTCGAAGTGTGGACGCCGCCGCCGCGGCTGGCAACTCGAAGCCTCGGTCGACCGGCGTCCCGGCCCCCGCCGATCGACCGATAACGCGAGGCTGCGACATCTTCTATGCACGGGCCTTGAGTGAAAGTGTCCCGGAGCAAGCCATGTCCGAGCAAGCCGAGTCCGAGTTGCTCGTCGTCGCCACCGTGGTCGCCAAGCCCGACAGGGCCGACGAGCTGCGCAGGCTGCTGCGAACGGCAGTGGCCGCCTTCCGGCAGGAGGATGGCTGCCTCGGCTACCTCCTCTACGAGGACAGGCGGCGGCCCGGCCGCTTCGTCACCTACGAGACATGGCGGGACCAGGGCGCGCTCGATGCGCACATGACCTCACCTACAATGACCGCCGCCGGCCCGCAGCTTCCGGCGCTGCTCGCCGAACCGGTCGCCATCATGCCGCTGGACAGCGTCGAGGTTTAATCCGGCTCGAAGTCGAGGCCGAGGTCGAGCACCGGCGCGCTGTGGGTGATCCAGCCGACCGAGATCAGGTCGACGCCGCTTTCGGCGATGGCCGGCGCGGTTTCCGGGGTGACGCGGCCTGACGCTTCGGTGAAGGCCCGCCCGCCCACCATCCGCACGGCCTCGCGCAGGGTCGGGAGCGTCATGTTGTCGAGCAGCACGGCATCCACGCCGACGGCCAGCGCGTCTTCGAGCTGAGCGAGGGTATCCACCTCCACTTCGATCTTGACGAGGTGGCCGACGCCGGCGCGGGCCCGCTCCACCGCCGGGCGGATGCCGCCGGCGATGGCGACGTGGTTGTCCTTGATCAGCACGGCATCATCCAGGCCGAAGCGGTGGTTGCCGCCGCCGCCGACGCGCACGGCGTATTTCTCCACCGCCCGCAGGCCCGGCGTCGTTTTGCGGGTGTCGACGATTCGCGCCCCGGTATGGCGCACCGAGGCGACGATGGCCGCTGTGACGCTGCTGATGCCGCTGAGGTGGCTGAGGAAGTTGAGCGCCGTGCGCTCGGCGCTCAGCATCGCCCTCGCCGGGCCCTCCAGCGTCGCCACCGTGTCGCCCGGCGTCAGCCGGCTGCCGTCGGCGAGGTGGACGCGCACGACGATCGCTGGATCCATCAGCTGGAACGCCAAGCGGGCGAGGTCGAGGCCGGCGACGACTCCCGGCTGCCGCGCCCGGATCGCCAGACGGACGCGGGCACCGGCCGGCACGATCGCGTCGGTGGTCAGGTCGCCGGCGCGCCCGAGGTCTTCGCGCAGCGCCGCGCAGACCAGCGGCTCCAGCACGACGTCCGGCAGGGGCGGCGATGTCGCCATCACGCCGTGACGCGTGCGGTGGCGCGCTCGGCCAGGCGCAGCGCGTCCGCCATCGTCAGAGCGCGCGACCTGGCCTGCCAAGGGTCGGACTCGTCCCAATCGGTGCGATGATGGCCACCGCGGCTTTCCCGCCGGTCGAGCGCGGCCACGGCAATCATCAAGGCCACCAGCGCCGGGTCGCTCTGCGGGCCGTCGCCACGGGCGAGCGGCAGCAACTCCTCGATGCCGGCGATGAGGCCGGCGCGATCGCGCAGCACGCCGACGCTCGCCGAGACGATCTGCCGGAGCGGCACGGGATCGGGCTTCGCCGGCAGATCGGGCGGCACATCCTGCGCGTCGGAGGCCGCGGTCTCCGGAAAGATCCCTTCCGCTGCGCGCAGGCTCGCCGCCACCGCACGGGCGCAGACCATGGCTTCGAGAAGCGAGTTGCTGGCGAGACGGTTGGCCCCGTGCAGGCCGGTTCGCGCCGCCTCGCCGCAGGCCCAAAGGCCTTCGACGCTGGATCGTCCCGAGCCATCCACCGCGATGCCGCCCATGTGATAGTGCTCCACCGTGCGCACCGGGATCGGCTCGCGGTCGGGATCGATGCCGTGGGCGTGGCAGGCGGCGGTGATGGTGGGAAAACGGCTGCCGAAGCCTTCGGGAATCAGGCCGCGGGTTTCGAGGTAAACCTGGTGGCCGGCCTTGGCTTGCGCCCAGATCGCGCGGGCGACGACGTCGCGGGGCGCCAGCTCGCGGCCGGGCACGTCGGCCATGAAGCGCCGGCCGGTTTCGTCGACGAGAAGCGCGCCCTCGCCGCGGACCGCCTCGCTGATCAGCGCCACCGGCGTGCCCGGGGCATCGAGCGCGGTGGGGTGGAACTGCACGAATTCGAGGTCGCTGAGCACGGCGCCGACGCGGGCGGCGAGCGCCAGACCGCCGCCGAAGCAGCCGGCCGGGTTGGTGCTCTGCGCGAACAGCCCGCCGATACCGCCCGTCGCGATCACCACCCGGCCCGTGGGAAGGTGAACCGCCGTGTCCCGTCCCTCGACCGTGCGGGCGGCGAGCACGCCGGCGATGCGGCCTTGTCTCACGATGAGGCGCCGGGCATCCACGCCTTCCAGCACGGTGATCGACGGGCAGGCGCGCACGGCGGCGGTGACGGCGCGCATGATCTCCTTGCCCGTCGCGTCGCCTGCGGCATGAACGATGCGGCGGCGTCCGTGCGCCGCTTCCAGCCCGAGCTTCAGTCCGCCGGCGGCATCGCGGTCGAACTGCGCCCCGATCGCGACGAGGTTGGCGATGGCGGCGGCGGCGCCCTCCAGGATGCGGCCGGCGGCGGCCGGCTCGCACAATCCGTCGCCAGCAGCCAGCGTATCGGCGACGTGCAGGGCGGCCGCGTCGTCCGGGCCGACGCTGGCGGCGACGCCGCCCTGCGCCCAGGCGCTGGAGACTTCCGTGCCGAGCGGCGCCGGCGACAGGACCACCACGGGGCAGGGCGCTTCGGCGTTGAGGTGAAGGGCGGTCATCAGTCCGGCGAGGCCGGCGCCGACGATCACCGGACGCCCAGCCGGCCGATCGCCGAGAACCTGCCGCTGGGCGGTCTTCTGGCGTCCCATCATGGTCGCCATCCCTACTTGACGGCCAGCATGCGCTCGACGGCGCGGCGCGCGCGGGCGGCAACGCTTGGGTCGATGACGACCTCGTGGGTCATCGTTTCCAGCGAGTGCCGGATGTTGCCCAACGTGATCCGCTTCATGTGCGGACACAGGTTGCAGGGCCGCACGAATTCCAGCTCGGGATGGTGCACGGCGACGTTGTCCGACATCGAGCATTCGGTGAGCAGCATCACCACCGGCGGCTTGCGTGTCGCGACGTAGTCGATCATCGCCGCCGTGGAGCCGGAAAAGTCCGATGCGGCGACCACGTCGGGCGGGCACTCGGGATGGGCGAGAACGAAGACGCCGGGGTGGGCGTCGCGGAACTCGGCGACGTCGCCGGGCGTGAACTGCTCGTGCACCTCGCAGTGCCCGGCCCAGGTGATCATCTCCACCCCGGTCTGCTTGCCGATGTTCTGGGCGAGGTACTCGTCGGGGATCATGATGACCTTGGGAACCCGGAGGCTTTCCACGACCTTCACGGCATTGCCCGACGTGCAGCAGATGTCGCATTCCGCCTTCACGGCCGCCGACGTATTGACGTAGACGACCACCGGAACGCCGGGGTTCGCCGCCTTGAGGGCGCGCACGTCGGCGGCCGTGATCGACTCGGCCAGCGAGCAGCCGGCCCTTGTATCGGAGATCAGCACCGCGCGATCCGGGTTGAGCAGCTTGGCGGTTTCCGCCATGAAGTGCACGCCGGCCAGCACGATGACGTCGGCGTCGCTGTCCTGCGCCATGCGGGCAAGCGCCAAACTATCGCCGACGAGATCGGCCACGCAGTGGAAGATCTCCGGCGTCTGATAGTTGTGCGCCAGGATGACCGCGTTGCGCTCGCGCTTGAGGCGCACGATCGCATCGACGTTCTCGGCATGGGCCGGCCATTCCATCGGCGGAATGAAGCGGCTGACCCGACCGTAGAGGCCGGCGGTGCGGTCCAGCACGCCGGGGTCACCGATCGAGCGTTGAGCGCCCCACATCTCTTATACTCCTAACGAGCATTTCTTCCCGATCAATCTGGCGAGCGTTCATCCCTTCGTCAAGTGGTTGTCATCAAAGCCGCAGGGCCGTTGCGCGATGGGCCCCTCCGCCGCTCGGCGGAGGCGGCAGCCGATGCGGCCTCATCAGCAATCCGCCTCGCCCGACTTGGCCCACGGCAGGACGCTGGCAGCGAGCCGCAGCGAACATGCCGCAAGGCACTTGAGGCCGCCCGCCTGCAGCATCAATGATCACATGCAGCCGGCCTGCCCGCTGATGACCTCGCTGCGGATCGGATGGTCGAGGCCGCGTCCGATCTTGATGATGAGAGGACAGCGCGGCGGCGGCGGATAGGGGAAGTACCCGGGCGGACCTCCGGCGAACGCGCGCGGCGGCGGGCGTTGCGCCACCGCCGGAAGCAAAGCGGGCTCGACCTGGGCCGGCGCGCCGCGATCCTGCGACGCGCCGCGTGTGAAACGCCGCGTGCGGGGCGGCGCCTCGGCTCGCCGGGGTTCGAAGCGAGGCGCGGCCTGCGCCGGCTGCCGCTCGGCACGACGACTTGCGTTGCGACGGCTTGCGGTGCGGGGAGGGGTCTGCGCCTGCGGGTTTTCGGCCCGGCCCTGCGGCCGATCCTTCCCGCCCGGCCCGGTCCTCGGATCGCTCCAGGCACGCTCCTGCCGATCCCCAAGGACGCGGGGCTCGGTCCAGGCCTTTCCGCGCTCGGCCTGTCCGGTGCCGGGCTGCGGTTCCGGCTGGACGGGCCGGGGTTGGCCGGCCACGGGTTGGTCGGCAGGCGGAGTCGAAGATTTCGGCTGCCGTTCAACCCGGTCGCGACGGGGGTTGGTCCAGGTTCGCCCCTGCTGGGATTGGCCACCCTGGGGATCCGTCCAGACCGGCGCCGGATCGGACGCTGCGCCCCGGCCCGCGCCGCGGGGGTCGGACCAGCTTGGCCCCTCATCCCAAACGGGAGCGCCGCGCGGCGTCGACCGCGGTTCATCCCATCCCGGCGCGGTCGCCCAGGGGTCGCGCTGCGCTGGCGCTGCCAAGGCGGTCTGCAGGCACAGCACCATCAGGCAGCATCCGGCCAAAAGCCTTGCTGCTTGAGCCGAACGGCACATTGCAACTCCCTCGTCTTGACGTACGACGTCTGCCAAGCCCGACCGAGCGTCAGAGCGGTCTTTCATTGTTCGGCGCCATGTCGCAATACGGAACAACCACGGTCGACACGGCGCTCGCCTGTCAAGTACAGCAAAGAGTGCGCCGACCCGCCTGGCCGGGGAACGAAAGCAAGCCGCCACCAGTGCGGCGGAGGAGGAAACGTTGAACATCCAGAACAGAGAACCGGGACCGGCCTCGGCGATCGATGTCGAGCTGTCGTCGCCGACCACCGAGGCCATGCTGGCCAACCCGAAATTTCAGCGGCTCGTCCGCTCGCGCACAACCTTGGGACTCGTGCTGACCGCCCTGATGCTTGTGATCTACTACGGCTTCATCCTCCTTATCGCCTTTGACAACGGATTCCTGTCGAAGGTGGTGGTCGGATCGGTGACCTCGATGGGCCTGGTGATCGGCCTGGGCGTGCTGATCTCCGCCTTCGTTCTGGTGGCGATCTACGTCGCCGTCGCCAACACCCGCTTCGATGCGATGACCGCCGACCTTCGCCGGGAGGTCGGCCAATGAAGCGCTTCCCCGTCGCGCTCGCCGCGACCGTCGGCCTGGTCGCGGTCGGCGGCGGCATCGCGCTCGCCGCCGAAGGCATCTCGGGCAAGGTCGAGCAGCAGCCGCTCAACATCACCGCCATTGTGATGTTCTTCGCCTTCGTCGCCCTCACCCTGTTCATCACCTATCGCGCGGCGATGGGCACCCGTTCGGCCGCCGACTTCTACGCCGCCGGCGGCGGCATCACCGGCTTCCAGAACGGGCTCGCCATCGCCGGCGACTACATGTCGGCCGCCTCGTTCCTCGGCATCTCCGGGCTGGTGTATTCGTCGGGCTTCGATGGGCTGATCTATTCCATCGGCTTCCTGGTCGGCTGGCCGATCGTTCTGTTCATGATCGCCGAGCGGCTGCGCAACCTCGGCCGGTTCACCTTCGCCGACGTCGCCTCGTTCCGGCTGGCGCAGACGCCGATCCGGGTTCTGTCGGCGTGCGGCACGCTGGTCGTGGTCGCGCTCTACCTGATCGCGCAGATGGTCGGCGCCGGCAAGCTGATCCAACTGCTGTTCGGCCTTCCCTACCTTTACGCGGTGGTAATCGTCGGCCTCCTGATGATCATCTACGTCGCCTTCGGCGGCATGAAGGCGACGACCTGGGTGCAGATCATCAAGGCCGGCCTGCTGCTGTTCGGGGCGACGGTGATGTCGGTCCTCGTTCTCGCCAAGTTCAACTTCAGCCCCGACGCCCTGTTCGCCGCCGCGATCAAGGAGCATCCCAAGGGCCTGAAGATCATGGGTCCGGGCGGGTTCGTCACCGATCCCGTCTCCGCCGTCTCGCTCGGACTGGCGCTGATGTTCGGCACCGCCGGCCTGCCGCACATCCTGATGCGCTTCTTCACGGTGCGCGACGCCCAGGCGGCCCGCAAGTCGGTGCTCTACGCCACCGGCTTCATCGGCTACTTCTACATCCTGACCTTCATCATCGGCTTCGGCGCCATCGTCTTCCTGATGAACGATCCCAGCTACTTCAAGGTCGGAGTCAACGGCGGCTACGACAGGATCAAGGACTTGGTCGGCTCGACCAACATGGCCGCGGTTGATCTGTCCAAGGCGGTCGGCGGCGATCTTCTGTTCGGCTTCATCGCGGCCGTCGCCTTCGCCACGATCCTCGCCGTTGTGGCGGGGCTGACGCTCGCCGCCGCCTCGGCGGTCAGCCACGACCTTTACGCCAGCGTCATCGCCCGCGGGCGGACCACGGAGAAGAACGAGGTCAACCTGTCCAAGGCCTCGGCCGTGGTCATCGGCCTGCTCGCCATCTATCTCGGCTACGTCTTCGAAAAGCAGAACGTCGCCTTCATGGTCGGCCTCGCCTTTTCGGTCGCGGCGAGCTGCAACTTCCCCGTTCTGCTGCTGTCGATCCTGTGGCGGGGCACGACGACCCTCGGCGCGCTGGTCGGAGGCTGGCTGGGCCTCATCAGCTCCATCGTGATGGTGGTGCTCTCCAAGGCCTTCTGGGTCACCTCGCTCGGCCACAAGGCGGCGATCTTCCCCTACGACAATCCGGCCATCTTCTCGATGCCGATCGCCTTCATCGGGATCATCGCCGTGTCGCTGCTCGACAAGAGCGCCCGCGCCCGCAAGGAGCAGGCATTGTTCGACGCGCAATATGTCCGCTCGGAGACGGGCATCGGCGCGCTGGGCGTCCACGCGCACTGAACGCGGGCCGGGTGCCGCCCGCTGGTGGGGGCGCCCGGCCCGGTGCGGAACCGGTTCCCAACAAAAAAGCCCCCGCAAGCGGGGGCTTCCTTCGTTACCGATCGTCTTTCCGAGCGATGCGTCTCAGTATTCGTCGCAAACTCTTCGCGGGCGCTCGACGTAGACCCCCGCGTAGGGGTCCCATGTGCGGACGAGTTCGCGGTGGCAGCGCGGCGGCGGGGGCGGCGGCGCATAGGCCCGCTCCACGTAGGGC
>CAXTMA010000131.1:501-10738 GCA_964245015.1 uncultured Beijerinckiaceae bacterium | reverse complement strand
ATCCACGCCTGCCTCGTCGAGGGCCTCCGCGAGGCCGGGCTGCCGGAAGCGTCGGTCACCCTGGTGCCGGTGCGCGACCGCGCCGCGGTCGGCGCCCTGCTGACGGGTCTCGACGGCACGGTCGACGTGATCGTGCCCCGTGGCGGCCGCAGCCTCGTCGCCCGCGTGCAGGCGGAAGCGCGCGTGCCGGTCTTCGCCCACCTCGACGGGGTGAATCACGTCTACGTCGACGCCAGCGCCGATCGCGGCAAGGCCCTGGCCGTGCTGCGCAACTCCAAGCTGCGGCGCACCAGCGTCTGCGGCGCCGCCGAAACCCTGCTGATCGACGCGGACTCGCCGCTGCGCCGCGAGCTGGTGACGGCGATGCTCGACGCCGGCTGCGAGATCCGCGGCGACGTGCCGACCGGCGCCCTCGATGCCCGCGTCATCCCCGCCACCGCCGAGGATTGGCGCACCGAGTACCTCGATGCCGTGCTGGCCGTCAGGACCGTGGACGGGCTCGACGAGGCGATCGCCCACATCGAGCGCTACGGATCCCGCCACACCGATTGCATCGTGAGCGAGGATCCCGCCGCCGCCGCGCGCTTCCTGCGCGAGGTCGATTCGGCCATCGTGCTGCACAACGCCTCGACGCAGTTCGCCGATGGCGGCGAGTTCGGCTTCGGCGGCGAGATCGGCATCGCCACGGGCCGCCTGCACGCCCGCGGTCCCGTCGGGGTGGAACAGCTCACCACCTTCAAGTATCGGGTTCACGGCGACGGGCAGGTGCGGCCGTGACGAGGTGATGCTTCCCCGGTGATTCCTTCATCCCAATGACGGCGGGGGCATGATGTCCCGCAGCTTCGCCGGCCTGCCCCCGCACGGGCGGGGCCAGCGCATCGGCCTGTTCGGCGGCTCCTTCAACCCGCCGCACGAGGGGCACCGGGCGGCGAGCCTCATCGCCCTGCGCCGGCTCGGCCTCGACGCCGTGTGGTGGCTGATAAGCCCCGGCAACCCGCTCAAGGACACGCGCGGCCTGCCGTCGATCGGCGAACGCATGGCGGCCGCCGCCCGGGTCGCCGCCCATCCCCGCATCGCCGTTTCCGCCTACGAACAAAAGCTCGGCTCGACCTACAGCTGCGACGTGCTCGCCGCCCTTGTCGCCCGCTCGCCCTCGGTGCGCTTCGTATGGCTGATGGGCGCCGACGCGCTGGCCGACCTGCACCGCTGGAAGCGTTGGCGCTTCATCGTCGAGACCGTGCCGCTCGCGGTGATCGACCGGCCGGGCTCGACGCTGCGCGCCGCCCGCGGGCCGGCGGCGATCGCCTTCGCCGCCGATCGGATCGGCGAGGGCCGGGCGCACCTGCTCGCCGACACCAAACCACCGGCCTGGGTGTTCCTGTACGGCCGGCGCTCGTTCCAGTCATCCACGGCGATCCGGTCCGGTTGTCCGCAGCAGGCGAGTTAGGCGTGCCGCTCTACACCTGCGTCGTGGTTCACAAAGGGCGCAGCTACATCGCGCAAAGCCGGGTCAGCAATCCCAGGGCCGCCACGAAAGATTGGACCACCGACCTGCCACTCACAGCGTTTCCCGGCTTCACCGACGCCCTTCGCGCCAAGCTGCAGCAGGCCGCCTCCCGCGCGCCGTTCGAGGACGTGCCGAACCGGTGTCACGTTTGGCGGCGCACGGTGGCCTTCGACGGCCTCGGATTCGAGATCCACGTGATCCAAACGGAAGCCTGACCCTAAAGCATCGGACCGAAAAGTGCGCAGCGGTTTTCGGATCAGTCCGATGCGGCACAACGACTTGGAGCATCGGATCGCATCCGATATGCGATCCGATGCTCTAAGCCGCGCCGGCCTACAGGCCCGGGGTCTTCGCCGCCGCCAGGATGGCGCCGAGCCTGACCGGCGTACCGGCCTGCAGCAGCACCACGTAACCCTCGTCCTCGGCTTTCAGGTCGACCAGGTCGAAGCGGACCGGCACGCCGCCCCAATCGCCGATCTTCTGCATCGCCCGCACCACGTTGGTGTAGGTGAGGCTGCGGCCGGAGTTCTCGCCCCGGTCGATGGACACGGTGGCGGCGCGGGCCACGCGAAGCACGTAGACGCCGACCGGACCGTCAGCCGGAGAACGAACGGGATGGGACGGGGACTCCGCCCCGGTCGCTTCGCCAACAGCGATGACGAGTCGGCCGTTGGCTTCACTCAGGCTGATCAGCACTCTCAACGCCGCCGCATCATCCTTCAGGGTATCGGAGGTTTGCACGATCGCCGAACGGTCGGCGCCGGGCTGCGCCTGCAAGCCATCCACCACAACCTGCGGCGTGTAGATGAGATCGTCGCCGCGCGCCGCCGCATAGGCGTGCTGGCGCTGGGTGGAGGCCGGCGAGGCCAGCGTATCCTTCCAGCCGCCGTAATCCCAGGTGTCGACGGGAAACGACAGGGCCACCGTGTCGGGCTCGCGGGCGATGTCGCCGATGAGTTGATCGGCGGCCGGGCACTTCGGGCAGCCCTGGCTGGTGAACAGCTCGATGACGCGGCTGATGCGGGCGGTTTCCCCTGCCTGCGTGCCGGCCGGGGCGCACAGCAGCGGCAGCGCCGCCGCGAGCAGCCAGCCGATTCGTCGTCCGACATCCATCCGCCGTCACCTGTGTCCACCGCTTCAGCCGGCACTACGCCCCGCCCCGGCCGCGGTGGCGAGTCACAAGCGGGTGAATCAGGCGAGGTCGTGCGCCACTGTGCTCTCGCGTCAGGCGCGGGCGAGCCCTGCGATGGCTTCGGCGAAGTCGCGGGCGGCGAAGGGCTCCAGGTCCTCGGCCGTTTCGCCGACCCCGATGAAGTGCACCGGCAGCCCGAAGCGCTCGGCGATGGCGACCAGGATGCCGCCCCGCGCGGTGCCGTCGAGCTTGGTCATCACCAGGCCGGTGACGCCGGCGACCCGGCCGAAGATCTCGACCTGGCTCATCGCGTTCTGCCCCACGGTGGCATCAAGCACCAGCAGCACGGCGTGCGGCGCCGTTTTGTCGAGCTTGCGCATCACGCGGATGATCTTTTCCAGCTCCGCCATCAACTCGGTGCGGTTCTGCAGCCGCCCGGCGGTGTCGATCAGCAGCACGTCGGCGCCGTCGGCGCGCGCCGCCTCGATCGCCTCGAAGGCGAGGCCGGCTGCGTCCGATCCCTGCTCGCGGGCGATCACCGCGCAGCCCAGCCGTTCGCCCCAGATGCGGAGCTGGGCGATGGCGGCGGCGCGAAAGGTGTCGCCGGCGGCGAGCATCACGCGGCGGCCCTCGCCGGTGAGCTTGGCGGCGAGCTTGCCGATGGTGGTGGTCTTGCCCGAGCCGTTCACCCCGACAACCAGGATCACGAAGGGCTTGGCCGCCCCGGCGGCCGGCTCCACGGCGAGCGGGACGGCGCGCGGCGCCAGCACCCGCTCGACTTCCGCCGCCAGGATGGCCTTGACCTCGTCGGGCGACACGTCGCGGTCGTATCGTCCCTTGCCGACCGCTTCGCAGATGCGGCTCGCGGTGGCGACGCCGAGGTCGGCGCGGATCAGCACGTCTTCGAGATCCTCCAGCATCGCGGCATCGAGCTTGCGCTTGGTGAAGATGTCGCCGATGCCGGTGCCGATCGCGGAGGACGAGCGGGCGAGCCCCTGCGTCAGCCGCGACCACCACGACGCCTTGGGCGGAGCCGGCTCGGCGGCGAGGAACGGGGGCGGCGCGGAGTCAACAACGACGGGATCATCGACGACCGGTTGGTAGGCGACGGCCTCGTCGAGGGCGGGCGGGGCGGCGACGCCGGCGAGAACCGGCGCGGCCTCGACCTGCGCGAAGCTTGCCGGCGCGCGCGGCACGGTGTCGGACGCCGGCATCTCGCGCGGGATCGCAGGGGATTCGGGCGGAAGCAGCTCGACCCGCCCGGCCTCGACCGGCTTGAGGTCGACAGGCTTGAGGTCGACAGGCTTGAGGTCGACAGGTTGGGGCTCCGCGAGACCCTTGGTGAGGCTGCGCCGCGCTTCGACGGCTTCGGACTGCGGGTGCCAGTCCGGCTTGACGCGCGGAGGCTTCGAGGGCGCGGGCTCCGCTTGGCTGAACACCCGGCGGAAGAAGCTTTTGCGCTCCTTGACCGGCGCGCCGTCGTCGTTGCTCAAGGCTCGACCCCGTGGAAACCGCAACGCATATAGGAACCCGCTCGGCGCAAGACCACGTTGGCGCCTTGCCGACCCGGCACGCAATGCGTCCGCTGCCCGGAGCCGTTCGGAGTTCCTGCCTGCCGGTCGGGGCTTCGGCGGCTGGTTCGACCCGCACGGGCGACGGCAGAACGCGATGACCTGCTCGGACGGGCGTCGTCCATCAGCCCAGCCCCGCAAATGCGGCGGTGCTTGCTCTCGGGTGCGGGGTCGCTCCGGGACCGGCCGCGCGCTCCGCGACCTCAGCGGCGGATGCGCGAGGAGTCGATGATGAGGAAGTACATGCAATCGCCCCGGCCGACGTTGGTGAAGGCGTGGTTGGCGTCGGCCTGGAAATACAGCGCGTCGCCGGCGTGCAGGGTGATGACCTCGGCGCCGATCACCGCTTTCAGGGTGCCGCTCTGGACGTAGATGTATTCCTCGACGCCGCGCCGATGGGCGCCGAAGTCCCCGGCGGTGCCGCGCGGCGGCAGGGTGTTCAGCACCCAGTCGATGCCGCGTCCGGGCAGGACCGGCGACAGGCAGCGCCGGACCAGGCCGGACGCCTCGTCCTTGAGGACCGGCTGCCGGGCGGCGGCGATCACCAGCACTTCGCGGTCGACGGGATGCGACATCAGCTGCGAGAAGGTGACGCCGAGCGCTTCGGCGAGCTTGGCCAGGACGGTGGTGGACGGCACGGCCTGACCGCGCTCGACCTTGGAGATCATCGACCGGCTGACGCCCGACAGTTCGGCGAGCTGCTCCAGCGACAGCAGCCGCGTGCGACGCGCCGCATGCACTTCGGCGGCGATCACCGAAAGCTGCCGATCGGTTTCCTGCTCCGGCGCCTCGACGGCTGAACCGCTCTTCATGGGCTTCCACGAACAGGACCACGCAACATTGCGTCAGCCACATTGCTGCATCCTCCGCGTGCAAGACAGCCGTTCCGTTACGCAAGGGCAGCCGGGCAGCCTCGAATAGTTCACATTCGCGTGTTTTGCCTCCGCACCAGGACGCCGCGACACTCGTATCGGCCGGGGATGCGCTGCCCCACTTGCGGTGCCCCACTTGCGGTCCGCCCCCGCGGCACGCCCCTGGAAGATCTGTTCGCAGCGAGATCGGAGGCCTTATGGATCGTCGTTCTTTCATTGCTTCGGTGGGCGCCCGGGCCGGTGCTTGGGCCGGCGCATCCGCCATGCTCGCTTCCGGCGGCGCGCCGCTGTGCTTCGCCAGCCGCGCCTTCGCCGACGTGCCGCCCGCCACCGGCACCCCCGAGCCGCCGCCGATGGAGAACCGAGCCAAGTTCATCGCCTGGGGCGAGAAGGTGCGCGGCGAGGATCCCAAATACCTGGCCGAGCGTTTCGACCGCTTCCGCGGTCTCGTCGGCAACCGCGACCTGACCGATGAGAAGGACAAGCGCGCCTTCCTGATGACGCCGCGCGAATCCTTCGTGCTGAAGCAGAACCTGCCCCGCGCCTACGAGCACGCCTTTCTCGACATCGGCTTCGGCGTCACCATCTCCGGCCCCTACATCGTCGGGCGGATGACGCAGCAGATCGACGTCAAGCCGGGCGACAAGGTTCTGGAGATCGGCACCGGCTCGGGCTACCAGTCGGCCTATCTTTCCAACCTCACCGACAAGGTGTGGACGATCGAGATCATCAAGCCGCTGTCGGAGCGCACCACCGGCATCCGCAACGACCTCATCGGCAAGGGATACAGCGAATTCAAGGCGATCCAGGCCAAGAACGCCGACGGCTACTACGGTTGGGAGGAGGCCGCGCCCTTTGACAAGATCATCGTCACCTGCGGTATCGACCACGTGCCGCCGCCGCTTCTGCAGCAGCTCAAGGTCGGCGGCGTGATGGTGATCCCGGTCGGCCCGCCCGGCGCGCAGCGCGTGCTCAAGATCATCAAGTCGCAGGACAAGGACGGCCAGGTGTCGGTGGCCCGGTCCGACATCTACAACGGCCGCATCGTGCCCTTCGTGCCCTTCACCAAGCTCGCCGACGACGGCAAGATCGAAGGCACCCACAACAAGTAGCGCCGCAGCTTCTCCCCTGCGCGGGACGCGTGGTGAGAGAACCGCCGTCGGCGGTGGAGGCAGGCTGCCGCGCCGCGGTCCCGCGGCGGCAAGATCGAGACGACGCGCCTTCCGCTGATCCAGCGGCCGTTCCTACGCCCCTGCCGCGCGGGGGAGCACATCCCGGAGCCCTCCTTGACCCTCCTCGCCGACGCCGGCCCGTCCCGCCGCTCAGCCCTGCTGGTGTACAGCTCGGTCGGCCTCGTCGCCGGCTCGGTGATCGCGCTGCAGATCGCGATCATGCGGGTGTTTCAGATCGGCTCGTGGGCGCACTTCGGCTCGCTGGTTGTGTCGCTCGCCATGCTCGGGTTCGGGCTCACGTCGGCGGTGATGTGCGTCGCCCGGCCCTGGTTCGAGCGGCACTGGCGCGGCGTCGCCGCCGGCTCGCTGATGGCGCTGGGGCCGCTGGCGGTGGCCGCCAACCTGCTGGCGCAGCAGGTACCCTTCAACGCCATCTTCATCGTGTCCGATCCCGCCCAGAAGTGGCGGCTGCTCGCCAACTTCCTGCTCTACCTCCTGCCCTTCCTCGCCGGCGCCACCTTTCTCGGCACCGTGTTCCTGCGCGCGGGCACCGGCTTCAACCGGGTGTACTTCGCCGATCTCGCCGGGTCGGGGCTGTGCGGGCTGGTGTTCCTGGCCGCCATGTACGTGCTGCGGCCGGGCGACCTCATCCTCGCGCCCCTGGCGCTGTGGGCCGTTGGCAGCCTGCTGTGGTTCGCCGCCGTCGAGACCGGGAGTCGCACTGGCGGGCGGATGGGCATCCTCTTCGCCGCCGTCGCCGCCCTGACGGTCGCCGCGCACTTCGCCGTGCCGGAAGAGTTCGGCCTGACCAAACTCGCCACCTCCGACTACAAGGGCGTGTCCTACGCCCGCAAGTTCCCCGACTCGCAGCGCGTGTACAGCCGCGACACGCCCTTCGGCTTTCTGGAAGTGTATTCCTCGTCCTACCTGCACTTCGCGCCGGGCCTGTCGGACAATGCCGCCTTCAACCTGAAGACGATGCCCAAGAACGCCTTTCTCGGCCTTTACGTCGACGGCGAGGGACCGGCCGGCATCATCCGCGACCTGCCGCCGGACCAGACCGACTACTTCCGCTACCTGCCGATGATCTATCCCTTCGTCCTCAAGCACGATCCTTCGACCTTCGTGGTGCAGTTCGGCGGCGGCATCTCCACGGCGGTGGCGCTGCACAACTCGGCCCACGTCACGGTGGCGGAGGGCAATCCGGCGATCCTGCACGCCTTCCGCAGCGATCCGACCCTGAAAGCCTTCACCGGCGACATCCTGCACAAGCCGAACCTCGACGTGATCGACTACGAGGGCCGGCTCTTCCTCGCCCATACGGCCAAGCGCTTCGACGTCATCGACCTCAGCCTCGCGGATTCCGCCGGCCTGTCCTCGCCCGGCGGCTTCCCCATCGTGGAAAAGTTCGCCTACACCCGCGAGGCGATGGAAAGCTACATGCGCGCGCTGGCGCCCGGCGGCGTGCTCTCGATCACCCTGTGGAACAAGGAGGAGCCGCCCAAGAGCGTGCTGAAGCTCTACGCCACCGCCGCCGCGGCGGCCCGCGCCCATGATCCCGCGACGCTGGAGCGCTCGTTCTTCGTGGTGTCGAGCTACCTGTCCTCGGCAACGGTCCTCTACAAGCAGGGCGGCTTCACCGACGCCGAGGTCGCGGCTCTGCGCGCCCATACCGCCAAGATGTCGTTCGACGAGATCTACTCTCCCGGCATAGTCGTCGACACGTCGGGTTCGGCCAAGCTGTTCAAGGATTACGCCGCCCAGCTCTTCGGCGCGCAGACGGCCATCGCGCCGGCGTCCACCGCCGCGGTGGATCCGGCCGCTCCGGACGACGCCGGTCCGATCCCCGGCGACGGCCCCGAAGCTTCCCCGTCCGTGCTTCCGGCGACCGGCCTCGGCCGCCTCGCCTGGCAGGCGCTGATCCGCGACACCTGGGACGACTTCGCCTCGCGCTACGTCTTCGACGTGCGCCCTTTGACCAACGACCGGCCCTATTTTGCCGCCTACATCAAGCCGGCCGACCTCGGCAGCGTCACCGACCGGCTGGAAGCGGTGCAGGACGAATGGGGCTACCTCATCCTATGGGCGACGCTGGCCATCGCGGTGGCAACCGCCTCGACGCTGATCGCCATCCCCGTCGCCTTCGGCTGGCGCACGGTGTTCTCGCGGACGCCCGGCAAGGCGGGAACCATCGTGTACTTCGCCTGCCTCGGCCTCGGCTACATCGTGGTCGAGGTCGGCCTGATCGCCGATTTCGTGCTCGCCCTGTCGAACGCCACCGTGTCGGCCTCGGTGATGATCACCGGCATGCTGGTCTTCTCCGGGCTGGGATCCTTCGCCTCCGAGCGCCTATTGCCCCATGCGCGGGCGGCCATGCCCTTTGTTTTCGCCGCCATCGCCGCGCTGCTGATCGTCTACGGCCTGTTCCTGCACGTGCCGCTCGACCTCATCGGCACCTTTCCCTACGGCGCGCGCCTTGCCTTCTCCTTCCTGCTGGTATTCCCGCCGGCCTTCCTGATGGGCTTCCCCATGCCCACCGCGATGGCGACGCTGTCGACCTTGCGCAAGGACACGATGTTCCTGTGGGCGTGGGGGATCAACGGCTGCTTCTCGGTGATCGGTGCGGCGCTGGTGCCGATCGTGGCCACCGCCTTCGGCCTGTCCAGCGTGCTCTACCTCGGCGCGGGCGCCTATCTCCTCGCCATCCCCGCCTTCTTCGCCGTGCTGCTGCCGGCGCGCACCGGCGAGGAAACCCGCCGCCACCGCGCCGAACCGCCGGCCGTTCCCGAGGCGATCGGGCGCGCCGGCTGAACATCGGCGCGAAAAGAACGCGGCGGCTTTCGACCGTGGCCGACGCAGCGCCGGCGACAGCCTTCGTTAACCATTCCAGCCCAGCCTCAAGCCATCGAGGACTTGTGCTGGAGCATTCGACCCATGGAGCAATTCCGGCAGGAATCGCGGTCCCGCTCGAACCTCGCCGCTTCGCGGCTCGCCAGGGCGCGGGTGGCGTGGCGCCGGGCAGCCGACGAGCTGCTGATCGATGCCATCTTCGACGACATGCGCAGCGTCCGCCGCGACGGCGACTGCGCCGGTCGGCTGCTGCGGCAGGAAGCGCTCGGCGGAGCCGCGCGTGCCAGCACGCAAACCGGGGCGCAGCAGTTGCGCGCCCCGGTGTTTTAGATCACGAATTCGCAGCCGCCGCCGGCGACCGCCGCACCCGCAGTCAGGGCAGCATCACGGTGTTGATGACGTGGATCACGCCGTTCGACTGCATCACGTTGGGGATCGTCACGGTCGCCGCGTCACCCTTGCTGTCGGTGATGATGAGGGCCTTGCCCTTTTCCGTGACCGTCAGCGGCTCGCCTTGGACGGTCTTCAGCTCGGCCTTGCCACCGCCGGCCTTGACCTGCTCCTTGAGCTCCTTGGCGGTGAGATTGCCGGGTACGACGTGGTAGGTCAGCACGGACGTGAGCTGGCCCTTGTTCTCGGGCTTGAGAAGGTTGTCGACGGTGCCGGCCGGCAGCTTCTTGAAGGCCTCGTTGGTCGGCGCGAACACGGTGAAGGGGCCGGCGCCTTCGAGCGTGTCGACGAGGCCGGCGGCCTTGACGGCGGCGACGAGGGTGGTGTGATCCTTCGAGTTGACGGCGTTCTCGACGATGTTCTTGTTGGCGTACATCGGGGCGCCGCCGACCTTGGGGTTCGGCACGTCCTTGGCTCCGGCGGTGCCGGCCAGGCCTGCCAGGGCGAGCGCGACGGCGCCGGCCAGCATCATACGGTTGCTCTTCATCATACGCTCCAATCACGAAGACGGGTCAGGCGCCCACTTCGAACATCAGATACGTGACGTCCGTGCGAAAGGTTTCCTGCGATAGGCCCGCGCCGTCCGTGGCTTAGGGCTGAAGCTCGGCCGCAGGCGCCGGCGGCGGCGACCCGTCCGCCGGCATCGGGGCTTCGCTCCCGCCCGCCGGGACAGCGCCGGCGAG
>CAXTMA010000131.1:0-491 GCA_964245015.1 uncultured Beijerinckiaceae bacterium | reverse complement strand
TTCGAGGATCGCCCGCGTCTCCGAGTGCCAGTGCGGTGGCCCGTAGAGCTGCGGCGCGCCGGCGCCCGGCCGCGGCACCAGGTGCACGACGCGGTAGCCCCCGCGGCAGAGGTCGTCGAGCAGCGCCGGCAGCATCCGAGCGGTCTGCCCCTTGGTGTCGTGGAACAGGATGATGCCGTTGCGGCGCGGGCGCCGCTTGAGCAGGCCGAGGACGCGGGCGCGCTCGTCGTCGGGCGCCATCGGCAGCCAGTCCGCCGCCCACAAATCGGTGCCGAAGACGGCGATGCCGCGCCGGTCGAGGTGGGCGATGAGGTCGGGTGTGTCGGCAAAGCCGGGGAAGCGGAAGAAGGGGACGTGCGGCCGCGCGGGCGTCGCCTCCGCGCCGTAGGCGGCGCGCTCGTCCGCCGCGATGCCGTCCTCGATGTCCTGCACGCCCGAGGCCGGGTCGAAGCCGCGCAGCGTGAACGGGGGATGGTTCATCGAGTGGTGGC
>CAXTMA010000130.1:0-10862 GCA_964245015.1 uncultured Beijerinckiaceae bacterium | reverse complement strand
CGTTGTCGAGGATGAGCAGCATCCGCAGAGTCGTGTCCCGCAACGCCTCGTCGACCCGAGCGACCGCCTCGCTTTCCCGCGCCACCTCATCGACCCAGCCAAGGCGCAGGCCGAGCCGGACCATCCCAGACCTCATTCCCGCGTCGCTGGCGGCATCGAACCACCAGATGACGTCGTAGTGGGCCCTCAGTCGCAGGGCGAGACTCGCCGCCAGCACGGTCTTGCCGACGCCGCGCAACCCGCGCATCGCCACGCGCTTGCGGGCGCGAAGTCGATCCTGCACCTTTTCGAGCTCGTCCTCGCGGCCGACGAAGACGCGCGGCACCGCCGTCGTCAGATTCGAGACGGCGGCCCTGGGAAAGGGACGGGTCCGCTTGCCAACCCTCCCGGAAACGGCACCGGGGCCGATAACATCCCATGAGGGCCGAGATAGCCCGCGAGCCGCTGTCGCGCTTGGTCCTCGTCGAGCCCGTGCAGATCACAGCGTTTGACCGTCGCCAGAAGGTTCGGCAGCGCGCAGGGCTCGATCAGGATCGGAAGTACGAAGTTGGGTCGCTTCGTCTGCCCCATCCACTGCGCCGCACGGCGCTCCCAGCTCGAGTACGGGGCCTTCAGGTAGGCCGCGGAGATGATGCAGAGGATGAAGTCGGATGCATCGTGCGTGACCTCCATCCAGGCGGCAAGGTCTCCGCCTTCCCGAGCTCCCAGTCGTGCAGGTGCGGCGTGTGGCCGAGATCGACGAGGCGTTGTCCGATCCATTCCGCCCAAGGCTTGTCGCAGCCGGTGTAGCTAACGAAGATCTCCGCCATGCTCTTCCCTTGTCCCTTGGCCGTACGTCAAACTTCATGCCCCACTGTTGATCGGTCTCGGAGTCCCATGCCGATCGACGCCGCAAACGCCTCGAGGGGTCCCGCGACGGCCACGCTGCGAAGTAACGTCGGTTATGGCCCGACCCGCCGAGAAGCGTTATTCAGTCGACCTATCGGTGCTCACACGTTACCCACGTAAGAAGCGCGTTCCGAGCGGCTCGTTCTACTCCATCAACGTGCTGCAAGTCGCCAGCTCTAATGTCCGATGTTCCTATGACGACTTCCTCGGCCCTGGGCCGGCCGCACCGCTGGATCTCCAACTCACGGACCTTTCGGACTGAAGCATGCCTCGGTCGACGGTCATCAAGACTGCCGAGATCGCCATCATCCCCATGTGCGCATGGTCCGCGACGAAGGGCGCCAGCATCAAGGGCCAGCACGCGAGAGCGCACCAGCCGCCGTGGCCTAGGCCGTAGCGAAGGCTGTCGAAGAACGCCGCGGCGCCGAACACCCGCAGTCGAGGCGCGCGATGGCGACGGACGTCAGCCAAGCGCCGGGGCGGAGAGAGGCGCCAAGCCAACCAAGCCAGCCCAACCAGGACGAGACTGATGCTGGAGTGGTGCGTCGCGAGCGCGAAGGCGACGACTTGCAGCCCTGCCCCTGCCGTGGACCAAGCGGCGACGTAGCCGGTGAAGAACAAGGCAAGGGTCGTCGCGCGACGCCTGGCGAGGCTCCCACGCCAAAGCCGCGCGACGGAAGAGCCCAGCAGCGGTGGGGTCATGGCCATGAGCATCATCACCCACTTGGTCGCCCACGCGAGGGGCGACACGAGCGCCGCCGCGCTGCCAAGGTCGTCAACCGCCGAGGCGGCGACCCACCCGCTGCCGCACACGGGCGCCGCGGTCGTCCATCGTTCCAGCTGGGTCAGCAGAAGGATCCAGCCGCAGGCGCTGACCGCAAGGAGGGCCGGCATCGGGGGCTGGGTCGCGAGCACTCGGGCAGCGGTCAACCAACGACGCACCGGCGGAGCCTATTGCGGTTGCCGTAACAGCTTGACGGCTCCGACGGAGATCGCCCCATCGGGTTGCAGGGGGGTCACGGGAACGAACGTCACCTTGAGCTGCTCGAGGTCGGCGAGCGCCCCCTGGAGATGCAGGTCGTCAACGATCCCGCTGATGTCGAACACCTGCGTGATGCCGTTGCCCGCACCGGTCCTGGTGGCCCGCGAAACGCCGAACCCGGAGATGGTCCCCGCGAGCTCGCCGGGCGGGTCGCCCGCGGCGCCCTGGATTCCCACGTAGACCTTCACAAGGGCAGCCTCCTGAAATCCTCGAATGTTGTCGAGGGAAAGGAAAACCCGGTCCGGTTCGGTCGGTTTGACCAGATTGGTGGTGCTCGACGATGCTGCCGTCAAGGACCGCGCCAACCGCGCCTTCGCGGGCCGGTCCAGGCGGACGTCGGTGCTGAGCTGCCCGGCTGCCAAGTTCACGCCGCGGTCGTTCGCGCCTATCACCTCGGCCGGCTTCTGCGAAGGCTGGCTCGCCACGGCTATCGCCGCCCTGGCCGGCAGCGCCCCCAGAGTCTGCAGCCGTGCCAGACGCCTAGGGGGTAGATGAGGGTCCGTCTCGTCCTCATAGAGGTAGTCCAGGTTCGGGGCCGCAGTGTTCCGCATGTCCGCGGGCTTGAAGTCCACCTTGTTCCCATGCGCGTCCGGGACCGCGAATGTGCGGTTCGCGGGGCCGTTCAGCCAAGCGGCATCGACCGGATCGGCGCGTCCCGTCCCGTTGTTATGCCAAACCTTCCAAAGTCGGTCGACGTTCGCGTGGTGCAACCAGAAGATCGGGTCGAGCGCGGCTTGGTCGGGGACGGCCATCAGGCCGTAGCTCTTGGCGTCCTGCGGATCCGAATTCGGGAGCTGGCCGCCCACGACGCCGTGGACGTTGTTGTGCGGCTCCGACTCCAAGCCGCCGTTCGGCGCGGTGTCCTCGCCGCCGTGATGGAATACCGTCTGCGGCCCGCCGAAGCCCGGGTGCGGGCCGCTTGCGCCGCCCGTGAAGCGGTCGTCGTTCTGGGCGACAGGGCGGATCAGATCCGGCGGCACGGCGATCGGTCGCCTGTTTAGGCCGTAGCGGAATTTTACGAACAGCGGATTGCCGCCTCGACCGTCCGGCCAATCCGCCGAAGCGAACGCTGGAGGCAGCTCGTTGCTGTTGGCGATCTGCCCGTTGTTGTAGTTCCAGTACGGCAGGACCCAATCTTCAGGCCCATTCAGCGATTTCACGGCCGCCCGCACGATGGTCTCGAACGACCAAAGATAACCACGGTGCCATGGCAGGAAGTACCATGACTGGTGCTGGCATTGGTCCCAATACGTGTCCTGCAGCTGCTTGCTCGGAAGTGGCCCCGCTTGACCCACGTAACCAAAATGGGCCCAGGTAGGCTGGTCGAAGCCGTGCATCGCGGCCAAGAAGGTCCAGCTCGTAACGTCCGTGATGGGCCGCCCGCGCATCAGCTTCACGGCTCTGGCGTACCAGAGCAGGGTGTCGCTCCACCCACCGCCCAATCTCCAGACGTCCCGACGCATCAAGGGCATCCGTTCGGCCTCCCTGATCCCACTCGAATGGCCTCTGGCGACCGTTGCGCGTCCTCGTCAGCGGCTCGCGCGTTCGCGCCCGTTGCGCTCCCGTCTCTCGTTTCCAGGCGACCTGTGCGGATGGAGCGCTTGCGATACGTCGAAGTGACTACATCGGCCAGACTCCCAATGGAAAGGAAGCGCCGCGGCCTCCATCGAGCCATTCGACCAATCACGTGTCCTCCTGCGCTGTATGCGGCGCAGGGCGCACAAAAGAGGTGGCCGGTGACGGTCGGAACCGCCTTCGGCGACTGGCATCGAGCCTTGAGGCGAAATCGACTTCTCGATCTTGGCGGCAACCCAAGGGGAGACCATGAACATGCTGGCAGACACCGCCGGGCAGCTTGCTTGAAGAGGTCGTCCCTCGGTGCGGAAACGTAGTCTGTCGCCCCAATCGCCGCCTCCGGCTTCTTCCACGACTCAGACCGTGAAGCGGACCATCATCTGGAGGAACTTGCCGAGGCCGTAGCCCTCGCCCTGCAGGGCGTCGGCAACCTTCTCGAGCATCTTCGCCTCTTGCGTGACGGTCGCCGCATCGCCGCGTACGCAGGCGTGCTCGCTGGCGTCGTAGCCGAGCAGAGCGGGCTCGTGGGCCCGGTAGACGGGGTAGGAGAGCATCGCAGCGTAGCACAGGACGTGGTGGTCGCAGAAGGGGTCGACGGCGATCCCGGCCTCGGCGTTGCTGGGGCGCAGCACGTGGACGTTCTGCACCGTGCAATAGTCGGGGCCGGACGGCAGGTGCGGAACGATGTCGAGGAGGTAGTTGACGACAAGGTAGCGATCCTGCAAGGCGGCCTGGACCGCGTCCGTCCACGCCTTGTTGCCTGTCCGCGGCGAGGCGAACAGGCAGGCGCTCAGCCGGTCGCCGAGGTGCCTGGCCAAATCAAAGGCGAGGTAGGTCGCCAGCGCACTGCCGAGGCTATGGCCGACGACGGTGACCTTGTCGCTCGCTCCCACGAGCTTGGCAATGCCGGCCGCCGCGTCCTTGCTGAGCAGGCTGCCATCGAGGTTGTTGAGCGTCATCGTCTCGTAGATGCTCCAGAAGCCGTGCTCGACCTTCATGCCCGGGCCGCGCGTGACGTCCTGCGGCAGGAACTGGCCGTCGATGATCCACTCGACCGTGCCGTCCGTGCCCCGGACGCCGGCGATCCACGAGGTCGGGTCGGCCTTCTTCCGCGCGACAAAGCCGTAGTAAAGCGGCTCGGCACCAACCTGGATGGCCGCGTTGACCGGAAGGATGGAGTCGTTCGCGACGAGGTAGGCCTGGACGTCGTAGTCGGCGGCCAAGCGGGGATCCGGATCGGGCGCCAGCAGCTTCGCGCCGGCATCCTTCGTATGGTGCATGTCCTCAGCGTACATGGCCAGGAAGGCCAGTTCCGCCGCTTGTGTAAGGCCGATACTCATTGTGGCCCTCGCACTGCCGCGCAGCAGAGTAAAGGTTGCACGTCACTCGCGCCTTTTCCAGCATCCGAAGGTCCAAGCAGTCGATGATGGGCCGGAGCGGTTTGCAACACATCGCGTAACACGCAGGCGTGGCGCCATGCGCTGCCCTGCCTGCGGCCGCCTCACACCAGCCCATCAAGAATTGTGAGGGTGTAGCTGTGCTCGATGTCGATGGAGAGCGGTCGCGCCGTCGCGTCGTGGAGGTCAACGACGTGGTACTGGACGTCGCCGGACGCCTTCGCGTCAATGCGTAGGCGACCCGGACGTCGTGCGCCCGCGCCATGGCGGCGAAGCGGGCGACCTCGATTGGCCGCGCGATGCCTACTACGACCCTGAAAGGGGGAGCCGCCAGCCGGCTCGATCGCGTACACCACGACGTGGTCGGCGCCGCGCGTCGAGCGACATGTCCAAGGGCGAGCTCTCCGTCAGGGCGCGAGGCCGGGGGTGGTCCGGCCCCGAATATGTCGCGGCGGCGCGTCACCTCTCCCGTCGTCATGCCTCAACCTTCCACGAGCCGCCGAAAGGACGCTAACCGCCCCGTTTCGAAATGGTCCGACCAACGCCCGAGACGGACTGTCCCGGATTTCGGCTCTCCCCGCGGCGAAGCGCGGCGCTCATCATCGATTAGCCGAGGCGGCGCAACTCGCGTCCCACCGTGGTCTCGTCCAGGCTGATGCGGAACTCCTCAAAGATCCACCATGCCAAGTCGCGCAGGCGCCAGCGCACCACGCCGTGGATCGCAGGCATGGGGCCGCTCTCCACCATGGTGGCCAGGGCCTGCCGCTGCATCTCGTTCAGCTTGCGGGCGTTGCCGCGCGCCTTGCCGTCGACCAGCCCCGCAGGTCCGGCGGCGTTGAACGCCAGCACCCAATCGCGCACCGTTTGCAGCCCGACACCGCCAATCCGCGCCGCATCGCGGCGTGTGCCACCGTCGTGAATCTCCGCCAGCGCCATCAGGCGGCGGCCCTGGGCGGCATGCTTCGTCGCCTTGGCTGCCCGTCGCAGGGCCGCGGCCTCAAGATCAGCTCGCAACGGGATCGGCACGCACATGGCAGATGCTCTTCATCCGCCACATGGAATCAGCTCGCAGCCGATCCGCCAAGCTCACAAGTCTCGCTCAGCGCAGGCTGGTATCAGTCTCTACTTCGACCAACCCCTTCAACTCGACTGCGCCGCCCCTGACGCGATCGATTGCCTCGACTCTGAAGCCGAGACCTGTCACCGCGCCGAAGGCCTCTGGTCGCGGTCACTCGACGGCGATCGCGACGTCAGCCTCGCGGCACGCGCTTTCGCGTCGGGCGAGTCGTCGACCGATCGCCCACGATGGTCCGCAACCTGTGACCCCCGGTCATAGGATGACAAGACGCCTGCCGCGCCCACGTCCATGTCGTAAGGTGGCGCACGACCGCCAACCGACACAGGCGAGCGCATCGACGCGGCCCGGGCTTCTCGTCAGTCTCGGCGGCAGCGTCTCCTTGAAACGAGGACCGTCTTCGCACGCTGGTCCGCCGGATCGACGTTCAGCGGCACACGGAGGGACGGTTGCGACCTTGGAGTGCCGACCGCATGGAAAGCAGCGACGACGGTCGATCGGGGCGGCCGCATCAACATCGCGCCGCACCAGCCCGCGATGGAAAAGGTCTGGCCCGCCCGATCCCGAACGGCCGCGTTCGGGATCAAGATCAGAGCCGGGCGCCTGAACATACTGGATCAACGGCCGGTTCGGTCAGCACTGGACGCTAGCACATGGCAGATGACTCCCTACCACTCGTGCTGTCGCGGCTCGACTTCGGCTGGATCACCACGCTGCACATCCTTTATCCGCCGCTCACCATCGGGCTCGCCGGCATGCTGTTCGTCGGCGAGGCGCTGTGGCTGTGGCGCGGCGACGAGCGCTGGTACCGGCTGTGCCGCTTCTTCGAACGGCTGTTCATCATCAACTTTGCCGCCGGCGTCGCCACCGGCATCACCATGGAGATGGCGTTCGGCATCCTGTACGGGCCGTTCTCGCAGGCCGCCGGGCCCTTCTTCGGGCAGGTGCTGGGTTTCGAGACGATCACGGCCTTCATGTACGAGGCCGGCTTCATCGGCCTGATGATCTTCGGCTGGGGCAAGATCAGCCGGCGGATGCACCTGTTCGCCACCCTCAACGTCGCGCTGTCCTCGGCGATCTCGGCGATGTGGATCGTGGACGCCAACTCCTGGATGCAAACGCCGACCGGCGTTGAGCTGAAGGACGGCGTCTTCATCGTCACCGACTGGGCCAAGGCGCTGTTCAACCCGGATGGGATCTTCGGCATCCCGCACATGCTGGTCGCCTCCTACGAACTCGCCCTGTGCTTCGTCGCCTCGATCTCGGCCTGGTACGTCCTCAAGGGCCGGCACGTCTCCTTGTTCAGGCGCGGCGTGAAGGGGTCGATACTGGCGCTGGTCGTGGTGGCGCCCCTGCAGGTCTGGCTCGGCGACGGCCTCGGCCTCGACGTGCTGCACCACCAACCCTCCGTTCTGGCGGCGATGGAAGGGCACTGGAACACCTACAACGCGGACGGCACCGTCAACACCGGCTGGCATATCCTGGCTTGGCCGAACAGCACAGGCGACGGCAACGCCTGGGCGCTCACCATTCCGCACGTGTTGAGCCTGCTCGAGACCCACACGTGGGGCGACAAGGTCCGGGGCCTCAACGAGTTCAGGCCCGAGGACCGGCCGGGCATGCTGGTGCCGTTCTACGGCTTCCGTATGATGGTCGGCATCGCCATGACCGTCCTGCTGGTCGCCCTTTGGGGGGCTTTGCTGGCGTGGCGAGGGCGACTCGCCGACGGGACGATCGCGCAGCAGCGCTGGTTCCTGCGCGCCGTCGTCGCCCTCGCGCCGCTGCCCTACCTCGGCGTGTGGGTCGGCTGGTGGACCCGCGAGGTCGGCCGCCAGCCCTGGGTGGTCTACGGCCTGATGCGCACCAGCGAGGGCGTCAGCCGCATGTCGGTGGCGCAGGAACTGTTCTGGCTTGCCGGCTACGTCGGCTTCGAGCTGATGGTGTGGGGGGCGACCTGGTGGTTCCTCAACAAGATCGTCACGCGAGGTCCGAACATGGACCTGCCCGTGGTCGGCGACGGGCCGGAGAGCCTCGGCGGTTTGCCGAAGGAGCATCAGGAAGGGATGGGCACCAGGGAGACGCCGAAGGCGACGCATCCCGCCCGTCCCGGCCAGCTGCGCCCGGCCTGAGACCCAAGGAGCGACCCCGATGCACCTTCTTACCGACGCCCACCACGCCATCGCGGTCGGCTGGTGGCTCGTCGTCGCCTTCTGCGTCTGCGCCTACATCATCCTCGACGGCGCCGACCTCGGCGCCGGCATCTTCTCCCTCACGGCGTGCGACCGCTTCGAGCGCGGCGCCATCATGCAGGCGATGGCCGGCACCTGGGATGCCAACGAGACCTGGCTCATCGTCGCCGGCGGCGTGCTGTTCGGCGCCTTCCCCGCCGTCTACGGCTCGGTCTTGAGCTACTTGATGATCCCGCTCACCCTGGTGCTCTGGGGCATCCTCACGCGCGCCGTGGCGCTGGAGTTCCGCCATCTTGCCGCGCCGTGGAGCCGGCGCTTCACCGACCGGGCGTTCGGCCTGTCGAGCCTGGTCACGACCTTCTTCGGCGGCGTCTGTGTCGGCGCGGTCCTGGAGGGCTTCCCGGTCACCCACGACGCCAGCCGCGTTCCCGCCTACGTCGGTGGCGCTTTCCGCTTCGCCACCCCCTTCAGCCTTTGGACGGGCGTCGCCGCGGTGGTCGCCGTGGCGCTCTCCGGCGGCCTGTTCATCCGCGCGCGCTTCGAGCGAGGCGAAGCCATCCGCATCAAGGCGGGCCGATGGACCAACCGGTCCTTCTTCCTCGCGATCGCCGCCGTTCTCGTCACGGTGGGGTGGAGCGCCCTCGCCTTCCCCTGGGCGGCCAGCAACTGGCTGGGCGCCCACTTCTGGCTTTGGGGCATGGTCCTGCTCGCCGCGCTCGCCTCGACGACGATGATGCGGCGTGCCGCGAAGCGGGAATGCGACTTCCACGCCCTGCTTTTGCTCAACCTGACGATCGCCATCATGGCGGGCGGCATGATCGCCACCCTCTATCCCTACATCGTGCCGGGCACATGGACGCTGTTCGACGCGGAGAACCCCAGCCTCTCGCCCTTCACCTTCGTGCTGGCGATCGTGTTCTTCCTGCCCGTCATCGTGATGTACAACTGGTACCAGATCTGGGTCTTCCGCGCCCGCGTCGCCAAGTTCGCCTCCTACATGGATTGAGGCGATGACGCCTTGGCACCGTCTCGGCGAAGCCTGCTGGAACATGCGGGCCCTCGCCTGCCTGATGGTTGGGCCGGCGTTCGGACTTGCGCTGGTGGGCGCCGTTTTCGGGCTCTCACCCGCTTCTGCTCGCCTGGCCTGCATCGCGGCGCCGATCGCACTTGCTCCCTTCGCGCTGCTGGTCCGCGCCGAGTACGCGCGCTTGTCCGACGCGCGTCGAAGGTGAGACGTCCGGCATGACGGGACCATCCGCTCCGCTCCCCCGCGCCACCGGCAAGGCTTTGGAAGCGTGGCTGCGCGGCTTCGCGGGATCGGTGCGTCCGGCCATCGTCCTCGCCGTCGCCCTCGGCATCGCCGGCGCCGCGCTCCTTGTGGCACAGACCTGGTTGCTCGCCGGCATCATCTCCGACGTCGTGATCGGTGGCGGCGGCCTCGCCGAGCTCTGGCCGCGGCTCTGGGGCCTCGTCACGATCTTCGCCACCCGCGCCGTCGCCGGAGCGCTCGGCGAAGCCGCCGCGTTCGAGGCCGGCGCTGCGGTCGTGCTGGAGGTGCGAGCGCGGCTGCAGGCGCACCTGGCGGCGCTCGGCCCGGCTTGGCTGAGGGCGCAACGCAGCGGGGACCTCGCCACCACCGCGGTCGACGGCGTTGAGGCGTTGCACCGCTACTTCGCCGCCTACCTGCCGCAGGCGGCCCTCTCCGCCGCCGTGCCGTTGGCGATCCTCGTCGCGGTGCTGCGCCTCGACTGGGTGTCCGCGCTCATCATGGCCCTGTCGGCGCCTCTGATCCCGCTGTTCATGGTGCTGATCGGCCGGGGGACGGAGAGCCTGAACCAGCGGCAATGGCGCAAGCTGGCGCGGCTCGGCGCGCACGTCTTCGACGCCATCGAGGGCCTCACCACCCTCAAGCTCTTCGGCGCTGGAAGACGCGAGGTCGCACTGGTGGCCGCGGTCTCGGAGGACTACCGCCTGAGCACGATGGCGGTGCTGCGCGTCGCCTTTCTCTCCTCGCTGGCGCTCGAGTTCGTCGCCACGCTGAGCATCGCGATGGTGGCCGTCTACGTCGGCTTCCGCCTCCACGCCCACCGGCTCGACCTCCTGCCCGGCCTCTTCGCCCTGCTGCTGGCGCCCGAGTTCTACCGGCCGCTGCGCGCGATGGGGGCGCAGTACCACGCGCGGATGGAGGCGATCGGCGCCTCCGAGGCCGTCGTGGCGCTGCTGCGGACGCCCGTGGCCGGCGTTCGCGGCGCTCGCGCCTTGCCCGCAGCGCCCGTCGCCACCGTGCGCTTCGAGGGCGTCAGGTTCGCTTACGACGCCGGTCCGGCGCTGGACGGGATCGACTTCGCCGTCCGGCGCGGCGAACGCGTCGCCCTCGTCGGCCCGTCCGGGTCCGGCAAGAGCACGATCGCCCAGCTGCTGCTCGGCTTCCTCGCGCCCGGCGCGGGCCGCATCCTCATCGACGGCGTCGACTTGCGCGACATCGGGCAGGACGACTGGCTGGCGCGGGTCGCGTGGCTGCCGCAATCGCCGACCCTGTTCCACGGCACCGTGGGCGACAACATCCGCCTCGCCCGCGCCGACGCGGAGCCGGGGGCGGTGGCTCGCGCGGTGGAGGCGGCCGGCGCGGGCGCCTTCATCGCCGGCCTGCCGCAGGGCCTCCGCACCGTGCTGGGCGAGCGCGGCCAGGGCGTGTC
>CAXTMA010000129.1:0-10928 GCA_964245015.1 uncultured Beijerinckiaceae bacterium | reverse complement strand
TGTCACAGCTGTCGCGCCAGGTCGAGTCGCGCGACGACAAGCGCCCGCAGCTCTCGGATCTGCGCGAATCCGGTTCCATCGAGCAGGACGCCGACGTGGTGATTTTTGTCTACCGCGAGGAATACTACCTCAAGAACAAGCAGCCTCGCGAAGGGTCGGAAGAGTTCCTGACTTGGCAGTCCGACATGGAGCGTTGCCACGGGCGCGCCGAAGTGATCATCGGCAAGCAGCGCCACGGTCCGACCGGCACGGTGGAACTGGCCTTCGAGGGCGAGTTCACCCGCTTTTCGAACCTCGCCCGCGAGGATCACCTGCCGGTCGCGCACTGACCGAGGCGATGGCCGATCGCCCCGATTTGGCCGAGCGGCTGTCGGGTGGTCTGCTCGTCGGCGACGCCGGCAGCTTCGGCATTGACTTCCTATTCAGCGCCAAGCCGACGCGGGCGGGGTGATGATGGTACGACGGATCGGCATGTAAGCCACAATCCCCCGCTTTCTCCGGGACACCGCCTGGCCGCCAACGTGTTTCGCGCTAGGGTTCGACGCCACCACGCGCGAAGGAACCGCCCGTTGACACCAGCCCAGACCATTCGCGCCGCGGCGTCGGGATGAAGCCGGCGCTGGTGCAGGCGACCGAGCCGCCCGCGCCGGCCGGCTCCATCCTGAGCGTCGACCTCGACGCGCTCGCCGACAATTGGCATCTGCTCGCCGCAATGGCGGGGTCGGCCGAGTGCGCGGCCGTGGTCAAGGCCGATGCCTATGGGCTCGGCCTCGCGCCGGTGGCCGGACAGCTCCGCTCGCTGGGCTGCCGCACCTTTTTCGTCGCCCACCTCTCGGAAGGCCTTGAACTCCGCTCGCTGCTGCCCGACGCGACGATCTACGTTCTTAACGGGCTTTTGCCCGGGGCAGTGCCGTTGTGCGTCAAGGCGCGGCTGCGCCCGGTGCTGGGCTCGCTGCCGGAGATCGAGGAGTGGGGTGAGGTGGGCGGGCGCGCCCCCTGCGCCCTGCAACTCGACAGCGGCATGACCCGGCTCGGGCTTCCCGCTTCGCTTCAACCCGCCGCCGCCCGCCTTTCCGGACGGCTCGAGCTGGCGCTGGTGCTCAGCCATCTCGTCTGGTCGGGAGCGGCCACGCACCGTCCGGCGATGGCGCGGCAGGTCGAGCTGTTCGCTTCCGCCCGCCGGCACTGGCCGGGCGTACCGGGCTCGCTGGCCAATTCGTCGGGCGTGTTCTTCGGCGAGGCGGCGCACCATGACCTCGTGCGGCCGGGCTATGCCCTTTACGGTGGCAATCCGACGCCTGACGACCGCAACCCCATGCGCACGGTCGTCACCTTCGAGGCCCAGGTGATCCAGGTGGAGGAGGTGCCGGCCGGCACAGCCGTCGGCTACGACGCCCGCTGGATCGCCCCGTCGCCGCGTCGCCTGGCCACAGTCAGCGCGGGGTATGCCGACGGCGTGCCCTGCGCCGCGCTCGGCACCAACGCGGACGCGCGCGGCATGGCCGGCATCGGCGGCGTGCGCTGTCCCTTCGTCGGGCGGATCTCCATGGATCTCGTAGTGATCGACGTTACCGAGGCGCCGCCGCTGCGGCGCGGCGACAGCGTCGAGCTGATCGGCGCCACGATCCCCATCGACGAGGCGGCGCGCCGGGCCGGCACCATCGGCTACGAGATCCTGACGCGGCTCGGCACGCGAAGCGCCCGACGCTTTTCGGGCGGGCGCGCGGCCCTGCCTCTGCACAGAGTGCTCTGAGGCACCTGAGACTGCGCCGCCTCACCTGACCATTTCGCCGGACCACCGCGCGGCGACATCACGGTCCGGCGGCACGCTTCGCGATGCTTCGTCGCGGCACACCCGTGCGAAGATCGCGCAGCTGTCGGCTCGGCGGCGTCCGGCTTGTCTCGATACGGCACGGGGAAACGCCGCCGCGTTCCCGTCGCGCCTCAAGAAACTTGCGTCGATCAATCGGTCGCGTGCACGGCCATGCCGGCGACGATCTTCTCCAGCATGGTCACGAAGCGCGCCTTGGAGGCACCTACGAGACGGTCGAGCTCGTCCTCGTGCTCGGTGGCGCGGGCGTGCAGCTTCGCCAGCGTGCGCTCGCCCTTCCTGGTCAGGGCGAGGGTGACGCTGCGACGGTCGTGAGGCGATGGCTTGCGGCTGATGAAGCCGTTCTGCTGCAGGTCCTTGATGAGCGGGCTCACGGTCGACTTGTCGCGCGCGATCGCCCGGCCGAGCGCGCTCTGCGAGATGCCGGGGTTGAGCTGGATGATGGCCAGCGCGGGAAAGCGGCCGGGCTTCACCAGATCCTTCTCGCGATGGCGCGAGAACACGCGATAGGAGGCATCCTGCGCCAGCCGCAGGTGGAAACTGACGAAATCATGGAGGTAGCCGAGGTTGATCTCGCTGCCATCGACCGGCGGCAAGGGTGCGGTGCGGCGCGGCTTGTCGGGCGTCTCGCCGCGCGGCTTCGCCGCTGGCACGCTGCGCGGCTTCGCCGATGTTTCGACGAGCGGCTTGGCCGAAGCTCCCGTCCGCGGTTTCGTTGATGCTCCGGGGGCCGGTTTGACCGGTGCTTCGCTGGCAGGCTTGGCGGATGGTTTGATGAGCGGCTTGGCTGATGCTCCCCTGCGCGGCTTCGCCGGTGCTTCGACGACCGACTTGGCCGATGCCTCGGCGACCGGCTCGGCCGGTGCTTCGCTGGGTGATGTCGCGGATGCTGCCTTGCGCGGCTTGATCCGCCCTTTGCTGCTCGGCTTGGCCGACGCCTCGATGGGCGTTTCGACCGACACCTCGCCCGACGCTTCGTCCGACGTCTTGGCCGGTTCCTCGGACTGTGTCTTGGCCCCGGACTGTGTCTTGGCCCCGGACTGTGTCTTGGCCCCGGTTTGCATCTTGGCCGCTGCTTCGCTGCGCGGCTCGGCCGGCGACTTTTTGCGCGGTTTGGCTGATGCCTCGCTGCTCGGTTTGGCCGGCGTCTCGACGAGCGTCTTGGTCGGATCTCCGCCTTGCGTCTTGGCCGCTGCCGTTCTCCGCGCCCTGGCTGGCGTCTTAGCTGGTACCCGAGCGGGCGCGGTTTCCTCGCCGCGCACCGGCTCCTCCTGGCGGGATCCCTTTTGCAGTCGCGCGTCCTTTGCCATCAATCGTCCCTTTCCCATCCAAACGGCTGCCAGCCCCGATCAAACGCCGTGCCAGCCCGCGTCCTGGCGCTTGACGCGGGTTCGATGGCCGGCAAGGTTGCCGGCAGAACAGGAGCCTTGCAGGTATTCGCGTTTGCTGCCAAACATTTAGGCCGGCCGTACGTCGATGGCAAGCGAGCCGGGTTGAGTTCCCGCGGCCGATCGGGGACAAGATGGGTGCCATTGTGACCCGCGCTTGCCCTCCGGCGCCGGCTTGCCGACCTTGTTCCCGTTTCTTGAGGACCGTTTGTTGTTCCCCCATCATCGCGGCACCGCCCCCTCGACCGCGCGCGTTCTCTCCGCGAGCCTGGTAGGGACGACCGTGGAGTTCTACGACTTCTACGTCTACGCGACGGCCGCCTCGCTGGTTTTCGGACCGCTGTTCTTTCCCCGATCGTCGGCGTCCGCACAGCTCCTCGCCTCCTACGGCAGCTTCGCCCTCGCCTTCGTCGCGCGCCCGCTCGGGGCGGCCGTGTTCGGCCATTTCGGCGATCGAATCGGCCGCAAGTCCACGCTCGTCGCCTCGCTGCTGCTGATGGGCGCCTCGACGACGGCGATCGGCTGTCTGCCGACCTATCGCTCGCTCGACTGGTTGGCGCCGCTGCTGCTGTGTTTGATGCGCTTTGGCCAGGGCTTCGGCCTGGGCGGCGAATGGGGCGGGGCGGCGCTGCTGGCGGTGGAGAACGCGCCGCCGGGTTGGCGCGCCCGCTTCGGCATGGTGCCGCAACTTGGAGCCCCGCTCGGCTTTCTCCTGGCCAACGGCCTGTTCCTGATCCTGGGTGCGGCGCTGACGGCCGAACAGTTCGCCGGCTGGGGCTGGCGGCTGCCCTTCATCGCCAGCGTGTTTCTCGTCGGCGTCGGTCTTTGGGTACGCCTCGAACTGACGGAAACGCCGGCCTTCGCCGCCGTCCTCGCCAAGGCACCTCCGGCGGCGGTGCCGATCGCCGATGCCCTGCGCGACCACGCCCGCGAGATCGTGACCGGCACCTTCGCCGTGGTCGCCTGCTTCGCCCTGTATTACATCGCCACCGCCTTCGCGCTCGGTTATGGCGTCGCCACGTTGCACTACGGGCGCGGCACCTTCCTCGGCGTGCTGCTCGTCGCCATCGTGTTCTTTGCCGGCGGCATCCTCGCGGCGGGGGTCTGGGCCGATCGCACCTCGCCGCGTCGCGTGCTGATCGCCGGCTGCCTCGCCACGGTGGTGGTCGCGGCCCTGCTGGCGCCGATGCTGGGCAGCGGATCGCTCGCCACCATCGCCTGCTTCCTGTGTTTGGCCCTGTTCACCATGGGCTTCGTCTACGGTCCGCTCGGCGCCTGGCTGCCCGATCTGTTTCCGGCGCGCGTGCGCTACACCGGCGCCTCGCTCGCCTTCAACGTCGGCGGCATCCTGGGGGGCGGGGTGACGCCGCTCCTGGCGCAGGCGTTGGCCGATCGCGGCGGCCTCGGTCTCGTCGGCCTCTACCTCGGCGTCGCGGCGAGCCTCAGCCTGGTCGCGCTGGTGCTGTCGCCATCTCTTTCGCCGGAAGCCGGCGTCCAATCGGCGGCGCGTTCCTGATTCCGCTCGGCGCCCCGACCGCCGCAGCCCCGACATGTACTGAAGTCCGATGTTCCCGACGATATTTTCGCATGCACGCGGGCACTTGCCGGCTTATAGATGCGGGAGGGATCGGCCGCCGGGCAGCGCATCGCGCGTGCAGGTGTTGCACGCTCGCACCCGGGACAACGAGCCCGAACACAGGAGGAACCACCCATGAATAAGCCGGAATTTCTCGGACAAACGCACAAAGCCCCCTTCCAGGCCCGCTACGGCAACTACATCGGCGGCAAGTTCGTCGAGCCGGCGTCAGGCCGCTATTTCGCCCCCCCCCCGCCCCGCCCGGGCGGTGGGGCGCCCGCCCCCCCCCGCGCCGCCGCCGGCGCCGCGGCCCGCCCGCCCCCCGCCGCCCATGCCGCGAAGGACGCATGGGGCCAGACCTCGGCCGCCCATCGCGCCGCCATTCTCAACAAGATGGCCGACCGCATCGAGGACAACCTCGACATGGTCGCGCTCGCCGAAACCTGGGACAATGGCAAGCCGATCCGCGAAACGATGGCTGCCGATATTCCCCTCGCCATCGATCACCTCCGCTATTTCGCCGGCTGCATCCGCGCGCAGGAAGGCGGCATCTCCGAGATCGACCACGACACGATCGCCTACCACTTCCACGAGCCGCTCGGCGTCGTCGGCCAGATCATTCCCTGGAACTTCCCCATCCTGATGGCGATCTGGAAGGTCGCGCCTGCGCTTGCCGCCGGCAACTGCATCGTCCTGAAGCCGGCCGAGCAGACGCCGGCCTCGATCATGGTGGTGATGGAGCTCGTCGGCGACCTGCTGCCGCCGGGCGTGCTCAACGTCGTCAACGGCTTCGGCCTGGAGTGCGGCAAACCGCTGGCGTCCTCCAATCGCATCGCCAAGATCGCCTTCACCGGCGAAACGACCACCGGCCGCCTGATCATGCAGTACGCCTCGCAGAACCTCATTCCGGTGACGCTGGAGCTCGGCGGCAAGAGCCCCAACATCTTCTTCAAGGACATCGCCGACGAGGACGACGACTTCTTCGACAAGGCGCTCGAAGGGTTCACCATGTTTGCCCTCAACCAGGGCGAAGTTTGCACCTGCCCGAGCCGGGCGCTGGTGCACGAGTCCATCTACGACCGCTTCATGGAACGGGCGATCAAGCGGGTCGAGGCGATCACGCAAGGCTCGCCGCTCGATCCCGCGACCATGATCGGCGCCCAGGCCTCCTCCGAGCAGTTGGAGAAGATCCTGTCCTACATCGACATCGGCAAGCAGGAAGGCGCCAAGGTGCTGACCGGCGGCGAGCGCAACATGAAGGACGGCGACCTCGCCGGCGGCTTCTATGTCAAGCCCACCGTGTTCCAGGGCAACAACAAGATGCGCATCTTCCAGGAGGAGATCTTCGGGCCGGTGCTGTCGGTGACGACCTTCAAGGATGACGCCGACGCGCTTTCGATCGCCAACGACACGCTCTACGGCCTGGGCGCCGGCGTGTGGACCCGCAACGGCAATCGCGCCTACCGCTTCGGACGGGCGATCCAGGCCGGCCGCGTATGGACGAACTGCTACCATGCCTATCCCGCCCACGCGGCCTTTGGCGGATACAAGCAGTCCGGCGTCGGGCGCGAGAACCACAAGATGATGCTCGATCACTACCAGCAGACCAAGAACATGCTGGTGAGCTACAGCCCCAAGAAGCTCGGCTTCTTCTGATCGGCACGTCATCTCTGAAGCACCGGACCGAACTAAGCAGCGGCTTTCGGATCGGATCCGGTGCTGAACAACAAGTCTGAGCATCGAACCGGATCCCGTATTCCGGTCCGATGCTCACACCAAGCACCGGCGCCCTCATGGCGCCGGTCGCACGTGACTCGGTTGCAGAAATCCCTCAACAAGCCTGCGAGGCAAGGCATGGAGACGCAAGAGGTCGTCCGCGTGAAGGCCACGCCGGCCGCGCTGGCCCTGATAAGAACGCTGCAGGATGAGTACGGCGAGATCCTGTTCCACCAGTCCGGCGGATGCTGCGACGGCTCGGCCCCGATGTGCTATCCCACGAGCGACTACATCGTCGGCGACCGCGACGTGCGCCTCGGCCCGATCGGCGGCGCCGAAGTCTACATCAACCGCGACCAGTACGAATACTGGAAGCACACCCAACTCATCATCGACGTCGTCCCCGGGCGAGGCGGCATGTTCTCGCTCGACAACGGCCGCAACCAACGATTCCTCACCCGCGGGCGGGTATTCACCGACGAGGAGGTGGCTGCGCTGGCGCCAGTTTGATCGAGCATGCGAGGCGCAGCGTTTGTCGCTTCGTTTCCAGTCGGCATGCAAGTCGCGACATGAAAAGTCACGACATGCAAGCAATAGCCCCTTCGCGTGCGTTTCTACCGCCGCACGCCCTTATCGTATGCACAAGTGGAGAACATCGTACGAGATGTGGTGAAGGGGATTGACCGGTCTGCGCCGATGTCCGGCGGAGCTGTATCCACCGGGTGCGTTTCGCAACGCTTCCAAGCCGCATTCGAAGCAAGCCGCATTCGAAGATGGGGCATCGCAGCGCCGGGTGTGCGGCTATTCTCGGAGGAAGCTGATGCGGTACAGCAACCCAAAGCATCGAGCCGGATGCGACCCAGAGCCCGGTGGTCCAGAGCTCGAGACCACTGACTGAATAATGCTTGGCGGCTGACGCCGGGCGGCGTCATCCTGCACTCAGTGTCCGGCGTTATGCCGGAGCACCATGGTCAAGACTCCCCTACGCTCACTCTTCCCCGCAGGCATGGCAATCGATGCGATACCGCTGGCGCAAGTGCGGTTTCCCCGATCAAGCGTATCGCATCGAATGTCGAAGTCGATATGACGCCCTGCTCAGTAGCAGGCGCCCCAATGAAGGAAAGCGCCGCTGTACTTGTTGTAGCAATAGGTCCGTCCAGGCGTTCTGTAAACAATCCGATTGCAGCTTCCCCAGTGAAGGAAAGCACCGGTATACCGATTGAAGCAGTACACACGAGCTTTCTCGATCAGGGGATCGGGCCGCGAAGCATCTCTGGGGCTGTAGTTGCCAATGACGCCGGCGACAGCGTCACCCTGCGGCAGCGCTCCAAGCATCAAAAAACCGGCAGACAAAGCTAAAGCGATAGTTCTCATAGGCTTTCACCACGATGAGGGATGGCTCGTTGGAGACGCTTACCCCGACAGAATAACGACGACCGAGGGATTGATGCCGGAAGCTGCGCTGTCTCCTTCTACAACATCAGATCGGCGTAGGAGCGCAAAAATTCGGCGAAATTTGCGTTGCGGCACACACTTTTAGTCTTAATCCCAAAGTATAGTATCTGCGAGACGAGGTGTCGCCAGATCCCGGTTCCTGAAGCAAGAGCGCTGGGCCGACCAACCCATGCCGATGACTGGTGCGCGAGGCGTAGGCACACCGTCGCCTCTTCCCGACCTGCCGGGCGACACTGATGCTCGAATGTGCCCTGCGGATGCCGACGCTCGACGTCGTTCGAACGCCTCGCCGTCGCCAAGCGGGCCGCGGCATGAGCGTCGAGCCATTCCCATCTCGTCGCCGTCAACCGCGATCGCCGGCGGCCAGCATCGATGCCGAGCAGGCGCTGCTCGCCGAGCCTTCGCGCATTCAGCCGCGCAAGTGCGCCAGCGCATCTTCACGACGATGGCGCAGGTGCTGCAGGAGGGTCGTCCGATCAACATGCCCGGCCCCTCGCTTTCCCCGTCGATCCCGAGATCAAGCCGGACGTGCGGACGCGACGATCCCTCGCCTTGCTCACGGCAAGCAGCATAGCGAACGTGCTGGCACCTGAACACGCCCGGATCATCCGCGATATGGCCATTCGCCGTTCCCCTTCGGTCGACCTGCCGCCGGACACGATTGTTGCCGACAGTCTCGATGGCTTGCGCGCCGCGTCGGAGGCGATGCCGCGCAAGCGCACCCGCTTCGCACTCGGCGAGGGCGCCGCCGACCTCAGCGAGCGCGTCGAAGTGACGCGCGGTGTCGAGGTCTCGGCAACGGCGTAGATGACCGGCTTCGCCGACCTCGACGGCGTGCTCGTCGGCTTCCTTCTCGGCACCCTCGTCGTGGTCGGCGGTCGACCGGGGTTGGGCAAAACGGTCCTGACGACCAGCGCGGCCGAGAAGGTCACGGCAGAACGCCGGGGTCGGCGTGGTCGAGTTCAGCGTGGAAATCCCGCCGACGAACTGCTCGCCAAGCATCCGCGCTCGCCCGATCTATGGATATTCCTGAGCGGCGGCTTGGACGACGACGAAATCGAGTGCCTCGTCGTCGCGCAGCGTGCCCTCGATTTCCCGTCGATGATCGCCAAGTAACCCGCCACGCGTCACGAGCGCGGAGATTGTCCGGGCGCATCCAGGTCGAGAAGCGCGCAATGGCAGCGCGCGGCGTGAAGCTCAGCTTGGAACTCGTCGATCATCCCGATAAGGTCACCGCCATCGATCTCTACGCCGCTGGCGGGTCGGGTGCCCACGGCGCTCATCTCGGTCACGCCGGTATCTACAACCACTACGACCTGAGGCAGCAGGCGTCGCTGCTTCGTGATGGCGGAACACTACCGCGGTTCCGGTGGTGTTTAGATAAGGCCATGCACCTTCGGCGGCGGACATGGCGGCAAGGACGCCTCGCACTACCACGCCGTTTGGACGTCGGACGGTCGCTGTCCCGGCAAAGACCGTAATCCGCCGCACAGGCCATCGGCCGTCGCGGCCAAGCCATCGCCGCCCGCCGCTTGCCTCGACGCCGACGCGGCGATCCTCCGATCGGGCGCCATGTGGCACGGCATCCCCCGCACTGCAGACCATACCCACAGCTTGTCGGGGAAGGCGACAGCAGGGCCATTCACCATGACGGCGCCATCGATAACAGTCAGCGCACGAACCGCGTCGGCGACAGCCACCTTTACAGCCACGCGACGGACGGAAAGAGCACTGCGGATCATCTTCAACGCCGCGGCATCACCGATCATTAATCTTGGCCTGCTGCGCTGCCTGTTTGGACGCAAGCGGGCGACGGGGATGTTGGTGGTGGAGACGGTTGGCCGGACACGGCGGGAGCACCTGGTTTGCAGCTCCGACGTTTGAGGATCGGAGCTGCTTTCTCCTCGAAGCGCGGTAGGTTCCACCATGGTCGCCGTGCGTGTCTCCAGCCAGCGAGTCCTGCTTCGGCGACCCGCCGCCGATATCCAGTCCACCGTGCCGCGCGCGGTGCCTGTGAGATTGCGGATCTCGGCGAAATAGCTGCCCCAGCCCTCGACCCAGGGCAGGCCGGTGAACCGGCGCGTTGCTTTGCACGCTGGTGCCTACAGCATCAGTCTCGTGCAGGGTAGACGAGCCTCAGACTCGTGCGTCGATTTGAATTACGGCAATCAAAATGCTGTTCTCAGGTCAACGATGGGTGCCACGGCTAATCCTTCAACTGACGGAGCACCAAACGTCCGATCTCAGGTGAGTTGAACGGCGCCGTGGACGGTCGGCAAGGGCGCAGGGCCGTCCGACAGGTCCTCAGCGTGAGCTGGTCAGGGAAGGATCTTCATCGCTGCAGGGGGAATGTCATCCCCTGCCGTCTTGACGCCCAGCCGCATCGCACCGCACCTGTGCGGCCATGAAACAGGCCTCCCTCGACTTCCTCCGCCGGCTCGCCGACGCGCCCTCACCGTCCGGCTACGAGCAGCCGGCGGCGCGCATCTATCGCGCCTACGTCGAGCCTTTCGCCGATGCCGTCAGCACCGATGTCCACGGCAACGTCACCGCCGTGCTCAACCCCTCCGCCCCGCTGCGCATCATGCTCGCCGGTCACATGGACGAGCTCGGCTTCATCATCCACCATATCGACGATCAGGGTCAGCTGCACTTCCGCACCATTGGCGGCCATGACAGCGCCGTCGCGATCGGACAGCGCGTATGGATCTACGGCAAGCAGCGCCTCGGCGGCGTCATCGGCCGCACCGCCATCCATCTCCAGGACGAGGCGGAGCGCAAGAAGAAGCCCGAGATCAAGGACATGTGGATCGACGTCGGAGCCAGCTCCCGGACCGAGGTGGCCGCCGTCGTCAGCCTCGGTGATGTCGCCACCTATCAGTGCGAGTTTCAGGCGCTGATGGGCGACCGCGCCACCGCGCGCGGCTTCGACAACAAGATGGGCACCTTCATCGTCGCCGAG
>CAXTMA010000128.1:0-10961 GCA_964245015.1 uncultured Beijerinckiaceae bacterium | reverse complement strand
CGACGCGGTGGTCGGCGAAGAGGTCGGGGGCGACCCGCATCATCACCTCGCGGTTTTCCAGCATGTAGGACACGCCCGAGGGCGTGCGGGCATTGTCTTCGAGAACGTAGAACCCGTCGCCGTCGGTGCGCACGATGTCGATGCCGGCGATGTGGACGCGGATGTCGTGCGGCGCGGGTATGCCGACCATGCCCTTGAGAAAGGCCGGATTGCTTTCGAGGAGGTCGCGCGGCACCACGCCGGCCTTGAGGATCTCCTGCGCGCCGTAGATGTCGGCGAGAAAGGTGTTGAGGGCCTTGACCCGCTGCACCAGCCCGGCTTCGAGCTTCACCCATTCGCTGCGCTGGATGATGCGGGGGATGATGTCGAAGGGGATGAGACGCTCGGTCGCGTCCTTGTCGCCGTAGACGTTGAAGGTGATGCCGATGCGGCGGAACATCAGCTCGGCATGGCCGCGGCGGGTCGTGAAGAAGTCCTTGGGCTGCTCGCGCAGCCAGCGGGCGATGCGCGCGTAGGCCTGCCGCGTGGCGCCATTCTCCTCGGTCATCTCGTCAAAGAAGCGCCGCTGTCCACCTGCCAACATCGAACTCCCTGCGAGACCCGCCGTCCCGCATATAGCGGAGCGTAAGCCCTCAGGAAGAGTGCAAGGCGCAGGCCAGCGCAGCAAACGTCGGGGATGAGCGCGGCGGCCGGCCGCGCGCCCTGCGCCGATACCGCCCCCCATGACGCATTGAAACGCCTTGCGATGCCCTCAAGGCGCCCGACTCGCTTAACCCGCGCTAAAGAGACTTGGTTTACGGCTTGTCCCGTCGCCGAGCCACGCTCGCCGGAGCCGGTCCATGAGTTTCTACAGTTTCGCCGCCGCCAACCTGACCACCGACGACGACCGCCGCCGCCGGCCGGCGGTCAGCCGCGCCCAGATCGTGCGCACGCTGGTGTTCTTCCTGACGGTCGCCGCCGCCCTGATCGTGATGGCCCACCGCCAGAGCCATGCGGCGGAAAGCGGCGGCTTCAACGGCTTCGTGGAGGGGCTGTGGCCGCAGGCCCATCGCCGCGGCGTATCCCGCGACACCTTCGAGCGCGCGTTCTCCGGCGTCACCCCTGACCCGGCCGTTCTCGCCAAGACCCACCACCAGGCCGAGTTCGTCAAGCCGATCGGCGACTACCTCGCCAGCGCCGTGTCCCAAACCCGCATCGAGACCGGCCGGGAGCGCGGCCGCGACTTCAAGACCACGCTGGAAAAGGCCGACGCGCGCTACGGCGTCGATCCCTACATCGTGCTCGGCGTGTGGGGCCTGGAATCGAACTTCGGCAACAACACCGGCGACCTCGGCACGATCCGCTGCCTCGCCACCCTCGCCTATGCCCGATACCGCGGCGACTATTTCCGGCGCGAACTGCTCGATGCCCTCGACATCCTGCAGGCCGGGCACGTTTCTCCCGAGGCGATGCGCGGATCCTGGGCCGGCGCGATGGGGCAGACGCAGTTCATGCCCTCGGCCTTCAAGCGCTTCGCCGTGGATTTCTCCGACCACGGCCGCAAGGACATCTGGCGCGACGTGCCCGATGCGCTGGGCTCGACGGCGTACTACCTGAAGAAGCACGGCTGGGTCGCCGGCGAGCCGTGGGGTTTCGAGGTCCTGGCGCCGACCCCCGCCTCGGGCGATGGCCGCACCCTGCGGCCCTTCGCCGATTGGGCGGCTGCCGGCTTCCGCCGCGCCGACGGCGGCGAACTGCCGCGCTCGGGCGAAGCAGGACTGCTGGCGCCGGCCGGCCCGGCCGGGCCGCACTTCCTGGTGACGCGCAACTTCAAGGTCATCAAGAGCTACAACAATTCAACAGCCTACGCCCTGGGCGTGGCGCTGCTGGGCGACCGCATCGCCGGCAGCGGGCCGTTGCGCGCATCCTGGCCGGATGACCGGCCGATGGCGGAGCGCTGAGCGGGATTTGGCGCCGATCCCGGCGGGATTTCGCCTCGACCCGGTCGTTTTTGCCGTGCATCCATCCCGCGCGCCATGACCCTTCGCCTCAGCCTAGCCACCTCGCAAGCTGTCCCGCAAGCCACCTCGCGGTTCACTTCGCAAGTCGCGCCACGCGTCGTTTCGGCGAGCGCTTCGGTGGTCGCCTTTGCCCTGCTGTGGGGCCCCGCGCGGGCGGAGCTGCCGGCCAAGGCGCTCGCCCCGATCCCGCCCGCCACGGTGGCACTGATGGCGGCCAAGGGGACAAGCCCCGACGCGCCGCTGGTGCTGCGATCCTACAAGAAGGAGTCGGAGATCGAAGTTTGGAAGCGCAACCGCGACGGGCGCTTCGTCTTCATCAAAAGCTTCCCGATCTGCCGCTGGTCGGGGCAACTCGGACCCAAACACCACAGCGGCGACCGGCAGACGCCCGAAGGCTTCTACCCCGTCTCCCCGCGCCAGATGAACCCGAACTCGCACTACTACCTGTCCTTCGACACAGGCTTCCCCAATGCCTACGACAGGGCGCACGGGGCATCGGGCTCGGCGGTGATGGTGCACGGCACCTGCTCGTCGATGGGCTGCTTCGCCATGACCGACCGGCAGATCGGCGAACTCTACGCCATCGCCCGCGACGCGCTCCACGGCGGCCAGCCGGCCTTCCAGCTCCAGGCCTACCCCTTCCACATGAGCGCCAAGAACATGGCTCTCTACCGCAACGATCCCAACATCGATTTCTGGCGCCAGCTGAAGGAAGGGTCGGACCGCTTCGAGGCCACCGGCGAGATCCTGCAGGCGGGCGTCGTGGCCGGACGCTACAGCTTCGCCCCCTCGACCGATCCGGCGAGGGAGCAGGCGGCGCAGGCCCGCCATCTCACCGAAACGGCGGCCGTCGCCGATCTCGTGCGCGAGGGCGCTGCGGCGGTGCGCACGACCTATTCCGACGGCGGACAGAACGCCATCTTCGCCGCCCTGCTGAAGAAGGGCGCCGACCTTGGCACGGTGAGCCGGCCGGAAGCGCTGGCCTATGCCGGCATCGACGTCACCCTGGTGCCCGCCCGCCGGCATCCGCGGCCGGCCTCCCAAACAGTGGCCGTCAAGCCGGTCGAGACCGTGCTCGTCGCCGAGACGCCGACCCGCAGCACCCCCGTGCTCAGGAGCCATCCCGCCGGGATCCCGGCCGCGCTCGACCCGGCCGCGCTCGGCCCGACGCCGATGCACTACGGCCTTTACAAGCCGCCCCACGTCGTCAGCCTGATCGCCGGCGCGATGCCGATGCGCCTGCCGGTCTGGACGAATTGAGCGGCGAGCGACACGCGCTGGCCATCGCCCGCGACCTGATCCGCTGTCCGTCCGTGACGCCGGCCGACGCGGGGGCGCTCGATTGCCTGCAGGCGCTGCTCGCGGGCGGCGGCTTCGCGACCCACAGGGTGCCCTTCGCAGAGCCGGGCCAGCCGACGATCGACAACCTTTACGCCCGCATCGGGGCCGAACCGCCCTACCTGCTGTTCGCCGGGCACACCGACGTGGTGCCGCCCGGGCGCGAAACCGGGTGGCGGCATCGCCCTTTCGCGGGCACGGTCGAGGACGGCATGCTCTATGGGCGCGGCGCGCAGGACATGAAGGGCGGCATCGCCGCCTTCACAGCCGCCGTTCTCGCCCATCTCGGCGCCAACGGTCGGCCACGCGGCTCGATCGGCCTCCTCATCACCGGCGACGAGGAAGGGCCGGCGGTCAACGGCACGGTCAAGCTGCTGGACTGGACGCAGGCGAGGGGCGAGCGCTTCGACCATTGCATCGTCGGCGAGCCGACGAGCCGCCACACGCTCGGCGATACGCTGAAGATCGGCCGGCGCGGGTCGCTCAACGCACGCCTCACGGTCAGCGGACGCCAGGGCCACGTCGCCTATCCCGCGAAGGCGGCCAACCCGATCCCGGTGCTGCTGCGCGCGCTCGACGCCCTGCTCCGCCCGCTCGACGGGGGAACCACGCATTTCGACGCCAGCAACCTCGAAGTCACCACGATCGACGTCGGCAACGGCGCCACCAACGTCATTCCGGCGCAAGCGACCGCCGCCTTCAACATCCGCTTCAACGACCTGTGGACTGCCGACAGCCTCGCCGCCGAACTCGAACGGCGCCTCGCCGGGGCGGATGCGGACATACGGCTCGACTTCCTGCCCTGCAACGCACCGGCCTTCCGCACCCCCGCCTCGCCCTTCACCGACCTCGTCGCCGATGCGGTGGAGGCGGAAACGGGACGGCGCCCGGCGCTGTCGACCTCGGGGGGCACGTCGGATGCGCGCTTCATCCAGCGGCACTGTCCCGTGGTCGAGCTGGGCCTCGTCGGCGACACCATGCACATGGTGGACGAGCGCGTGCCGGTCGCCGACCTCCACCGGCTCGCCGCCGTCTACGGCCGCATCCTGGATCGCTACTTCGCCTGACCGGCGGCCGCGCCGGTGTAGAACCGCCGCGGTTCAGAAATCCCCGTCGAGGGTGGCGATCACCTCGCCGAGTTCGGTGCGCAGCGCCGCGATCTCGCGATCCGTCATCTTGAGCTGGCGCACGATCTCGCTGCGCACGCCGAGCGCCCGCTCGCGCAGGGCCCGGCCCTCCGGCCTGAGGCCGATCTCCACCTCGCGCTCGTCCTTGACGCGACGGGTGCGGCTGATCAGCCCCGAGGCTTCCAGCCGCTTCAGGACGGGCGTCAACGTGCCCGAGTCGAGGCGAAGGCGCTGGCCGATCTCGGACACCTTGAGGTTGTCCGTCCTCCACAGCACGATCAGGATCAGGTACTGGGGATAGGTCAGGTTGAGATCTTCGAGAAGCGGCCGGTAAGCCTTCTTGATGGCGTTCGCCGCCGCGTAGAGGGCGAAGCAAAGCTGGTTGTCGAGGCTGAGCGGGTCGGCGGGTCTGTTGTCGAGCGCAGCATCCATCGTCATCGACCTACCACCATTGTTCCCGCCGATCCGGGCCTTCGGCCACTCAAGCACAGGCCGCTCGCGCGGCAAAAGCCCACGAGGGACGCTTGCTTATCTACAAGCAAAGTCAATTCGCGATCCACCAAAGCGCCGCGTACCGGACGAAGCGTCCGCGCCGTGCCGTCGAGTGCTCGTCGGCGCCCGCGTCTCTGCGCGCAGCAGGGGGAGGGCGACCCGCTGCGGACCCTTCGTCGGCATCGATGGGCTCAAGCATTGATGAGCTCAAGCGCGGCCATCGACGCGATCTGGTCGCGGAAGCCGGCCTCGTCCTGCAGCGTGCGCAGGTCGAGCAGGAAGGCGCCGCCGGCGACGCGGCCGATCACCGGCACGGTTAAGCGGCGGAAGCGGTCGGCCAGCGCCTGCAACCAGCGCCCGTCGCCCTTGCCGTACCCCTTGCCGGACCCCGCTCCGACCCTGGCCGGCCTCAGCGACACGGCCGCCGAGGGCAGCACGTCGACGGGCAGGGCCCCGCTGCCGATCTGGCTGGCGCACTCCACCACGGTGACGAGGGCATCGGGACAGGCCGCCGCCAGCGCCGGCGCCAGCCGCTCGGCCAAGGCGCGGATCTCGGCCTGCGGGCGGGTCAGCAGCCTCAGCGTCGGCAGGCGCTCGCGCAGGCGATCGGGATCGAGGTAGAGGCGCAGGATGGCCTCCATCGCCGCGAACGTCATCTTGTCGACGCGCAGCGCCCGCTTGAGGGGATGCTTGCGCACCTTGGCGATCAGGTCGCGGCGCCCGGCGATGAGACCGCACTGCACCCCGCCGAGCAGCTTGTCGCCGGAAAAGGTGACCACATCGGCGTGGGCCACCGCCGCCTGCACGGTCGGCTCGGCCGGCAGGTTGTAGGCGGCGAAGTCGATGAGATTGCCGGAGCCGAGGTCGTCCAGCATCAGGATACCGCGCTCGCGGCACAGCTTGCCGAGGTCGGCATCGGCGACGGCGGCCGTGAAGCCCTGGATGGCGTAGTTCGACTGGTGGACCTTCATCGCGGCGACCGTGCGCGGGCCGATGGCGTCGGCGTAGTCGCGCAGGTGGGTTCGGTTGGTGGTGCCGACCTCCTTGAGCCGGCAGCCCGCCCGCGCCATCACGTCGGGCACGCGGAAGGCGCCGCCGATCTCGACCAGCTCGCCGCGCGACACCAGCACCTCCTTCTTCGGCGCCAGCGCCGCCAGCACCAGCAGCACGGCGGCGGCGTTGTTGTTGACGATCGTCGCCGCTTCCGCCCCCGTGAGACGGCAGATCAGCGCCTCGATGTGGTCGTCGCGCTCGCCGCGCCTGCCGGAGGCAAGGTCGTATTCGAGATTGGATGCTTCCGTGAGCACGCGGGCGACCGCCTCGGCCGCTTCGCGTGGCAGGGGGGCGCGGCCAAGATTGGTGTGCAGCACGGTGCCGGTCAGGTTGAACACCGGGCGCAGCGAGGGCTGGAACAGCTTGGCGAGTTGCCCCTCCGCGACATCAAGGAGCGCCGCCTCGCCGGGTGGGGCGACGTCGCCGGCCTGCAGCAGGGTGCGGGCGCAGGCCAGGCTGTCGCGCACCGCCGCGAGCGTCGCCGTGCGCCCGAAGCGCTCGACCAGTGCCACCGCGTGGGCGCTTGACAGCAGCCGGTCGACGGACGGCAGGCGGCTGCGGCCGGAGGCGGACGGCGGCTCGGCAAGGTGTCGTGCGGGCTCGGCGCTCATGATCTCTTCAGCGCGAATTCTGCGCTGTCGCGAGGGACGACGGCTGGGACGAACGATGGCGGAAGAGAGTGGGAGTCGAACCCACCAAAGACCGCCTTGCAGCCCCTCCCGGATTTGAAGTCCGGACGCCCCACCGGGGAACGCATCTCCTCCATCCCGCGCACAAAAACCTAGTGCGCGAGCTTTCGCAAGTCCCCGATCGCTGCGGGAACCGATCCATCGGGTCACGGCCGTTCGCCCGGAAACGCCGCGCTTCCTCCAGGATGCGCGTTGCGCCGACCCGTCAAACCTCGAACACCGCCGTCACCGGCACGTGGTCGGACGGCCGTTCCCAGGCGCGGCTCTCCTTGTGGATCGTGAGGTCGCCGAAGGTGTCCCCGAGGCTCGAACTCGCCCAGATGTGGTCGAGCCGGCGGCCGCGGTCGGCCTTGGCCCAGTCCGGCGAGCGATAGCTCCACCAGGTATAGCACTTCTCGTGCGGCGGGATGGCGCGGCGCATCACGTCGACGAAGGCGCCGGCCGCCTGGACGCGGCCGAACAGTTCGACCTCGACGGGGGTGTGGCAGACCACGTTGAGCAGCGCCTTGTGGCTCCACACGTCGTGCTCGCCCGGCGAAACGTTGAGGTCGCCAACCAGCACGGCATCGCCGCGCGCCACCTCCTCCTCGGCGATCCAGCCGGCCATCTCGTTGAGGAAATCCAGCTTGTGGGCGAACTTCGGGTTGATCGCCGGGTCGGGCTCGTCGCCGCCGGCCGGGACGTAAAGGTTGTGCACGGCGATCGCACGCTCGCCGGCGATCACGCTCGCCGCGACGTGGCGGGCGTCGTTCTTGCCGCAGAAGCCTCGCCGCTCGATGCGGGCGAAAGGCAGCCGCGAGGCGATGGCGACCCCGTGGTATCCCTTCTGCCCGTTGATGGCGAGGTGCCCGTAGCCGGCTCGGTGGAACGCCGCGACGGGAAAATCGGCATCGCAGCACTTGGTCTCCTGCAGGCAGAGCACGTCCGGGCACTGTTCGGCCAGGAAGCGCTCGACGAGGCCGAGGCGCAGGCGCACGGAGTTGATGTTCCAGGTCGACAGGCTCAGCCGCACGATCCCTCCCCCGGCCGAGACGCTGCCGATGAGCCTACGACTGGCCGCCGCCGACCGCCGTCACCGCGCGACGGTTCTGCGACCAGCAGGAGATGTCGTTGCACACCGCCACCGGGCGCTCCTTGCCGTAGGAGATGGTGCGGATGCGCGAGGCCGGGACGCCGTGGGCGACGAGGAACTGCTTCGTCACCTCCGCACGACGGGCGCCGAGCGCGAAGTTGTACTCGCGGGTGCCGCGCTCGTCGGCGTGGCCTTCCACCGTGAAGGCGGTCCGCTCGAAGCGCTGCAACCAGGCCGCCTGCCGGTCAAGGGTCGCCTGCGACTTCTCGGTGAGGTCGCTCGAATCGGACTCGAAGAACACGCGGTCGCCGACGTTCTGCGCGAAGTCCTCCGGGCTGCCCGGCACAGCCGACCCGCCGCGGCCGCGACGTCCGGCCCCGTCGGCGGCGGCAAGGTCGCTGCGGCCGTAGCCGTCCCGGCGCCCGCCACCGTCGGGTCCCGGGCCGTAGCCGGCCGGGCGGCTGGTGCCGCCAAGACCGGCCAGACCTTCCTCGCCCGGCGTACGGGCGCAGGCCGCGATCGACAGGCCGATGCAAAGCACGGCCGCGATCCTGGAGCCGGCGGCGATCCGGCCGGCTGCGAACATCCCGAGGCTCATGGCCCCACCTCCTCAACTCGACCCGTTCCAAGCCTGGAATAGCGCGAGAGCGTTAAGCGGAGGTGTTTCGTCAACCTTGCCGAGGTGTTGATGAGGCCGGTCGGCGACCGGCCCGTCGAAACATGGTGAAGGGATCGCTAACGCCGTCGGATCAGGCGGCCGCCTGCTCCAGATGCGTGGCGAGCTTGCTGGCGTATTCGTCGCTCTTGTAGATGCTCGCCACCAGCGACTTCAGCTTCGCTTCATCGTCCGGGCGGCCCAGCGCCTTGGCATAGGCGGCGGCCGAACCGAAGCCGGCGATGCCGTAGTGCGACATGCGCTGGTATTGCGCGATGATCTCGATGTCCTGAAGGACGCCGACGGTCGGGGCTTCCTTGATGCAATGCTTGATCGCTTCCGTCACCAGCCCTTCCATGCCCTTGCAGTGGTCGGGCTTGGGCGTGCCGCCGCTCGCCTCGATCAGGCCCTTGACCGTGCCGCTGTGCTCCCTGATGCCCGTGATGGAATGTTCAAGCATCTGCTTGAGCTTGGCATCGTGCACGTGGCCGGCGAGTTCGGTCACCGTCCGGCTCATCTGGTCGTTGGCCGACCACAAGTCCTGCATCTCCTCGTGGTAGAGTTCCATCAGCGTGCTGGGTTCCGACATCTGCGCTCCTCGTGCTTTGCCGTTTGGACCCGATCAATCGACCTTGAGGCGAAAGGTTCTGGCGCGGGGCGTGACGTACTGCCACCGCCCCGGGGTTCGGGGGTGGGCGTTCCGCGGGGGATGGATTGCCCGAACGTCGGGCCGTAAGCTCGGTCGCCGCGAGCCGGCCGAGAATCGACCCAGAGATCGAGCCAAAGATCGAACCATGCGCATCGCCGTTCTCGACGACTACCAGTCCGTGGCCCTGACGCTTGCCGACTGGACGCCGCTCGACGGCAAGGCCGCGGTGACGGTGTTCACCGACCACCTCGCCGACGAGGCGGAACTGGCCGAGCGGCTGGCCCCCTTCGAGATCGTCCTCGTCATGCGCGAGCGCACGCCGTTCGGGCGCAGCCTGATCGAGCGGCTGCCCAAACTGAAGCTGATCGCCTCCACCGGCCCGCGCAACGCCGCCATCGACGAGGCGGCCGCGGGCGAGCGCGGCATCGCCGTCCGCCACACCGGCTATTCCAGCGCCCCGACGATCGAGATGACCTGGGCGCTGATCCTGGCGAGCCAGCGCCACCTTGTGAGCGAAACGACGTCGCTGCGCGCCGGCGGCTGGCAGCGCGCCATCGGCGGCGACCTCAAGGGGCGCACCCTCGGCCTGCTCGGCCTCGGCAACATCGGCGGCGCGGTGGCCGGCATCGGCCGCGCCTTCGGCATGAACGTCATCGGCTGGAGCCAGAACCTCACGCCGGAGAAGGCCGCCGCGGTGGGCGCCGTCGCCGTGGGACGGGAAGGGCTGTTCGCGGATGCCGACATCCTCAGCATCCACCTCGTGCTGAGCCGGCGGACCCGCGGCCTCGTCGATGCCGCCCTGCTGGCGCGGATGAAGCCGACGGCGTGGCTGGTCAACACCTCGCGCGGGCCCATCGCCGACGAAGCGGCGGTGTTGGACGCGCTGCGGCAGCAGCGCATCGCCGGATATGCGGTGGACGTGTTCGCCGACGAGCCGCTGCCGGTCGACCACCCCTTCCGCTCGCAGCCCAACGTGCTCGCCACGCCGCACATCGGCTATGTCACGCACAGCCTGTACCGGACCTTCTACGCCGACAGCGTGCGCAACATCGTGGACTGGCTCGACGGGGCGCACGGCTGAGCCGGGCGGACGACGTGAAGGCGACCTTCGGCGCAGGCGCCGCCGGGAACACCTTCGGGCACCGCCTCGCCGGGCGGGCACGGGCGGCGGCGAACCGCCTCGCGTCCCACGCGCCGGGGTGGACCAACCTCGGCTTCGCCCTTTACACCTCGCTCACCGCCTTGGCGGCGCTTTGGCTGGCGATGTTTCTGCAGCTCGACGCCCCGTACTGGGCCGGCTCCACCGTTCTCATCACCGCGCAGGCGACGCGGGCGCAGGGACTGCTCAAGGGCGTCAACCGCCTGATCGGCACCGCGGTGGGCACCACCGTCGGCGTCGCCCTGATCGCCCTCTACCCCCAGGGCTGGTGGAGCTATCTCGGCGCGCATACGGCGTGGCTGGTGACGTGCACCTTCGTGTCCTGCCTGCTGCGCGAGTTGCAGAGCTATGCGGCGGCGCTGTCGGGCTACACCACGCTGATCATCGCCTTCGACGCCTTCGGCCAGCCCGAGCACGCCTTCGATGTCGCCCTGTCGCGCGGCAGCGCCGTGGCGCTGGGCGTCACCATGTTCCTGCTGGCAACCCAGCTCATCAGCCCGCGCAACGAGGCAGGCACCCTTCACCGGACCTTCACCTCGTGGGTCGACGAGGGCTTCGCCCTCGCGGCCGCCCTGCTGCGGGGCGAGGCCGGCGAGGGCGAGGTCGCCCGCTTCCTGCCGCGCATGGCCGACCTCGACTCCCTGATCGAGAACGGGGCCACCGATGCGCCGTGGATCGGGCCGGGCAAGCCGGTGCTGCGTGGGGCGATGCTGTCGCTGGCCGAATG
>CAXTMA010000127.1:0-11003 GCA_964245015.1 uncultured Beijerinckiaceae bacterium | reverse complement strand
GAACCACACCTGAAGTCCTCCCGTCACCCTTTCAGCCGTTCAAGCGATGGCCCTGTGAAGGTGAGAATGCATTTGCATCGCTGCCCGCTTTGCGTCATACAGCCCGCTAGGCTGTCGGGAACAGCCGTGGATGCGGGTGTAGCTCAGGGGTAGAGCACAACCTTGCCAAGGTTGGGGTCGAGGGTTCGAATCCCTTCGCCCGCTCCAAATCTGCTACCAACTGCAGCAGCTTAGCTTTTGCTTTTCCCTTCATGCCCGATCGCTACGGACTTGAGGAAGCAGGGGAGAAGCGCGCGGCGGTATGTTATGCGGCCGTGGCAATCCAAGCTCTCAATGTATTCCGACCTACTTCAGATGTTCGGGCCGGATCAGCAGGCGGTGGAACGGCTGTTCGCGGATGGCGGCACTGCTGATCGCGGGGGCTCCCGCATGGTTGATGCGCTTCGGTCGACCTTCCTCAGGAGATCTCCATGACCGTCCTCGTCACAGGCGCCACTGCCGGCTTCGGCGTCGCAATCGCCCACCGCTTCGCCAAGGCCGGGCACCGCATCGTCGCCGCCGGCCGGCGCGAGGAAAGGCTCCACGAGCTGGCCGAAGGGATCGGTGCCGACCGCGTTCATACGCTGTTGCTCGACGTCCGCAACCGTGTCGCGGTGGAGAAGGCGGTCGCCGACCTGCCGGCCGCCTTTGCCGACATCGCGGTGCTCGTCAACAACGCCGGTCTCGCCGCCGGCCTTGATCCCGCGCAGTCCGCCGACCTCGACGATTGGGAACGGATGGTCGACACCAACGTGAAGGGGCTGATGTACCTGACGCGCGCCGTGCTGCCGGGCATGGTCGCGCGCAACGCCGGCCATATCGTCAACATCGGCTCGGTCGCGGGGAGCTATCCCTACCCCGGCGGCAACGTCTACGGCGCCACCAAGGCCTTCGTCCGGCAGTTCTCGCTCAACCTGCGCGCCGACCTCGTCGGCACGCCGGTGCGGGTCACCGACATCGCGCCGGGGTTGGTGGGCGGCACCGAGTTCTCGACCGTGCGCTTCGCCGGCGACGCCGCGCGTGCCGCCAAGCTCTACGAGGGCGCCGATGCCCTGACGCCTGAGGACGTTGCCGACGCGGTGTTCTGGGTGGCGACACGACCGGCGCGGGTCAACGTCAACGTTCTTGAGATCATGCCGGTGACACAGGCGTTTGGTCCGTTCGTCGTCCATCGGGCGCCACGCCGCTCTTCGGGATCCTGACTGGGCGTGACGTCGACCATCGTGCACAGGTCGTTTGCCGGTCACCTGCGCCGCCATCGCTCAGCGTGATCGAGGGCGGGAAGGCGCACGGCCAAGCGGCACCCGTAAGGCCGAGTTCGCTGCTGGCCCGATCTGCTTCGGCGCTGAACTGCGCCAACCTTTATTGCGACAGACGACAGCGCAGGCAACATCCGTTGACGATGCGCGCCGGCGTCTCGACGGGATGAGCGCACTCGGCCCGATCGCGATCCCGACGGCCTGGACGCGCCGGCCATGTAGCTCCGACTCAAGAGCTGACGTCCGCCGATCGTCTTCGGTGCAAGCACCCGGGTGATCGGCGGAAGTCAGAAGGCGGGGCACGTTGCGCGAGCAGCGCCGGTACATCCATGGTCGCTGCGACCGCCTGGACGAGATCTAAGCGCACGTTGTGTCCGCATCAAGGCCACCTCTGCTTTAGCATCGATCTGCAGGTCCCTGGCGGCTGCGCGCAACCGTTCGGGATCGGTGCCGAGCCGATCGATCAGCATCTGCGCCCGATCTGGTGAGATGCCGTATTCGCGGGCCAGCTCGCCGGCGAGATCTGGCGCTACGCTTGTGACATTGCTCGGATGGTCCCGTTTCGGCTTGCTGTCAGACGTGGGCTCTCCGCCAATCATTACAGAAAGCTAGCTCACCAACCGATCCCGCGCGCCATCAATTGGCAAGTTCACGACTGCTCTCCCGTTTAAGCCGCATCCCAGCCCCTGCCGTTCTCGGGGATGGAACTCGACGCCGGAGGCTTCAGGCGTGATCCGAGCCAGCAATCCCGCATCGGGACATGATGCGAGGGAGGATTGAAACGGATCGGTCATGACGGTCGGCCATACCAAGTTCGCCGGCGACCTCAGCGCCGTGCGTCTGATGGCCGCTCGGGCTGCGTACCGACCTGGGCGGCCGTTGTTCACTGCACCTTGCAGGCAGAGCGTCGATCAGCTCGGTGCGGTCAGAAACCCTTTATGCCTCGACCACGCCCGTCAGTTCCGGATCCATAGGACCGGCCATGGGTGGAGTGCCGATGAGCTTGACGAGGCTTTCGCCGCTGGCTTTGAGGTGGGCGTCGATGCGCACCATCATGTTGTGAAGGACGGTCTGGTTCGGCGGCAGTGCCTTGGTCAAATGCCCTTCGGCCCAATCCCAACCGGCCTCTTCGAGCTTCAGCCAGAGGGTATTGTGCTCGCGCGTCCTTGAACTGACGAAGCGGCGCTCTTCCAGATCATCGCGCTCATGCGCATCCACGGGTGTGCCGAGGTCGTGTTGTGCAGCATGTCCCTGTTTTGCGAGCAATGCCCAGATCAGCAGCGTTTGTGTCGGCGTCAGAACGCCAGCGGTGGCTTTGGTCATATGGGCCTTCCTGTCTCGGATGCTCAGGCGCCCAATCCGCGATCAGATCGTGCTGTTTCGGCAACACCGAACGCGCCTTTGCTATAGTCGAGAACCGTTTGCTGGCCGCATCGTTCTGCTCCCGACCGCGCTGAGGGGCGCGCCGCGACGGGGATGAAACGATGAACGACGGCATCAAGATCGACGGTGTGCTCCGGTTGATCGGCATCATGGCGGTCGCCATCGCTGCTGCTTGGCTCGTGCAGGTTCTCGACTTCGGCGGAAGCTCGGCGTTGGGTAAGCTGGTGTGGGTCGTCTCTGCAGCGGCAGTCGCTGGCGGCGGAACAGGCCTGATCTTCACATCCGGCAGGCTTCGCAAGAGAGGCGAAACCGCAAGCGCCTGATCATTCTTCACCCGGCTGCCACGCCAATGCCGAGTAGATCACCACGAACAGGTCCGTCTCCGGCCCGAGCCAGCCGGCCTTCTCCGCCAGCAGCTCGCGACCGGCGCTGACGGCTTCGTCCCGGCTCTTTGCCTTGACGTGCGCCGTCGCCACCACCCGGTCGCGGCGGTTGGGCTCGCGCCGCATCGCGGTGACAACGGCGTACCACTCGCCCCGGCCGGTGCGCTTGGCGGCCAGGATCTGATCCCGCGCGAGCGCATCGCGCGCCGGATCTGCGCCACCTTGGCGGCGATCTGCGGCACGGTCACGCGCGATCGGCTGTCCATCTCGATGGGGAGTGAACGCAGCTTGGCATGAGCATCGCGGACGGCGGCGAGACGGGGGTGTTGACCCGCCCGCACAAGCGATGGCGCCAGGTCGCCGAACTGCGGGAAGCGCTGCTGGCCAAGCACCCAGCCGGAACGGCGTACGTCGCCTGGGACAACGCCAGCACGCACCAGGCGACGAGGTCGAGGCGGTGCCGCGCGGCGCGGCCGGGCGCCTCGTCCTGCTCTCGTTGCCGACCTACAGCCCGTGGCCGAACCAGATCGGGATGCCGTGGCGGCAGTTCCGTCGCGAGGTGACCCACTGCGAGCCGTTTGCCAACATCGACGCCTTGGTCGAGGCTGCCCACGATTTCTTCAAGCGCTACAACAACAGGCCGAACGGTGTCCGCTCCATCATCGGGGCGCATGCCACATGATCTATGAGGTTGCACTTAGGCCGTCTCTGCAGAGTCATGTGAGCCAAAGCATGGCCATGCCCAACGTGACCATGGCAAGGTCGTTGGCCGCCCGCCTTTCATAGCGGGTGGCCAAGCGGCGGAACTGCTTCAGCCGCCCGATCAGCCGCTCCACCCTGTTGCGCTCGCGACAGGCGGCCTTGTCGAAGCTACGCTGGCGGGGCTGGTTCTTGCGGGTCGGGATGACCGGCTCAATGCCTCGCTGTTTCAGCCGCTGCCGCGCGGTCGGACTGGAGGTGCCGCGGTCGCCGGCCGTGCGGCGCGGACGCAGCCGGGGACGGCCCCGGCCCGGACGCGGCACCGCCCCTTGTCCACCACCGCCTTCAGCGCGGCCTGCTCGTGGCGCTCGCCCGCCGTCAGCACCGCCGCCATCGGCTTGCCGCCGCCTTCTGCCCGCAGGTGCAACTTGGTGGAAACTCGCCCTGGCTGCGCCCCAGCGCCTCGCCCGCGCCCTCCACCGTCGCCTCACCCCTCGATGGCGCCGATCCGGCGGGCGCCGGCGGCATGCTGGTGGGCGCGCACCACCGTGGCGTCCACGAAGCACAGGTCCCAATCCAGGGCGCCGCAGACGTCGGCCCGCGCCTGCAAGCGCCTGAGCACCCGGTCAAACACGCCGGCCTGCCGCCAGCGGTCGAACCGGCTCGACACCGTGCCGGGCGGCCCAAAGCGGGCCGGAAGATCCGCCCAGGGCCGCGCCGGTGCGCAGCACCCGCAGCATGCCGTCGAGAACGCGGCGGTGGTCCTTGGCCGGCCGACCCGTCCGTGGCTTTTGCGCCGACAGCACTGGGGCGATCTGATCCCAATCTTGGCCGGGCGCTGCAGCTTCAGCACCGGTTCGAACAGTTCATCCTTGCTCAGGCGCTCCAGATCACCACGGCTCATGCCGACACGGGATCAGCACTCGTTACAATGTGCAAGCACCCCGTATCAGGTCGGGTCGCAACCGCGCCGCTGCCGATCGCGGACAACCCCGTGGGTAATTACCTTGGCGCAGACCCTGTTCGCATGACGGCCGAAGAGGTCTTCCAATGCATGCTCGTAGATCATCGGCTCGCACAGTAGGGGCTGACGACATCCCCGCCACGCTCCCACGCGAGCATCTGCGGACCGTACGGCTCCTGAAGTTTGGCGAGGAACTCGGCTTGCTCGCGCGGGAGTTCGACGTCGTCATCCCCATCGGCGGTCATCCACGCTCGCACGGACGTCTCGTGCGCTTCATCGGCCGAGGCGAGGGTCTTGAGGTCGAACTCGTCCTCACGCTCGTCGAAGAACTCGCGGTAAACGTCGCCGGCGAGCGCGATCACCTGCTTGTGGGTCAGCTTGGTTCCGGAGTGCGGGACGCTGCCGTCCGCCCCTGCCACGACAAGCGCTCCGACTTTGGCAACCGGCGCGGCGGGGTTGCAGCGAAGAGCGTCGAAGTGGGCGAGAAGAGCGGCGTGGCGATGGTGTACCGCGCCCTGGCTTCGCGTCGATCCTTGGTGCGCAGGGACAGCATCACCTTGTCGGACGCCTTCACGGTGGCTGCCGCGGATCCGACCGGCAGGCTGAAGCGGGTCCCGGCCACCACCGTCACGAGGTCTGCCGGCATGCGGACGTTGAGCTGGAAGACGCCGCTCGGGCGGGTAGTCGGACCGGGCATCCTGAGGATCATCGGATGAGACCGCTGGGTGAGAGCGGCGCAGCGTAAGCCCCTGTTTTGACAAAAACTTCTTGACAATCCGCTAGGATTGCGTGGTGCCCAGGAAAGGATTCGAACCTCCACGATGAAGCCTAAGCACCTATACCTACTAGCGCAGAGTGGCTATCGATGGGTGAATGTGTGGGACCCTTATGTTGGACCAATCAGCGGCCTTGAAAAGTGCTTTCCGAGCCGACCGAAGGCGTAGGCCAAGTGCTGCCTGTCCGTTTCGGAGCGTATTAACTGCTAAACCAGTTATGAATACTTTGGCAGCTATCAACCGTTTTCATCGAAAACTCGACTGTCACGGCAGCAAATTGGGATTGCTCGCACGCATCGAAAGGCAAGGAACGACCCGGATGTTGGACGGCGGCGCGCTCCGCGGGTTGCCACGCGTCAGACTGACAAGATAGCCTACGGCGCGACAGGCTACGCCGATCGACCTGCGAGACGACCGATGTCCGCGAGCTACTTCGTCAATGCCAAAACCGAACGGAGCAGCATGATGGTCGGCGCGGCCGACAGCGCCGACGCGCTCAGGCGAGCCCGCGAGATGATCGGGGCACGCTTAACTGTTTCGATCACGGACGGCGACGGCGTGACCTATTCGGTTGCTGAGTTCGAGGCGTTCTTGAGCGGCTACACCGCCGCCGAGCGCGGCGAGCCGGATCAGGGTCAGGCGCCGCTGAACCCGTGATGCTGGGCAAGGACGACGTCGAACACTTCCTGCTCAGTGGGATGATTGCCAGGGCCGAGAGTAACCCTTGCCGAGAGCAGGAGGGCTGACTACCCCGGTCTAGAGCATCGGACCGAAAAGTGCGCAGCGGTTTTCGGACAAATCCGATGCGGCACAGCGACTTAGAGCATCGAACCGGATCCGATTTCGGGTCCGGTGCTCTAGAAGCGGTTCGGGTGGAAGCGTTGCTGGCCGAGCTCCTTGACGAGCGTCGAGCCATTCTGGAAGGCATGATGCAGATGCCGTTCGAGCCGGCAAGACGCGATGACATCAGATCGCTACGCCAACATCCTCCTGCGAGCACAGTCGGACAAGGGCGCGACGACCGTCGGCATTGGCAGCGCCAGAGAGGCGCTGGATAAACTGAGCACGCTCAGGCAGTTCGGCTTGAAAAGCGTCAACGTCACCGACCGGAAGGGCGCGTTCTGGACGATGCGGCCTTGCTGCGGCTTGCCGAATTGGAGGGATTCGAAAGGTCACCCTGATCAGCGATGGCCATGATGGCAGACGAAGACGAGGCGCTCGGATCCGACTTCGCCAAAGTGGCTGAGACACGCGCGCCCAAGGAGGAGCTGGCCGCCGACCGCGAGGACACGTGTACCAGGATCGGCCCCGAAATTCAGGCCAGCAGGACGTCGAGCGAGAAGCGTCACGTCATCGTACCAGCTGCCTCGCGTGCCGGTCACGATCATCGTCCGGTAGACCGGGACGTTCTCAAGCAACAATCAAATCCTTGATGCGACTGGCCAGCGCTTCCATCGCGAACGGCTTGGTCATGATGTGCATGCCGGGGTCGAGGTGGCCGTGGTTCAACACGGCGTTCTCCGCGTAGCCGGTGATGAACAGCACCTTCAGCTCCGGCCGTGCCACCCGCGCCGCATCCGCTACCTGCCGTCCGTTCATGCCGCCGGGCAGGCCGACGTCGGTGACCAGCAGGTCGATGCGAACGTCCGACTGCAGCACCTTCAGACCCGATGGTCCGTCCGCCGCTTCGATCGCCGCGTAACCGAGCTCCTCCAGGATCTCCGTCACCAGCATGCGCACGGTCGGCTCGTCGTCCACCACCAGCACGGTCTCGCCAGCCATCGCGCGCGGCGCGTCAGCCAGCTCGGGTACGGCCTCGACCTCCTCGGTCGCGTCGATATGTCGGGGCAGGTAGAGGCATACCATCGTGCCGCCGCCCGGTTCCGAATAGATGCGGACTTGCCCGCCCGACTGGCGCGCGAAGCCGTAGATCATCGACAGGCCAAGCCCGGTGCCCTGACCGATCGGCTTGGTCGTGAAGAACGGGTCGAAAGCCTTGGCGACCACGTCGGGCGGCATGCCGGTGCCGGTGTCGGATACGCAGAGCGACACGTACTGGCCGGGCGGCAGCTCGCGCTCGTGCGCGGCGCGGGCGTCGAGCCAGCGGTTACCGGTCTCGACCGTGAGCCGCCCGCCATCCGGCATGGCGTCGCGGGCGTTGATGCACAGGTTGAGTAGCGCATTTTCCAACTGCGGCGGGTCGACGAGGGTCGACCACAGCCCCCCGGACGCGACGGTCTCAAGCTCGATCGCCGGCCCGATCGTCCGGCGCACAAGATCCTCCATGCCAGCGACGAGGCGGTTCACGTCGGTCGGCTTAGGAGCGAGCGTTTGCCGGCGCGAAAAGGCGAGAAGGCGGTGCGTCAGGGCGGCAGCGCGGTTGGCCGCACCCTGTGCCGCGACGGTGTAGCGATCGATGTTGGCCAGGCGCCCCTGTGCGATGCGCGTCGACAGCAGGTCGAGGCTGCCGATAATTCCGGTGAGCAGGTTGTTGAAATCGTGCGCCAAGCCGCCGGTCAGCTGGCCGACCGCCTCCATCTTCTGCGATTGGCGGAGCGCCTCTTCCGTTCGCCGCAGCGCGGTGACGTCGCGGCCTACGATGTGGAACAGAGCGCCGTCCGGGCTGGCGTTCCACATGATCGCGCGCCGGCCGCCATCGGCGTGCACGACGTGATGGAGGAAGTCGGCGACGGTCTCGCCGGCCGCGAGCCTGCGAACGACATCGCCCGTTTCTTCGTGGTCGGCAGGGTCGACGATTTCGATGAACGGCCTGCGCAACAGCTCGCCCTCGCTCCAGCCAAGCATGCGGGTCCAGGCCGGGTTGACCGATTTTAGGTAGCCATCGTGCCCTGCGGTGCCCATCAGGTCGTTGGTGGTGCTCCACACGCGGTCACGCTCGCGGGTGCGCGCCTCGACTTCCTCTTCCAGTCTCGCGTTGAGCCGGGCCAGCTCGGCCGCCTGCCGCCGCTGGTCGTCGATGTCCGTGTTGGTTCCGACCCAGCTGGTGATCTGACTATGAGGACCGAAGACCGGCTCGGCACGGGCCAGGAACCAGCGATAGACGCCGTCGTGACGACGGATGCGGAACTGTGCCTCATAGACCGCGCCGTTCGTCACGGCATTCGCCCAGGCCGCGCCCGCGGCGGCAAGATCGTCGGGGTGGACGACCCGTCCCCAGGCCTCGGCACCGTTCATGGAACCGCCTTCGGCGCCGGCGTACTCGTAGACCTGGTCGTTGAACCAGTAGAAATGTCCGTTGGGGCGAACTGCCCAGACATGATTGGGCATGGCCTGGGCGAAGACGCGGAACTGTTCCTCGCTGTCGCGGCGGCTGGCCTCGGCGCGGATGCGCTCGACGGCTGAGCGGGTCCGTTCCGCGATGTTACGGGCGAAATCAATGTCCAGTTCGGTCCAGGCGCGTGCTTCCGCACAATTGACGAACAGGAGCGCCACCAGCCGTCCCTGTTCGAGAACGGGAAGGTTCAGCAAAGCCCGTGCGCCGATGGCCCGAAGGGCTGCGGCGTCGGCGCTGGTGCGGGGATCAAGCTCAGCGTTCGCGATGATCACGATCTCGCCGCGACGGAGATCCTCGATGTAGGAACCGTAGTCCCGCATGCGGTGCCGGCCCGCAATGGAGGGGATGCCAGCTGTCGTCCAATCGCGAGCGACCTCGACCGTGTCGCCATCGTCGCTGACGGTGCCGTAGCCGACACGATCCGCACCGAGCACCTCGCCGATGAGCGAGGCCGCGACGAACGAGATAGCCGCTAAGTCGGTCGTGTCGCGGAGCCGATCGTTGAGCGTCAGCAGGGCGTCGCGCCGGGCGTCGGCGAGCTTCCGTTCGGTCACCTCGACGAAGAGAATTGCGAAACGATCGTGCTCCAGGGCAAAGGCTCGCCCTTCATACCAACGACCGAGTGCTCCGACCCGGCGCGTGAACGTCGCCGACCGCCCGGTGTCGACGACGGCGGCCATCTCATCAATCCAACTCTCCTCGATGTCGGGGATGAGCTCGCGTACCGTGCGGCCGACCGCTCGGTCGGGCTCGATGCCCACCATGCTCGTCCAGGCCGGGTTCACGTCGAGGTAACGCCAGTCGGCAACACCGCCGTCCCGCCCTCGTACGACTTCACCGAGGACGAAGCCCTCCTGCAGCTTCTCGAACAATCCACGCCAGTGCGCCTCGGCGTTCAGGGTCGCCTGATCCGCGTCGCGAAGTTCGGAGATGTCGCGCGAGGTGGACAGCAGCTTCGACGGCCGTCCGTCGACGTCGAGGATCGCGGTGACCTGGACGTCCCACAGCTTGGTCGTGCCAGCCATCGTGTCGCTCAAGCCGCGGAAATGCCCGGTGCCGCCGGCCCTGGCGGCCTCGACGGCAGCCTTGGCATCGGCGTTCAGCGGGCCCTGCCAGAAGTCGGTCCAGGTGCAGCCCTTGATCGCGTCGAAGTCGCCGACCTCCATCAGGCGCTGACCACCATCGCTCATGAACTCGAGCCGGCCGTCCAGGTCGAGGATCTTGATGCAGTCGGCCGACGCGGCGAGGATGCTGTTCAGGAACTCGGCATCAGCCCGTTGCTTCTCCGCTGCGAGACGCTGCTCGGTGCGGTCGCGCAGGACTTTGACGAAGCCTTGCACCAAGCCGGCCTCGTCGCGGAGCGGCATCATCTCTCCGTTGGCCCAGAACGACGTGCCATCCTTGCGGAGGTGCCAACGCTCGTCGTTGCCGCGCCCCAGCGTCAGGGCGTTCTGCATCTCGGCCTGCGGAACGCCGTTGCGGCGGTCGTCCATGGTGAAGAAGGTGCTGGCGGGACGGCCCAGCATCTCCGCCTCGGTCCAGCCAAGGGCGCGACGGGCACCCTCGCTCCAGAAGGTGACGAGTCCGTCGAGATCCATTGCAATGATGGCGTAGTCGACGACGCTCGCCAGGATCAGTGCGGATTGATCTCCCGCAATCGCGCGTGCCGGCAGGGCGGCTTGCGCCTGCGTCCGCTGGGACCTTTCGACACTCATGGATGCTGACCGTCGACCACCCGCTGCGAGTCCGGGCGTACCCGCCGGGGTCGTTGTTCCATCAGCAGTCCCAGGCTGGCACGCACGACTTCACTGGCGCTGCCGTAGCGACCCGTCGCGACCTCCCCGGCGACGAAGGCCGCCAATTCGACAGTCATGGACACGTTTATGGGAATGCGCTTCGACATGCCGGGGCTGTACCCCGCGCCTGATGCCAGTGCTAGTCTGTGGCACAGCTGCCACGCGGCTTGCTCGCGACGTACTTCGCCGCATTGCCGCGGGTCAGATTATTTCCGCTGCAGCTTGAACGTCCGCCACATCAGGGGTCACGTTCGGAACCAGTCGGACCGCCCCTCACCCAATCCGGACGGAGGAGCTTCGATCACTTTCGTCTATTTTCGCGAGAAGACCACTCAGTCCTGAGCAGCCGGGTTCGGCGTAAGTGTCCGTCCGGGAACAAGTTGCGTGATCTGAGCGGTTTGTGACTCAG
>CAXTMA010000126.1:0-11008 GCA_964245015.1 uncultured Beijerinckiaceae bacterium | reverse complement strand
TGCCGACGGCGGACGGCGATGACGAGCCGCTTGCGCCCACCCCCCGCCCGGCGGACCGAGCCGCGCCGACCGCCTCGGCGGGACATGCGAGCCCGGCCCGGCCCGCGGGCCGCACCGGCGGCCGCCTCCTCGCTGCTGTTCTTCACATCGCCGGGGCGCTCGGGCGCGAGGTTCTGCGTCTTCTGCGGCGGGCCGAACTTGGCGAGGCACTGGTTGTAGGCATCGGCCGCCTGGATCTTCTCGCAATCGTTGATGTTGGCCTGGGCGCAGACCAGCGAGGTCGCGAGCAGGGTAGAGGCAAGCGCGAGCGCGATGCGCAGCGTTGATGCGTGCAAGGACCTATCCTCTCAGAACGGCTCCGGTTTTCTTGACGACGTCGGCGATGATCTTGCCCATCAGCGCGTCGATCTCGGCATCGGTCAGCGTTTTCTCGCGTGGCTGCAGCGTCGCCGACACGGCGACCGACTTCTTGCCTTCGGCCACGCCCTGTCCTTCGTAGATGTCGAACACCGTGACCTCGCCGACAAGCGTCCGATCCGCCTGCTGCACGGCCCTGACCACGTCGCCCGCCGCGACGCTCTGGTCGAGGATGAAGGCGAAATCGCGGGCGAGCGGCATGAAGTCGGGAAGGTCGAGCCTGGGTTTGCTTGTTTTGGCGGCGCCGGACCTGATCTTGGGGAAGGGCAAGTCGTCGAGCACGATCTCGAAGGCGACGAGCGGCCCGGCGACGTCCATCGCGGCAAGCGTGCGCGGGTGCATCTCGCCGACTTGGCCGACCAGCGTCTTCGGCCCGAAGCGCAGAACCATCGAGCGCCCGGGATGGAACGCGTCGGACGCGCCGGGGACGACCTGCAGGCCGCCGGTCGGCACCCCCAGCGCGGCCAGCAGCGCCAAGGCATCGGACTTGGCGTCGAACATGCCCGCCGCCGGAGCCGCGCCCGACCAGTGCCGCCCCGAACCGCGCAGCCCGGCCGTTCCCGTGCGCACGGCGGCGGCAGCGGTCTTCTGGTCGCCCTCGCGGTCGCCGCGGAAGATCTGCCCGACCTCGAAAAGGGCGAGGTCGTTGAAGCCGCGCGCCATGTTGCGCCCCGCCGCCGCGACCAGCCCTGGCAGCAGGCTCGGGCGCATGTCGGACAGATCGGCCGAAATGGGGTTGGCCAGCGCCAGAGCCGCCCGGCCGCCGGCGAACAGCTCCGCCTGCTGTCGCGACACGAAGGACCAGGTCACCGCCTCGACGAGGCCGGCGGCGGCGAGCGCCCGCTTGGCCTGCCGCGTGCGCCGCTGCAAGGGCGTCAGCATCGCCGCCGGGACCCCCTCGCCAGCAAGGGGCGGAAGCGGCTGCGGTGCGACGCGCCCGACCCCGGCGATGCGCACCACCTCCTCCACGAGGTCGGCCTTGCCGTGGATGTCGGGCCGCCAGGACGGCACCTTGACCGACAGCACGTCGCCAGCCGCCACGGCGAAGCCGAGCGCTTGCAGGATCGCAACGGTCTCTGCGACGGGCAGGTCGAGGCCGGTCAGGCGCTTCACCTCGCCGGGCGGAAAGGCCACGCGGTGGTCGGGCTGCGGCACGTGGCCGGCCAGCACGCGGTCGGAGGGCGTACCACCGCAGATCCCGACGACGAGCGCCGTGGCCAGATCGAGCCCCGGCAGGCAGAAGGCGGGATCGACGCCCCGCTCGAAACGGTAGCGCGCATCCGAAACGATGCCGAGCCGGCGCCCGGTGGCGGCCACCGCCGCCGGCTGCCACAGCGCCGATTCGATCAGCACGTCGGTGGTGGCCTCGTCGCAGCCGGTCGCCTCGCCGCCCATCACGCCGGCGATCGACGCGGGACCGCGCGCGTCGGCGATCACCACGTCGTTGTCCAGCAGCGGATAAGTCTTGCCGTCAAGGGCGCGCAGGCTCTCGCCGCCGCGCGCGCGGCGGACGTGGAGCGAGCCCTCGACCTTGGCGGCATCGAATACGTGCAGCGGCCGGGCTCGGTCGATGCTGAGGTAGTTGGTGATGTCGACGTGCGCGTTGATCGGGCGCAGGCCGACGGCGCGCAGCCGGGCCTGCATCCAGGGCGGGCTCGGCCCGTTGCGCACGCCCGCGACCCGGCGCAGCGCGAAGGCCGGGGCGAGCGGCGCGTCGGCTGCCGCGAGATCCAGGACCACGCCGACCGGACAAGGCGCGCCGCCCTCGATCGGTTCGATCGGGGGCGTCCTGAGGCGACCGAGCCCCGCCGCGGCGAGGTCGCGGGCGATGCCGGCGACGCCGGCCGCATCGGGACGATTGGGTGTGAGGTTGACGGTGAACACGGGGTCGTCGAGCCCGGCGTAAACGGCATAGGGCGTGCCCACGGGCGCGTCGGCCGGCAGGTCGAGGATGCCCTCGTGGTCATCCGACAGTTCCAGCTCGGCGGCCGAGCACAGCATGCCGTTGGATTCGACGCCGCGGATCACCCCGGCGCCGAGCGTCACCTTCTTGCCTGGGATGAAGGTTCCAATCGGCGAGAACACCGAAACCATGCCGGTTCGCGCGTTGGGGGCGCCGCACACGACCTGCACCGGCGTGGCGCCGGCGGCGGCTTCGACCTGACACACCCGCAGGCGGTCGGCGTTGGGATGGGGCTCGGCGGAGAGCACGCGCGCGACCACGAAGCCGCGCAGCCCCGCAGCCGGATCGGCGAGGTGCTCGACCTCAAGACCGATCCGGGTCAGTGTGTCGGCGATCGCGTGGGACTCGGCCTGGGTGTCCAGGTGATCCCGCAGCCAGCTGAGCGTGAACTTCATGGGCTCTCGAAGGGGCCGGGATCGGTCCCGGCCGGGTGGCGGCCCTTCTAGGCAATCTCGGCCGGCTTGGCCAGCCGCCGAGCGTCGAGGCCCGGCGCGGCGGCCGCCCGCGAAGGAGCGGCAGGGATGAGCGAGACCGACACTTCCCCGATGGACGAGCTGCTGGCGCAGCTGTTCGCGGCAGCTGTCGAGGCCCGCGCCAACGCCTACGCGCCCTACTCCAACTTCGCCGTCGGGGCGGCGCTGCGCACCGGATCGGGGCGCGTCTTCGCTGCCGCCAATGTCGAGAACGCGGCCTACCCCGTCGGCACCTGCGCCGAAGCGGGCGCGGTTGCGGCCATGGTGGCGGCGGGCGAGCGCAGCCTCGTCGCCGCGCTGATCGTCGGGGGCGGCGAACGGGTGTTGACGCCCTGCGGCGCCTGCCGGCAGCGCTTGGCCGAGTTCGGCGGTCCGGACACGCCCGTCCATTGCGCCGGTCCCGACGGCCTGCGCGCCAGCTTCGCGCTGGGCGCCCTGCTGCCGGAAGTCTTCAAGCTTTAGGGCACCGGACCGAAGATGACCCCGGTCCGATGCCCTAACCTCCTGTGACGCATCGGAATAATCCGGAAACCGCTGCGCGCCCCTCGGTCCGATGCTTCAAGGCCGGCGGTCCACGCACCGCGAGCCCTGCTTCGCGAGTACAGCGGGTCGGCTCTTTTAAGACTTGTCGATAGAGCCGCCTCCCTGTAGCGATCGGTAATGGAAAACCGATGAAGCGCACGTGAACCGGCCGGATTTCTTCGTTTTTGAGAATAATTCTAAAGGAATCGTCTTAGCGCTCCCCTTCGAAGCGCACACGATACAGGTGATTGTGACGCGGCGTGGATATTTGAATTATTTCAAAGTAGACGAAGTCGACGCGAACACTTTCCGATCCTGGACACAACGCAATATCAAGCCGCTGAGCCAGATCGCCTGGCTGGCCTATGACCTGAAGCGGTACCGCGAGCGCATGGTGGCGACCAACCTCGTGCGGCAGCTCGAAATCGACATCGACAAATATGCCGGCTGGGCGTTTACCTGATGTGCCGGAATCGCGCGGACGGATCGAGTGGGTGTGAGTGCTGCAGCTCTTTCGAAAGCGTACCGCGATCAGGTGCGCCCCGCCCGCTACCGCATCACATCCGGCCGTCACTTCGACCTCGACGACCACGCCCCCGATCACCTGCCCGAAGGGCTGCGCAAGGAGGACGCCAAGCAGCTGCTGAAGCATGGCATCGCCCGGCTCAGCGCCCTGCAGGAGTTGCTTTATGCCAACGGAAGCTGGTCGCTGCTGCTCGTGTTCCAGGCGATGGATGCCGGCGGCAAGGATTCCACCATCAAGCACGTCATGAGCGGGGTCAATCCACAGGGCGTCGCGGTCACCTCGTTCAAGAAGCCGGGGCCGCAGGAGCTGGCGCACGGTTTCCTGTGGCGCATCAGCCAAGCCCTGCCGGCGCGCGGCAGCATCGGCATCTTCAACCGCTCGCACTACGAGGACGTGCTGGTCGCCAGGGTGCACCGCGACGTTTTCGCCGCCTCGCACCTGCCCGCCTCCCTCGCCGGGGCCGACGGGTTCTGGAGCGACCGGCTTGCCGACATCGCCGCCTTCGAGGCCTATCTCGGCCGGCAGGGGACGCGGGTGGTGAAGTTCTTCCTCAACGTCAGCAAGGCCGAGCAGAAGAAACGCCTCAGGGCGCGGCTCGACACGCCGTCCAAGCTTTGGAAGTTCGACGGCGGCGATTTGGCCGAGCGGGCGCTGTGGGCGGACTACCGCAAGGCCTACGCCAAGGCGATCGCCGGCACGGCGACGGCGGATGCGCCGTGGTACGTCATCCCCGCCGACCGCAAATGGTACATGCGTCTCACCGTCGCCGCCGCGATCATCGAGGCGCTGGAAGACCTCGGCCTGCAGCCGCCGAACGCACCGCCTGGACATGACAGCGCCCTGCGGGAGGCGCGCGCCCTGCTGGATGGCGACTGAAGCGCATCTTGCTGCGATATCGGCGTCCAGCGATCGTGCCGCAGCGGCGGCAGAGGAAGGTCGGCAGCTTTCATCCTCCTTCCGCGTTGCCGGACGCCCCAAGAGTTGGAACCCGAACGATGAAGACCGTCACGGCATCCGCATTCCTCCTCGTCCTGCTCGGCCTGTCGCAGGGATCGGCGGAAACGGACGGGCGTCCGCCCCTGCCGCCGAGCGCCCCGGCTCCCAACGAGACGGGATCACCCGCCAATCCTTCGCCGCAAGCCGCCCAGTCGCCGAGTCCTGGCGCCGCACCGGCCGCCACACCTTCGGCCGCGGGCGGACAGCAAAGGGCTGTCCCGCAAGCCCCGCCACCCGCGCACGCCGCCAGCGCACCTCCGCCGACCCTTGACCTCGTCAACGCCGCCAAACTCGGGGACGGCCCGGCCGAGAAAGGCGGCGTCAGCCCGGCCGTGCTTCGCGCCGAAGTGATGCTCGACAGGCTGCACGACTCGCCGGGTGTGATCGACGGCAAGGACGGCGCCAATTTCGTGCACGCCCTCGAAACCTTCGAGGGGCAGCGTCATCTCAAGCCGGCGAAGACGCTCGACGAGCAGAACTGGGCCGCCCTGATCCGCGAAAGCGGTGGCCCGGTGCTCACCACCACCGTTCTGAGCGCGGACGACGTCAAGGGGCCGTTCTTTCCCGACCTGCCGAAGGACTATGGCGAACTCGCCAAGCTGCCGACGCTGGGCTACCGCAGCCCGTCGCAGAAGATCGGCGCCAAGTTCCATATGAGCGAGGACCTGCTGGCCGCGCTCAATCCGGGTCTCGACGTCGGTGTGGCCGGCACCCGCCTCGTGGTGACCGACCTGTCGGCGACCAAGCGGGTGGACGAGAAGGTGCGCCGCATCATCGTCGACAAGGCCAAGAGCCAAGTGCTCGGCCTCGATGCGCGCAACCTTGTGATCGTCGCCTATCCCGCGACCATCGGCAGCCGCGAGCTGCCCTCGCCGTCGGGAACCTACAGGGTGCGCGGGGTGGCCTTCAACCCGATCTACTTCTACGACCCGCAGAAGAACTTCGTGCAGGGCGACAACAAGGAGAAGCTGAAGCTGCCGCCCGGTCCCAACAACCCGGTCGGGTCGGTGTTCATCGCGCTGACAAAGCGGACCTACGGGCTGCACGGCACGCCCGATCCGTCGGCGATCGACAAGACGGCGTCGCACGGCTGCGTGCGGATGACGAACTGGGATGCCAACGAGTTGGCGCACCTCGTCAAGGGCGGGATCGAGGTGCGCTTCACCGAGTGAACGGCTGCCCGCTCAGCGGTTCAGCCGGTTGTAGACGTCGATGGCGTGGTCGATGTCGGAAAACATCATCAGGCGACCATCGACGAGCACGGCGCCGCGATTGCAGTACGACTTGATGGTGCCGACCTGATGGGACACCATCAGGACGTCGGCCACGCTGCGCCGGGCGTTGAACGCCTGCTCGCAACGCTTGGCGAAGCGGGCGTCGCCGACAGCCGTCAGTTCGTCGATCAGGTAGACGTCGAACTGGATCGCCATGGACAGGCCGAAGGCGAGCTTGGCGGACATGCCCGACGAGTAGGTCCTGATGGGGACGTCGAGGTAGTCGCCGAGTTCGGAAAAGTCCTCGACGAAGTCGAGAACCTCGCGGACATCCTGACCATAGGCGCGCGCGGCGAAGGTGATGTTGTTGCGACCGGTCATCAGCGGATTGAAGGCGGAAGACAAGCCGAGCGGCCAGGAAATCCTGACCTTGCGCCTGATCCTGCCGGAGGTGGGCAGTTCCGTCCCGGCGATCAGCCGCAGCATGGTGGACTTGCCGGCGCCGTTGACGCCGAGCACGCCGTAGGAGTTGCCGCGCTCGAAGACGGTCGAGACGTGGTCAAGGATGACCTTGTTATGCCCGCTCGTGCGGTACCGCTTGTAAACGTTCTGGAACTCGATCACGCGGCTGATCCGTTGGGTTGCACGTCGTCGGTGAGCGCGGCGGACATCACCATCCGATCCAACCGGGCGTGACCTCGCGCAGACGCCGCCTTGGGGCGATGCCGCGCACGCAGGTGACCTTCGCGACCTTTCGGGCAGCGCTTCGGGATGGATCGCCGAAGCGCTCGTCGGACTGCGGCGACACGAAATCGGACATCGACGGCGATCCGGTTTGACTGGCGCGGGTCTTCGCTCCCGGCCCCCATCCTAGACGCTCGGGGCAGGCGTGACGAGGGGCAGCGGCGTTCCGTCGGCGCCGCCCGTCAGGACGCCGCGCGGCTTGCCGCGATGAAGCGGGCGATCTTGCCGGCGTCCTTGATCCCGGGCCGCCGTTCCACGCCCGAAGACACGTCGACCCCGCCGGCGCCGCTCACCCGCAGGGCTTCGCTCACGTTATCCTCGTCGAGGCCGCCGGCCAGCAGCCAAGGCCGCGTTGTGGCAAGGCTTCGCAGCAGCGTCCAGTCAAAGGATCCGCCATTGCCGCCGGGGCGGCCGGCGCCGGCCGGCGGTTTGGCATCGAAGAGGAAGTAGTCAGTCACCGCCTCGAAGGCCGCCACGCGTCCAAGGTCGGCGGGACCGGCGAGGCTCAGGGCCTTGAGAACGGGGCGACCGAAGCGGGCGCGAACCGCGCCGACGCGCTCCGGCGTTTCGCTGCCGTGAAGCTGAAGAAGGTCGGGCTCGACCGCCTCGATGGCGGCGGCCAGGGTCGCATCGTCGGCATCAACGGTCAGGGCGACCTTGCGCGCGCGGTGCTTCACACCCGCGGCGAGGGAGCGGGCCTCGGCGAAGGCGAGGTGGCGCGGGCTGGCCTCGAAGAAAACGAAGCCGACCATGTCGGCGCCGGCAACGAGCGAGGCCTCAAGCGTCGCCGCATCGGTGAGGCCGCAGATCTTGACGATCACGATCGGCGAGAGCCGTCGCGCTTCACGCGCGCGGGCCGACCAGGGCGCGGCTTCCCGCCGGCGTCACCATCGGCGGCTGTTCACGCAGCCGGCGGGCTTCGTCGCGCCAGCGCTCGGCGTCGTCGCGCGCGTCGCGCCTGCGCCGCCGGGTGGCGCCCTGGCTGAACCACGTCGCGATCCCGCCCAGGAACGTGCCCAGGATCAATGCCATGAAGAGGAGCACGAACAGCGGCGCCGCCAGCAGAGCCGTCGAGGCATCGGGGTTGGAAAAGGGATCGAACGACACGGGCACCACCTGCCGGTTGGCGATGGCGAAGGCCAGGATCAGGGCGGCGATGGGGACGATGACGAGCAGTTTCAGAAAGCGGACCACGGTTCACCTTCGCAGCGGGATCTCACCCGAGGTAGTTCTCGTTCAAGCGCTCGCGCATTTCCTTGCCGGTCTTGAAGAAGGGAACGGCCTTCTCCTCGACCTCGACGTGGACGCCGGTGCGCGGGTTGCGGCCGATGCGGGCGTCCCTGCGCTTCACCGAAAAGGCGCCGAAGCCGCGCAGTTCCACCCGGTCGCCGCGGGCCAGAGCCTTGGCGATCTCGTCAAGGATGGCGTTCACGATCTTCTCGATGTCGCGCAGGTAAAGGTGGGGATTGCGGTCGGCGATGCGCTGAACCAGCTCCGATTTGATCATCGCCGAAACACTCGCTTCCAGGTTGCGTCGAAAAAGGTGGGATGAAGGGGATGATGTCGGTCAGTGCAGATCCCAAAGGAAGAGCATGCCCCCGGCCGTTCGCGCATCGGCGAGCCGGCCGGTCGCTTCGATCGCCCCGGCAATGGTGTCGAGCCCGCACAGGGAGGCAAGGTCGGCGGCAGCGCTGAACAGCTTGAGGCCGGGGAAACCGACGTTCTTCTTCCAGTCGAGAACGGGCAGGCTCTTCGATACGCCCTTCTTGTCCTGCAGGTACTTGAGGGCGTCGCGCTCCTCGCCGAGCCCGTCGATGAGATGAAGGCCGACGCTTTGCCGGCCGGTGAAGACGCGGCCGTCGTCGATGGCGGCAAGCCCGGGGTCGTCGAGACTGCGGCGCGCTTTCACGAGATCCTTGAACCAGACGTAGCTGTCCACCACGAGCGCATCGATGGCGGCCTTGGCCTCCGGGCTGGTCGGCTCGAAGCCGTTGGGCGAGGCCTTCAGCGGGCTGGATTTGATCGTTTCGACCTTGACGCCGATCTTGTCGAGGGCGCCCGAGACGTTGGGGAACTGGAACAGCACGCCGATGGAGCCGACGAGCGAATTGCCCTGGGCGATGATGTGGTCGGTGCCGATGGCGGCGATATAGGCGCCCGAGGCGGCCAGCGTGCCGACAACCGCGACGGTGGGCTTCTTCGCCGACAAGCGGCGCAGGGCGTCGTACACGCGCTCCGAGCCGGTGGTGGTGCCGCCGGGGCTGTCGATCAGCACCAGGGCGGCGGCGGCGTTGGATCGGGCGACGTCGTCGATCAGCTTGATGGTATCGCTGTCGCCGGTGATGAGGCCGCTGATCCTGAAGCGGGCGACGTGGGGCACCAGCGATCCTGCTCCGCCGCGCACGCCGGCGAAGCGCCAGGCGCCGACAACGATCGCCAACACCACCGCCGCGAACGCGAGCGCGCGCCAGAACGACAGCCGGCGCTGCATCCGGCGCCGGTCGACGAGCTGGTCGGAGGTAAGGGCCATGATCCTTGTCCGTTTCGGAAGCGGCTGGACCGTAGGGCCGACGCTTCTTTTAGGCAAGCACCGGGGACGCGCGAGAGGCTCCTGCCCGGCTGCCGGAAAACTGTTGGGGGCGGCGTGGCCGCCTCAGCGCACCGCCGGCACCTGAAGGCTGCCGCCGCGGCAGCGTGCGCGCACCACCTCTGGACAAAGCTGGAAGCTTTTCAGGTCCTTGGCGAAGCACACGCGCACTTCGTCCAGCGTGCCGTCGCGGCAGACGGCGGCCACCATGCCGGGACGCAGGCGGGGGTTGGCTTCGATGAAGTCGTGCTCGACGTCCGCCGGCGACAGGCTCTGGTCGCCGTGCGGGTCCTTGAACCGGGGCGGGATCGCCACCGCGTCGCGGGCGGCGTGGGCGGTGTTGAAGTAGTCGAAGGGGTTGAGGCCCGAGCAGGTTCCGTGACGGCGCCATTCGTAGCGGGCGAGGCCCCTGTCGGGGTAGATGCCGTCGGTGAGGGCCAGGGCTTCGCGCGGCGGGTTGGTCCCCCCGCGGCAGTCGGAGGGGAAGCCGTGCTCGTACTGCGGCCACAGGCCGTGGACGGTGAAGCCGAGGTCGGCGCCGCGCCGGCACTGGTCGCGCCCCTTCTCGTCGCCGCCGCCGACCGCGCAGAAGCCCGGCGACCACGACAGCGACAGCACGTAGAAGTCGAACTCGCCCGGCCGGGCCGGGCGGTCGCCGCTTCGCTCGTCGCGACCGGCCTGCGCAGGCCGGGGGTCGGCGCAGTTGTCGAGGACGCATCCGTCCTGCGCCCGCGCCGGCCGATCCGCGCCGCCGCAACCAAGCGCGAACGCCAGCGCGACAGCCGGCAGGATGCGGTTGGGCGTTCTCAGGGCTCGGCTTCCTTGCAGGCCGGCGCGAAGGCATCGTTGCGGTCGAGGCCAACCACGCACCACACCACGTTGTCGGTAAAGCCGATGCCGCCGCCCGCTTCGGTGATCTGGTAGGACACCGGGCGCACCTTGCGGTCGCTCATCAGCGCACGGGCCTGGCAGTATCGCCGGGGGATATAGTCGAGCCCGTTGGCGCGGAAGCCGATCTCGTGGACATCGTCGAAGCCGACGATGGTGAGGCCGGAATGCCAGTACTCGATCTCGCGGGCGGCGAAGGCGCCGGAAATGTAGCCGAGCGGCTGCGGATCCTGGCACGCCTTGACCAGCCCGGAATAGCTGCCGTCGCGCTGCTCGGCCGGGGTCAGGGGGCGGGCCGAGGTGGGATACGACGGCGTGAGGGCCGCTGCGCAGCCGAGCGCGGCGGCAAGCAGGGGAAACTGTCGCAAGGCGGGGCTCCCGTTGCAGAGGATCCTACGTTGGGACGGCCGCGGCGAGCGGGTCAAGCCGCGTTCATTTCGCCAGCCGCATTCGGCCGTCTGCTGTGTCTCGCCCGCCGCGCCCGCTTCAACGATAACGGAAGCTGCCTTTGCGTCGAATGGCCGTGGTTCGGGACGATTGGCGGGACGGATCGGACTTCGGCGACCGGCGATGCCGATCCTCCGCCGTCGTCGCCTCAGCAGGTTCGCGTTGGGCGGCCAACGCTCCGCCCGCCGAGGGTTCTGACAAGCCGCAGGTTTTGATCGCGAAACCGCGCGG
>CAXTMA010000125.1:0-11062 GCA_964245015.1 uncultured Beijerinckiaceae bacterium | reverse complement strand
AGGCCGACTCGATGCGGAAGGAGAGCAGCGCCTCCTTGATCTTGCGGTCGTAGGAGCGCTCGTTGGTGAGCAGGAAGTTCTTGGCGACCTGCTGGGTGATGGTGGACGCGCCCTGCATGTGGCCGCCCTCGATCTGCACCACGACCGCGCGCACGATGCCCTCGGGATCGACGCCGTTGTGCGTGTAGAAGGTCTTGTCCTCGGCCGAGATGAAGGCTTCCTTGACCAAGGCGGGGATGGCGGAGGACGGCAGGTAGAGCCGGCGCTCGCGGGCGTACTCGGCCAGCACCGAGCCGTCGCCGGCGTGCACGCGGGTCATCACCGGCGGCTCGTAGGTCTTAAGCTGGGTGTAGTCGGGCAGCTCCTGCTCGTATTTCCACACCACCGCGGCGGCGCCCAGCGCGCCGATCACGAAGACGATCGCCCCGGTCGCGAAGATCAGGCCGAGGAAGCGGGCAATCAGACGCATGCTTTCTCCAAAGCCTCCGGCCGGCTCGCCGCCCGAGGCGCCATCGGGCGCCCTGGCCTTGCAGGGCGCCCTCGGAACCGTGGCCGGCCCGAGTTCCGGTCGATCCCCGCCCTATCCCGCGACACTGTAGCGATCTTGTGGCGGGCCGATAAGCCGGAGCGGCACCCGCGATCTTTATGTCGGCCTATTTGGCCAGATCGGCGCTGAGCTGGCGCGATAGGACGGCGGCGGCAGCCTTGCCCGTTCCGTGCTGCTCGGCGAAGTAGGTTTCCACCGCCTCGGCCATCCGCCCCGTCGCCTTGTCGCGCCAGTCGTCGGACAGGAAGGACGCGGCGTCGGCCGCGCTCGACAGGTAGCCCAGCTCGACAAGCACGGAGGGCACGTCGGGCGCCTTCAGCACCACGAAGCCTGCCGAGCGCTGCGGGTTCTTGTTGAGGCGGCCGGCGATCTTCAAATAGTTGACCAGCGTGCGGGCGAAGACGTGGCTGTAGGCTCGGGTTTCCTGACGGGTCAGATCGAACAGGATGTCGTTGACGTCGGCCGTGTCCGCCTGACCGGCGACGCCGACGGCGGCATCGGCGGCGTTCTCCTTGGCGGCGACGGTGGCGGCATAGGCGTCGGACGCGCGGTCCGACACGGTGTAGACCGTGGCGCCGCTGACCTCCGCGGTGTCGCGGGCCGATCCCGGCAGGGTGTCGGCATGGACCGAGATCATCAGGGCGGCGCCGGCCGCGCGGGCGATGCGAACCCGCTCGCTCAAGGGAATGAAGACATCGGCGGCGCGCGTCAGCACGACGTTCAAGCGACCGCCGGCTTCCAGCTTGGCGGCGAGGGTTCGGGCGAAGGCGAGGGTGAGTTCCTTTTCGATCACTCCGTTGCGCACGGCGCCGTTATCGGGGCCGCCATGGCCGGGATCGATGACCACCGTCAACCGGCCGGCGGCGGCAACCGGAAGCACGGCGGGCGAAGCGTTGCCGTTCGCCGCTGGCGCCGGGGCGCGGGCACCGGCCTCGAAGCTCGATCGATCCGTGCGGGCGAGTTCGACGATCAGCCGGGCGCCGCCGCGCTCCGATCCCGCCCCGCCCTGTACCGCCACGACCTTCGCCGACACGATCCGGGCAGGCTGCGCGAGGTCGATCACGACCCGCGAACGGCCCGGCGCCAGCAGCCCGAACCGCACGGACGCGATCAGCCCCTTGGCGTCCGGCCCTTGCGCCGCCGACCGGCTGGCCGGCTTGCCGCGCCGGTTCTTCTCGTCGGCGAGCCGGCCGGCATCGAGCGCGCGGAGATCGACCTCGAAGGCGACCTGCGGCAGATCGAGGATGACCCGATCGGGGCCGGACAGGGTGAAGGCGGTGGGTTCCACGGCGCGCGATAGGGCGAAGGTGAGTTCCGCCGCATCGCCGCGATCATTGAGGCGGGCGTCGGTCGCGCTCACGACGGATCCCAGTGCGCGCGCGCCGATCAAACCCGCCGCCCGGGCCGTGCCCCAAGCGGGATTCCAAGCGGGATTCCAAGCGTGATCCCAAGCCGGACCGGTCAGGAGCAGGCCGACCGCTGCCAGCAGCATGGCGGCTCGGGTCAGGTCAAGGATACGCCGACGATCGCCCATCTGCCCGCCCCACCTTGCGTCGGCGCCGATCTCACCGATCCGGCACCACGGCAACGTGGCTTTAAACCGACCGCGTTAACGCTTTGTAAACGCCACGGAGCCGTCGACCCGCGCCTGTGGCGTCCAGGACACAGGATCGCTTGCCAAAGACGGCGGCTGACCGTATGTGGAACGGGTGTTTGGTTCTGGCGACGACAGTTTCGGCTGTCCGATCCAGCTTCGGCGAGCGAGGGTCGCCTTTCTCCGGCAATTGGTTGGCAAGGCCGTTCGTTGGCAGGGCCACAGCCTGGGAAAGGGGCAGTCCCGCGTCCGGCGAGAGCGGATCGAATCGCCGACGGCTGATCGCCGCGTGCCAGACCGTACGGATGCGTCCCGCGTCGCGCCTGCTTCACGCACCGCGCTTGGCGTTTCGCATCGCGCATGGGTCTTGAGAGGACATGGTCTGTCCCCGGAACAGAGTTGCTGAGCGAATGGGGCCTGCCGGCCTTGGCCGGGCGTCGCCCCCGTTCCTCAGCGCCCGTTTCGCACAGCGGTTCGCGACCAATCCGGCTGATTTTCGGGCCGGCATTCGCGTGGCTTGGCTCACGCACCTCAACGCGGTTCGCTTTCGAGCCGCCGACCTCCCTCCTTTTCAGCGACGAGCCGGCCCGCCCGAAGGGGCGGAATCGGCGTGCGCTCCGACGAGTCCCCCATGGCAAACAAGATGCTCATCGATGCGACGCATCCGGAAGAAACCCGGGTCGTCGTTCTCCGCGGTAGCCGGATCGAAGAATTCGATTTCGAATCCTCCTCCAAGCGCCAGCTGCGCGGCAATATCTATCTCGCCAAGGTCATAAGGGTCGAACCCTCGCTGCAAGCCGCCTTCGTCGACTACGGCGGCAACCGCCACGGCTTCCTGGCCTTTTCCGAGATCCACCCGGACTACTACCAGATCCCCTTCAGCGATCGGCAGGCCCTGGTCGCCGAAGACGAGCAAGAAGAGCCGGAAGAAGAGGAGCGTCGGCCGCGGCGCAGTCGGCGGCGGCGCGACGACAGCAATGGAGAGGCGCACGGCGACGGTCGTCCGCAGGCGGCCGCGGCTCGGCACGGCGATCAGATGGTCAGCGGGCCGGCCGACATGGGAGCTCCCATCGGCGAGCGGCATTCCCCTGACGCCGGGCCGGGCGAAGGCGCCGGCACTCCTTCGGCTGCTCTCGAGACCGCGCCGACCTCTCCCTACGACGACTTCACCGCCGAGCTGATCGAACGTGCAAGCCGGGATCACGAGGGCGAAGCGCAGTCGGAGGGTGTTTATCCCGCCAGCGATCGCGCCGGCCGCCTTCAGGCAGAGGAGACGCACGCGGACGGCGAGGCGCCTGCGGCGCCCGACCACGCGAGCGACCAACCCGCCCCCGGCAGCGCGGAACCGGCGGCCAGCGCGCATGAAACGGCGGCCGAAGGGCTGGGCGCGCATCAGGCGGCGGCACTCAACGGTCCGGCCGAGGCACCCGTCTCCGAGCAGGTCCATGCGACCGCGGACGACTTCGCCGTGCCGCCTGCCAGCGATGCCGCCGTCGACACGGGATCGACCGAAATGCCGGCCTCTGAAGCGACGGTGCGGGAAACGTCCGAGCGCCTCAAAGGGCGGCGCGAGGTCCGCGGCCACGAGTTCAAGAACGACGATCACAAGAACGACGAACTCCGCGACGACGAGCACGACGAAGAGGAGGAGCAGGTCGACCAGATCGGCGGCGACGCCCTGGAGGAGGTGCCGCGCCGCGTGTACCGCTCGCGCCGACAGTACAAGATCCAGGAGGTCATCAAGCGCCGGCAGGTGCTGCTGGTGCAGGTCGTCAAGGAGGAGCGCGGCAACAAGGGTGCGGCGCTCACCACCTATCTGTCGCTGGCCGGGCGCTATTCCGTGCTGATGCCCAACACCGCGCGCGGCGGCGGCATTTCCCGCAAGATCACCGACGCTGGCGACCGGCAGAGGCTGAAGACCATCGCCCAGGATCTGGAGGTCCCCGACGGCATGGGGGTGATCCTGCGCACCGCCGGGGCGGCGCGCACCAAGCCCGAGGTCAAGCGCGACTTCGAATATCTGATGCGGATGTGGGAAACGGTGCGCGAAACCACCCTCGCCTCCACCGCCCCCACGCTCGTCTACGAGGAAGGTTCGCTGATCAAGCGGGCGATCCGCGACCTTTACAACAAGGACGTGGAAGAGATCGTGGTCGCCGGAGAGGACGGCTATCGCGAGGCCAAGGACTTCATGCGCCTCCTGCAGCCCAGCCACACCCGCAACGTGCTGCCCTGGCGCGACGCGGCCCCCTTGTTCGCCAAGAACGGCGCCGAAGCGCAGCTCGACGCGATGTTCCACAACCACGTCACGCTGAAGTCGGGCGGCACGCTGGTGATCAACCAGACGGAGGCGCTGGTCGCCATCGACGTGAACTCGGGCCGCGCCACGCGCGAGCACAACATCGAGGACACGGCGCTGCGCACCAACCTCGAAGCCGCCGACGAGGTCGCCCGGCAGCTCCGGCTGCGCGACCTGGCCGGGCTGATCGTCGTCGACTTCATCGACATGGAGGAAGGCCGCAACAACCGAGCCGTCGAACGCCGGATGAAGGACGCGCTGAAGGACGACCGCGCCCGCATCCAGATCGGCCGCATCTCACACTTCGGCTTGCTGGAAATGAGCCGGCAGCGCATCCGCACCGGCGTGCTGGAGGGGTCCACCGAGGCGTGCCCGCACTGCGCCGGCGCCGGCACGGTGCGATCCACCGCCTCCATCGCCCTCTACGTGCTGCGCGCCCTCGAAGAAGCGCTGCTGCTCGACCGTTCGCGCGACATGATCGTTCGCACGCGCGGCGGGGTCGCGCTCTACATTCTCAACCACAAGCGCGCCCACCTCAGCGACCTTGAGGCAAGGTTCGGCATCGCGGTGATCTTCCAGGGCGACGAGGCCCTGATCGGCACCACCTATTGCGCCTTGGAACGGGGCGAACCGGCGTCCGGCGTCCCGCAGCCCCTGCGGGTGCCGCCGCCCGAGGAGCCGGAGGTCGAGGCGTTCGACGCCGGTCCCGAAGAAGAAGCCGGCGAGGACAGTCCCTCCGCGGTGGATGGCGGGGATGGCGAAACGCGCCGGCGCCGGCGCCGACGACGCGGTCGGGGCGGTTCAAGCATCGCCGACGATGCGCCCCAACCCTCCGACGACGCCCTCGCCCTGCTCGGCCAGCCCGAGCCGGCCCGCGCTGCGGCGGAGCCCGAAGAAGTGGCCGAGCCTGTCGCGAGCGAGGACGGCGCCAGCCGCCGACGGCGGTCGCGCCGCGGTGGTCGACGCGGCAGGGAAGGCCGCATCGGCGTCCGCGCCGAGGATGAGATCCTCGCGGCCGACGGCGAAGAGTCGACGACCATGTCCGGCGAAGACGCGACGGGCGAGCAGGAAGCCGTGCCGGCCCCAGGCGGGGAACCGGTCGAGGCTGCCGCCGCGATCCCGCCGGCAGACCCCGCGATGGAGGTGCTATCCCGACACGGCTCCGATGCGCGCGTGGACGAGATGCCGTTGCATGGCGGCACGTCGGAGCATCCCGAAGACGAGCCGGTTGAAGCCATGCCGGCCGGAGCCACGCCCGTCGAGGCCGTTCAAGCCAAACCCACCCATCTCGAACCTACCCACCCGGAAGCGGTGCCGACAGAAGCGGTGGACGCTTCCCAGGCCGACCTCCATCCGATCGGCGCTCCGCACGTCGACGCGTCCGCCCCTTCACCGCTTGCCGCTGCGCCCGAGGCGGAGCCGTCCGCCGCGGCTGCGATCGGGGTCGTGCCGGCCGCAGCGTCCGTGAACGCACCGTTGGTGTCCAGCCTGCCCGAACCCACCGCGGCGGAGGCTCCGCGGTCCGAGCAGGTCGATGCGAGCGGGTCCGCGCCGGCCCATGAAGAAGATGCGGACGCCATGGCAGCCGCGTCGCGCCGCGCCGCGCCGATCTCGTCGGAGCCCGACCCGTCGCGTCCGAAAAGGTCGGGGTGGTGGCAGAAGGCCAAGGCGACGCTTGGCGGTTGAAGGCTGAGGCTGCAGGCAGCCGAGAGCCGCGCCGCGGCGAGATCCAGCGAAGCATGGCCCATTGCGCGCAATCTTGGCGGCAGGTGCCGCCAGCCTTTACGCCTCGACTCCACCGCCGTACCGGGCAACGGCGGAGCGGGGCTGAGTTGCCGTCCGCAGCAGCTTCGATTGCGCTCCGGAAAGGCGAAATCGCAAGCCGCGCGAGGCCGCTCGATGCATCGGAGGCAAGAGCGCGCAGCGGTTTTCGGATGAATGCGAGGCGGTACATCGGATGAGGGCATCGGACCTCTTTCGGGTCCGATGCTTCAGGCGGCTTCCTTGCCCAGCAGCGCCAGGGCCCTGGCGCCCGGCAGCGACTCGCCGGGCGGCACGGCGGCGAAGTCGCCGCGAACGGCGATGGCCTCCTTGAGGAGCAGGCGGTAGGCGGACTTGGGTACGGCGACCGCGCCCAGCGTCGCCAGATGCTCCGTGACGAACTGCGTGTCGAGCAGACGGAAATGACCGGCCCGCAGCCTCGCCACGAGATGGATCAGCGCGACCTTCGAGGCATCCCGCGAGCGGTGGAACATGCTTTCGCCGAAGAAAGCGCCGCCCAGCGCGACCCCGTACAGGCCACCGACGAGACAACCATCGGCCCAAGCCTCGACCGTGTGCACGTGGCCGGACTCGAAGAGGGATCGATAAAGCGCGCGGATGCGCCCGCTGATCCAGGTGCCGTCGCGTCCCGGCGCGGTGGCGGCGCAGCCGTCGATCATCCCGTCATAGTCGGAGTCGATGCGGATCTCATAGCGATCGGAGCGCACCGTCTTGGCAAGCGAGCGCGATACAATCAGCCCGTCGAGCGGAAACACCCCCCGCTCTTCCGGGTCGACCCAGAACAGGCCGGCGTCCTCGGCGCTTTCCGCCATCGGGAAAAGCCCGACGGAATAGGCGCGCAGCAGGATCTCGGGCGTGATCTCGACGCGGTCGCGGGCACGGGCCATGGCGTGGACCTTGGGCAGGATCGGCAAGAGTCGCCGGCGTGCCCGGTCAACAACGACCAGACCCGGCGCTTCGCCCTGTTGTTCCACATCGGCTCTCGTTCGGAAACCGCTGCGCTGCTTCCGCCCCTGTGCTCCGGTCAGCTCTCGTGCACGATCCGATCCGCGTGCCGTTCGAGATAGCGTTCCAGCCAGTGGATGTCGTAGGTGCCGTTCTGGATATCGTTGTCGCGCACGAGGGTGCGGTGAAGCGGCAGGGTGGTGGCGATACCGTCGACGATGAACTCGTCAAGCGCGCGGCGCAGGCGCATCAGCGCCTCGGTGCGCGTGCGCCCGTGCACGATCAGCTTGCCGATCAGCGAGTCGTAGTTCGGCGGGATCGTGTAGCCGGCGTAGACGGCGGAATCGACGCGCACGCCCAAGCCGCCGGGCGGGTGGTAGTAGGTGATCTTACCCGGCGAGGGCCGGAAGGTGGTGGGGTGCTCGGCATTGATGCGGCACTCGATGGCATGGCCGCGCAGCACCACGTCGTCCTGCGAGATGGACAGCGGCGAGCCGCTGGCGATCTTGATCTGCTCGTGCACGAGGTCGAAGCCGGTGATCATCTCGGTTACGGGATGTTCGACCTGAATGCGGGTGTTCATCTCGATGAAATAGAACTCGCCCCGCTCGTACAGGAACTCGATGGTGCCCGCGCCGGAATAGCCGAGGTCGCGCATCGCATTGGCGCAGATCGTCCCGATCCGGGCACGGTCGGTCTCGTTGAGCGCCGGCGAGGGACTTTCTTCCCAGAGCTTCTGATGGCGGCGTTGCAGCGAACAGTCGCGTTCGCCCAGGTGCACGGCACCGCCACGGCCGTCGCCGAGGATCTGGATCTCGATGTGGCGCGGGTTCTCCAGGAACTTCTCGAGGTAGACGGCATCCTCGCCAAAGGCGGCGCCGGCCTCGCTGCGGGCGGCGGCGAGCGCGCCGGGCAGGTCGGCGGCGGTCTGCGCCACCTTCATGCCGCGCCCGCCGCCGCCGGCCGCCGCCTTCACCAGCACGGGAAAGCCGATCTCTTGGGCGATCCTCAGGCCATCCTCGTCGTTGGTGATCGCTCCGTCCGAGCCAGGCACGCAGGGGATGCCGAGCTTGAGCGCGGTGCGCTTGGCCTCGATCTTGTCGCCCATGGTGCGGATGTGCTCTGGGCTCGGGCCGATGAAGCCGATGTCGTGATCGCGCAGGATCTCGGCGAAGCGGGCGTTCTCCGACAGGAAGCCGTAACCGGGGTGCACGGCTTCCGCGCCGGTGATCTCGCAGGCGGCGAGCAGCGAGGGAATGTTGAGGTAGGACAATCGCGCCGACGGCGGTCCAAGGCACACCGATTCGTCGGCGAGCTTGACGTGCATGGCCTCGGCATCGGCGGTGGAATGCACGGCCACGGTGGCGATGCCGAGTTCCTTGGCCGCGCGCAGGATTCGCAGGGCGATCTCGCCGCGGTTGGCGATGAGGATCTTGTCAAACATCGGGGCGAGCCCGGCTCACTCGATGACGAACAGGGCTTGCCCGTATTCGACGGGCTGGCCGTCGTCGACGAGGATCCGGGTGATGGTGCCGCCCTTTGGCGCGATGATCTCGTTGAAAGTCTTCATCGCTTCGACGAGGAGGATCTTGTCGCCGGCCTTGACCGGCGTGCCGAGCTCGACGAAGGGCGGCGATTCCGGGGCCGGGCGGAGATAGGCGGTGCCGACCATCGGCGACTTCACCGTGCCGGGATGCTCCGTCGGCACCGCAGCGACCGGCGCGGCGGCTCTCGGCTCGACCGGGGAAAGCACGGTGGCCGCCTGCACCATCTGTCGGGCGACGCGGATCTTCAAGTCGCCGACCTGGTACTCGATCTCGCTCAGGTCGAGGCGCTTGGCAATGTCGGCCAATCCCTCCACGAGATCGGTGTGGCCGAGCGTTTCCGCCGCGCGGCCGGCGTCGGATCCGCTCTCTCCGGTCACGACGACGCCTTTCCCGACGACGCATCTGCGCGTCGGCGGAACTCCGGCTCGTCAAGCAGGGCGCGCAGGGCGAGATGGTAGGACAGCGGGCCGAAGCCGGAGATCACGCCCCGGGCCACCGCCGCGATGGTGGAGCGGTGTCGAAAGCTTTCCCGGGCGTACACGTTCGACAGATGCACCTCGATCACCACAGCTCCCGTGCCGGCGATCGCGTCCCGCAGTGCGATCGACGTGTGCGTGTACGCGCCGGCGTTGAGGATGATCGGCTCGCCGGCCCTGCCCGCCTCCTGGATCCAGGTGACGAGATCGCCTTCCCCGTTGCTTTGCGCGCATCGGAGGGTGACGCCATGTGCACCCGCGAGCGCGGCAAGTCCAGCCTCGATCTCCGCCAGGGTGTAGTGGCCGTAGGTGCCGGGCTCGCGCGTCCCCAGCAGGTTGAGGTTGGGCCCGTGAAGGACGTGAATGGTCGGCGGCATGGGGATGAGGGCGCGTTGCGGAACGACGGCGGAACGACGGCGGTGCGAGGACTGGTCGCGAGGCGCGGCCCGGCGGCGCGGCGGCTGCAGGCGGCCGACGCGACAAGCTTCAGGAGCACATCGCCTTGCCGCACTTGCGCATGTTATCGAGGCGTTTCTCGATCTCATCATATCCCTGGGCGCCGACGATCGCGTCATCGCCGACGATGTAGGAAGGCGTCCCGTTGAGCGCCAAGGCCTGCGCCGTGTCCAACGATTGCTGGATGGCGGCGCGCGTCTTGGGATCGGACGCGTCCTTCCCCAGCCGATCCATGTCCGCTCCCATCGCCTTGGCGACGTCGAGAGCCTGCTGGCGGCCAATGGCCGAGCGCGTGCTCAGGAGCTTGCGATGGAATTCCCAGTACTTGTCGCCGGTGAACTGGTTGTGGGCGGCGAGGGCGACCAGGGCGGCGTCGACCGAATTGGAGGACAGGATCGGGAAATCGCGCAGCACCACGCGCAGATCCTTGTTGGCCTTCATCAGGCGGTCGAGGTCGCTGATCGCCCGCTTGCAGTAGCCGCAGTTGTAATCGAAGAACTCGACCAGCGTGAGCTTGCCGCTCGGATTGCCGATGACGAGGCTGTCGGGCTCGTCGGCGAGCTTGGAGCCGATCTCCGCCAGTGCCTTGCGGCGGGCTTCCGACTCGGCCAGCTTGTCCCGGTTCTCCAGCTCCGTGATGGCGTCGCGCAGCACTTCGGGATGCGCCATGATGTAGGTCTTGATTATGTCGCCGATTTCGCCGGTTTGCTCGGGCGTGAACGAGGCGGCGGGCGCGGCGGCGGGTGCGGCGAGCAGCGAGGTGGCGAGGAGGAGCGCCCCGAAGACGCCGCGCGGATGGATCATGGACAAGGCTGCTCCGGAGGTTGCGCGGTCGCCCCGCTCCCCGGCATGGAGCCGCTGGCCGCGATCGCGTCCTGCAATCCCGTCCACGTCTCTCCCGTAATCGTGGTGAGATCAAGTCCGGCCCGCCGCGGCAGGCGAAAGCGAGAGTTTGCAGGCAACGGCTCGCAGCCGGGAAGCTCAAGCGTCGCCGTTTGAAGCTTGACGGTTGGCATGGCGCTTGATCTGCTTGCCGCTTGGCGACGGCGAGGGGATCGAACGTGTCGAACATGTGGGCGCGCAAATCGATCGACGCCTTGCAACGGGAAGCGGGCGGCGAGCACGGCGACCTGATGGGCAGTGCGGCCAGCGGTCTCAGCCGGTCGCTGTCGCTGACGAGCGTGGTGTGCCTGGGGATCGGCGCCTTGATCGGCGCCGGCATCTTCGTGCTGACCGGGCAGGCTGCGGCGGAATACGCCGGCCCGGCCATCATCCTGTCCTACATCCTGGCCGGCCTCATCTGCGTCTTCGCCGGCCTGTGCTATTCCGAGATGGCCGCCTGCTGCCCGGTCGCCGGCAGCGCCTACACCTACGCCTTCGCCACCATGGGCGAGCTGGTCGCCTGGATGATCGGCT
>CAXTMA010000124.1:0-11185 GCA_964245015.1 uncultured Beijerinckiaceae bacterium | reverse complement strand
CGCCTTCTATCCGCCCGGTCCCGACCCGCGCTGGATCTACATCGCCAACACCAATTCGGTGGTGCGCTTTCCCTACCGCAACGGCGACACGGCGGCCCACGGCCTGCCGCGCACCGTGATCGCCGCCATCACCCAGTCCGGCGGCGGGCACTCGACCCGCGACATCCGGTTCACCCCCGACGGACGCCGCATGCTGCTGTCGGTCGGGTCCGGGTCCAACGTGGCGGAAGGCATGCCGCGCCTGCGCGGAGCGGCGCTGAAGGCGTGGGCCGCTTCCCACGCGCTTGGCGCCGCCTGGGGTGACGAGCAGGACCGTGCCGACGTGCTGTCCTTCGATCCCGAAGGGGGCGGGCGGGCCGTCTTCGCCTCCGGTTTGCGCAACTGCGTCGGCCTCGCCGTGCAGCCGGCGACGTCCGACGTGTGGTGCGCGACCAACGAGCGCGACGGTCTCGGCGACGATCTGGTGCCGGACTACGTCACCCGCGTGCGCGCCGGCGCCTTCTACGGCTGGCCTTGGTATTATCTCGGCGACCACGAGGATCCCCGCCTGCGCGGCGCCCGGCCCGACCTCGCCGGCAAGGCCACCGTGCCCGACGTGCTGCTGCAGGCCCATTCCGCCGCGCTGGGCATCGCCTTCTACGAGGCCGGGGCAGGGGCGCCGGCCGCTTTCCCGGCCGAGTATGCCGGCGACGCCTTCGTCACCTTGCACGGATCCTGGAACCGCTCGACCCGCACCGGCTACAAGCTCATCCGCGTGAAGATGAAGGACGGCGCGGCCGTCGGCGGCTACCAGGACTTCATGACCGGCTTCGTCGTCTCCGACCGCGACGTCACCGGACGCCCGGTCGGCGTGGCCGTGGCCGGAGATGGCGCGCTGCTGGTGAGCGAGGACGGCAACGGGGTGATCTACCGCATCGCCCCGGCACCGCAGCGCGCGGCGCGCTGAGCTTTGTTCTCACAAGTTGGCCGGGCCATTGGCCGGTGCCCGTGCATGTCGTCGCGTCGCCAGCTCAATCGTCGTCGGTACGGGGTGAGGTACGCCTGCGAACGGCGATTTGAACCCCGCGGCGCAGCGTAATCGCATCGATCTCTGCGCCCTCGACTTGATAGGCCGCTCGGAGCACCTTGACGACGGCAGCGTCGCCGCTCTTCCTTGGCCGCAGAAGGTGCGGGTAGGCGGGCATCACGGGGAAGGACTTATTCGCGGGCAGGTCAGCTACGTTCTTATCCGGCAGTGCTGGAGCGAACAGAAACAGAACGAATTGCCTTGCCGTTTCCGAAAAGTTATCCACATTGAATCAGGCCCGGTGATTCGACTCGGTAGAGAGTCTAGTGCGACCGTAAAGGCCCGGCGCGGGTCTGCGGCGAAGCAACTGTTCAGATTAACCCTCTTCGGACGTTGAGCAGCTTGACTTCGACATCGTGCGGCTTGGCGCGCGCGACCGATGTACGACTGTTGTATAAGCTGAGCAGTCTGCACGAGCTCGTCGTTAGACTCCGAGTTAGGATTGTCCATGCGCATTGATCGCCGCTTCACGACCGCCGGCCAGTCGCCCTACGCGACCATCGAGTTCCGCGCCGCGAAGAGCGAGATCCGTAATCCCGATGGCTCGGTGGTGTTCTCGCTGGACGGCATCGAGATCCCCGCCGCGTGGAGCCAGGTCGCGGCCGACATCATCGCGCAGAAGTATTTCCGCAAGGCCGGCGTGCCCGCGCGGCTCAAGCGCGTCGAGGAAAACGACGTGCCCTCGTTCCTGTGGCGCAGCATGCCGGACGAAGCGGCGTTGGCCGCCCTGCCGGAAGCCGAGCGCACGGGACCGGAACTCAGCTCGAAGCAGGTCTTCGACCGGATGGCCCTGACCTGGACCTATTGGGGCTGGAAAGGCGGCACCTTCGACACCGAGCATGACGCCCAGGCCTTCGCCGACGAATTGCGCTACATGCTGGCGAGGCAGATGGCGGCGCCGAACTCTCCGCAGTGGTTCAACACCGGCCTGCACTGGGCCTACGGCATCGACGGCCCGAGCCAGGGTCACCACTACGTCGACTACCGCACCGGCGAACTCGTCGCCTCCGCCTCGGCGTACGAGCATCCGCAGCCGCACGCCTGCTTCATCCAGGGCGTGCAGGACGACCTCGTCAACGAGGGCGGCATCATGGACCTTTGGGTGCGCGAAGCCCGGCTGTTCAAATACGGTTCGGGCACCGGCTCGAACTTCTCCAAGCTGCGCGGCGAGAACGAGCGCCTGTCGGGTGGCGGCAAGTCGTCGGGGCTGATGTCGTTCCTGAAGATCGGCGACCGCGCCGCCGGCGCCATCAAGTCGGGCGGCACCACGCGCCGCGCCGCCAAGATGGTGGTGGTCGACGCCGACCATCCCGACATCGAGGCCTACATCGACTGGAAGGTGAAGGAGGAAGACAAGGTCGCCGCCCTCGTCGCCGGATCCAGGTCCCTCGCCAAGCACTTGCGTGCCGTTCTCAAGGCCTGCGTGAACTGCGAGGGCGATGGCGACGACTGCTTCAATCCCGACAAGAACCCGGCGCTGAAGAAGGAAATCAAGCTGGCGCGGCGCGCCTTCGTGCCAGACCAGTCGATCAAGAAGATCATCCAGTACGCGAAGCAGGGCTTCAAGGACGTCAGCCTCGACACCTACGCGCTGGATTGGGACTCCGAAGCCTACCTCACCGTCGCCGGGCAAAACTCCAACAATTCCGTGCGGATCACCGACGCCTTTCTGCGCGCGGTCGAAGAGGATGGCGATTGGACGCTGCGCAAGCGGATCTCAGGAAAGCCGCATAAGATCCTGAAGGCGCGCGATCTTTGGGACCGCATCGGCCATGCCGCCTGGCACTCGGCCGATCCCGGCCTGCAGTATCACACCACCATCAACGAGTGGCACACCTGTCCGGCTGGCGGCGAGATCGTGGCGAGCAATCCGTGCTCGGAATACATGTTCCTCGACGACACGGCGTGCAACCTCGCCTCGCTGAACCTCTTGCAGTTCCGCGGCCCCGACAAGAGCTTTGACCTCGCCGCCTACGAGCACGCGGTCCGGCTGTGGACGGTGGTGCTGGAAACCTCGGTGCTGATGGCGCAGTTTCCCAGCCGCGAGATCGCCCAGCTGTCCTACGAGTACCGCACCTTGGGGCTCGGCTTCGCCAACATCGGCGGATACCTCATGTCGTCGGGGATCGCCTACGATTCGGACGAGGGCCGCGCCATCTGCGCCGCTTTGTCGGCGATCATGACCGGCGTGTGCTACGCCACCTCGGCGGAGATGGCGCGCGAACTCGGGCCCTTCGCCCACTACGCCGCCAACCGCGAGGCGATGCTGCGGGTGGTGCGCAACCATCGCCACGCCGCCCACGGCGAGGCGACCGGCTACGAGGCGCTCTCGGTCGCCCCCGTGCCGCTCGACGCCGCGATGCTGCGCGACGCCCGCCTGGGCGAGCACGCCCGCGCAGCCTGGGACAAGGCGCTGGCGCTGGGCGAGCAGCACGGATACCGCAACGCTCAGGTGAGCGTTGTGGCGCCCACCGGCACCATCGGTCTGGTGATGGACTGCGACACCACCGGCATCGAGCCCGACTTCGCCCTGGTGAAGTTCAAGAAGCTCGCCGGCGGCGGCTACTTCAAGATCATCAACCGCGCCGTGCCCGACGCGCTGCGCGCACTCGGCTACCGCGAGGCGGCGATCGCCGAAATCGAAGCCTATGCGGTGGGCCACGGGTCTTTGCGGCAGGCGCCGGCGGTGAACTCCGCGACGCTGCGGGCGAAAGGCTTCACGGACGCCAAGCTCGACGAGTTGGAGAAAGCCGCCGGCTCGGCCTTCGACATCAAGTTCATCTTCAACAAATGGACGCTCGGCGCCGACTTCCTCACCGGCGCTCTGAAGGTGCCCGCGGCCAGGCTGGAGGAACCCACCTTCGACCTTCTCGCCCACCTCGGCTTCTCCAAGGCGGATGTGGAGGCGGCCAACGTTCACGTCTGCGGCGCGATGACGGTGGAAGGTGCGCCGCACCTGCAAACGAAGCACTATGCGGTCTTCGACTGCGCCAATGCCTGCGGACGCATCGGCAAGCGATACCTCAGCGTGGACAGCCACATCCGCATGATGGCGGCCGCGCAGCCCTTCATCTCGGGCGCGATCTCCAAGACCATCAACATGCCCAGCGACGCCACGGTGGAGGAGTGCAAGGACGCCTACATGCTGTCCTGGCGCTTGGCGCTGAAGGCGAACGCGCTCTACCGCGACGGCTCCAAGCTGTCGCAGCCGCTCAACAGCCAGCTCATCGCCGACGAGGAGGACGAGATCGACGAGGCGATCGACGCCGTGCTCGCCGCGCCGCTTCCCGCGCGGGCGGCGGCGGTGGCCGAGAAGATCATCGAGCGCGTGGTCGAGCGCGTCGAGCGGGTGCGCGAGCGCGAGCGTCTCCCCGATCGCCGCAAGGGCTACACGCAGAAGGCGGTCGTCGGCGGCCACAAGGTGTACCTGCGCACCGGCGAGTACCAGGATGGCCGCATCGGCGAGATATTCATCGACATGCACAAGGAGGGCGCCGCCTTCCGCAGCCTGATGAACAACTTCGCCATCGCGATCTCGGTCGGCCTGCAGTACGGCGTCCCCCTCGACGAGTATGTGGAGGCCTTCACCTTCACGAGGTTCGAGCCGGCCGGCCTCGTGCAGGGCAACGACGCGATCAAGAACGCGACCTCGATCCTGGACTACGTCTTCCGCGAGCTGGCGATCTCCTATCTCGGACGCAACGAACTCGCCCACATCGACCCGTCCGAGATCGGGCCGGACGTGCTGGGCGGCGGGGAGCGGCAGGGCAAGGCCGTGCCGATGCCCGAGGTGCCGGCTTCCACGGCCAAGTTCGTGTCCAAGGGCTTTGTCCGATCCAAGGCCGACAAGCTGATGCTGGTGCAGGGTGGGGCGCTGGTCGGCGCGGCGGTGCTCGGCGGCGGCGGGCGCGCCGGCGCCACCGCGCTGCGACCCGGGTTCCGCGAAGCCGAGCTTCGCGACGTCACGGACGTGCTGAGCGGGGAGGCTCGCAGCGAGGACACGATGCTGTCGCCCTTCGGCACCCACGCCGAAAAGCGCAGCGTCGCCCGAATGAAAGGCTACACCGGCGAAGCCTGCACCGAGTGCGGCAATTTCACCCTGGTGCGCAACGGCACCTGCCTGAAGTGCGACACATGCGGCTCGACGAGCGGCTGCAGCTGAGTAGCAGGGCACTGGACCGAAGAGTGCGCGGTGCTCTTCGGTCCAAGACAAATCCGAAACGATAAGGCCATCATCGGACTCGATCCGACATCGGTCCGGCAGTTCCAGCCAGTCTTCGAGTCCAGTCGATCCGCCAAGGAACTCCGCCAATCGTTCCGAAATCGCGCTGACGGCAATCATCGGGAGAAGTCGCGCAAAAGACCGGGGTCGGCGGTTCCGAGCCGATGCGGGCTGATCCGGTTATTGCTGCCGCCTATGTTCCCTCGTTCGCTTCAGCTGATGAAGCGACTGACGGCGTCCCTGAGCCGCTCGGCGCCGCGTTCGAGCGCCGCTGTTTCTTCGCTCGACATATCCGGCCAGAGCACGTCGCAGACGCCGCCGGCGCCGACGATGCTCGGCAGCGACACCGTCGTGCCGAAGCGAGGGTTGTGCGAGCCCACCGCGATCGCCGCCTTCTCGTCGCGCAGGACCACCTCGGCCACCCGGCCGGCCACCATGCCGATCCCGTACTGGCTGGCGCCCAGGCCTTCGATGATGGTGATGTTGGCATAGCGCACCTCGCGCTCGATCCTTAGCCGGAACTCGCCGGCGTCGATGCGCTGTCGCGCCAGTACCTCCTCGATGCGCATGCCGCCGATGCGCGCCGAGGACCAGAGGAAGACGCTCGATGTCCCGTGCTCGCCGACGACGTAGGCGTCGACGCAGGCCGGGCTGAAGCCGAACTGCTCGGCCAGGTGCACGCGGAAGCGCAAGCTGTCGAGGTAGGTGCTGGTGCTGAACACCCGATCGTGACCGGCGAGATGGCGGGTAACCTCGACCAGCGCCTCCGGTGGGTTGGAGGCGATCAGGATCACCGCGCCGGGCGCCGCCCGGACCAGCTTGGGCACGATGTCCTCGAACACCTTCACGTTGGGCTCAAGCAGGCGCAGGCGACCGGCGGGATCGCTGCGGTCGGTGGCGCCTCCGGCCTTCTCGTTCACTCCGGCGGTGATGATGGCGAGGTCGGTGCCGGCGAGGCCGTCGTAATCGCCGGCGGTGATCGTCAGAAGGGGCGACAGTGGAATGCCGTAGTGCATGTCGGCGGCCACCGCTCTGGCGCGGGCGTGATCGCGGTCGATCAGCACAACGTCCCGAGCGCGGGCGCGCAGCACCACCGCCATCGCTGTTGCGGCTCCTACGGCGCCGACGCCGATGATCGCGACTTTCATCTCATCCTCCTGCGATTGCTATGGTTTGGGTCCGACGATGGGCGGGGCCCGATTTGCCGAACGCGTCCGCCTCGCGCAATGCATCGAGGCGGCGAGCCTTGGCACCGTCGGACTCCGCCCGGCAAGCCCGCCGGCGGATGCGGTCGGCCCGCGGCAGGGCTCGGCGATAGTCGAGCGAAGAAATATCAAGCGCCTCCGACGATCCCGCGCCCTCCGCCGCAGCGTCGAGCCCCGTCAAGGTGGCAGCAGTCCGATGAGCCGGTGAGGCCCCTCTGGGCAAAACGCTTTTGCGTTGGGGTGGCAAGGCGGGCGGGTACTGCGGGTACGAACGGCAGATTCACTGAGCAGGTTCGCGTTGGCAGGCCAACGCTTCACCCGCTTCGCTTCCTGACAAGCCGCAGGTTTTGATCGCAAAACCGCGCGGCACTTCTGCGAAACCTGCTCAGCAAAGCATGCGTGGAAAGACTGTCGAAAGGTTGACGCCGGGTGGCGGCCAACTCGTCCGTGCGGGCGAGGTCTCGCTCGATCGACGTCGTTCGGAACCGTGCTGACGGCATCTCGTTCGCGTTTCGTCGGGGATCACAGCGGAGACGAGCGTTGGGCGAGATCAAGAAGCGCGGCGACGATGCCCAGGATCACACATCCATGGGCGCCGAACCGGCCAAGACAGCCAATCCCGATACCAAGCAGGACGCGGCGAACTACGAAACGCGGACTGACGGGAGCGGCGCCATCGAGGTCGAGAACCTCAGTTCGGAAAACGACGAGGGCGCCCCCTGACGCACCTTTCCGGATCACATCGAGGCTTCGCGTCATGACGGCCGCCTGGCGGTTCGCCAGACGTCATGTCGCGCAGTTCATGGATCCACCGTTCAAACGCCCCCATTGTGCTGGCCGAGCCGGAGTCGAACATGCAAGTCAAGGTGATTGCCGCTGTCCTCGCCATGCTCGCGATCGGCCGGCCGTCCCTCGCGCAATCCACCGACGCACCCCTTCCACCCCACGCTCCGACGCCGGACGAGGCGCTGGCGGCTCCGGCCCCCGAAGCGACTCCTGCTGCTCGAATGCCAACCGCGTCGGAAACAGCGCCCGCGCAGGCGCCGGCTCCCGCGAAAACCGCCATCGACAACAACGAAGCGACGCGCAAGGCGCAGGAGGACGGAAGCTATCCGCTCAAGGACGGCGGCAGGTTCGAGCCGCCCGCGAGCCGGCCGGCCCCTTTGTGGAACAAGGGTTACGGACGGACCTGAGGCACGACTGCCGTCTCGCACCGGGATGCGCGCGGCGTCCCGGACCGATCCGAAACCCGCAGCACGTAGGCCGCGCCGTCCCAAAGGACGAAGGGCCGCTCGCCTGCGACCCGCAGGTCGAAGCCGTAGGCCGCCGCCCAGCTCCCGGCTTCGGCCAAGTCCACCGCGTCGTCGCCGCGATAGGACAGGTTGAGCACGACGAGGTGGGCGCGCGGGCGCAACAGGCGGCGCAGGGCTGCCACATGCGCGCCGGCGACGCCGGCCTGAACGAGGTAGGGCATGCTGTCGACGGCGAGGGCGAGATCCAGGCTGGCGGCGGCAAGGCCGAGCGGCGGCGAACCGTCGGTAACGGCGAAGCGCAGCGAGGGGCCGGCGTGCCGTCGTTCGGCTTCGGCGATCATGCCCGGCGACACGTCGAGGCCAAGCACCGAGCGCACGCGCGGCGCCAGGGCGGCTGTGACGCGCCCGATGCCGCAGCCGAAGTCCAGCACATCGGCGTCGCTGGCCGCAAAGCCCGTCCCGACCAGCCAGTCCACAAGCTCCGCAGTCGCGGCGGCGAGCAGGCCGGCGTCGCCCAGCGCGTAGGCGGCCACGCTCGCTTCGGGCGCTATGGCGACGGCGCGGTTGAACATGGCGGCGATGGCGCCCACGCTCGCCGAGCCGTCGTTCGCGCCATGGTCCGCGCCGCTGCGGCGCAGCATGTCGGCGAGGGCGTCGAGGCGCTCGCGCTGCGCGGCGAACAGCGTGGCCAGCGCGGAGCCGGCCGGCAGCAGCGGAGCGATCTCGTCGGGCGTCCGGCCCTCGAAGACCAGCCTCGCCAAGGCGACATTGGGCGCGATGCGTCCGGCGAGGCAAAGATCGATCGCTGCGCTCATGCCAGGCGTTCGAAGCGACGGGCGATGTTGCGCCGGTCGACACCGCCCCAGGCATATTTGTACGCCTCGCCGCCGCGCAGGAAGTGCACTTCGCCCATCTCGTCCCGAAGCGCCTCCTCGATCATCGCGCCGAGCAGCAGCGTACCGGGACTGCACGCCTCGAACCTTGCGTCGAAACCGCTCATGTAAAAAAGCAGTCGATGGCGGGGCGAGGGGAATGCGAGGCAGGCAGCCGCCCGCGCCCCGGCGATCTCCAGGGTTGCGAGGTGCAGCCGGCCGGCGGCGAGGAGGGCCGGAGCGGCCCGGTGCAGGAAGGCGGCCGCCTCCGGGTCCACGCCGGTCTCGCCGAGCGCTCGCCTGCGCGCCCGCTGCAGGGCGATCAAGGCATCGAGGTCGCTCGCGAGACTGTGGGCATCCGCGAACCGCAGGGTTGCACCTCCGAGGCGATCGGCCCGGTGGCGGTTCATGCGCAGCTTGCGGCGTTGTGGCGCCGGCACGACGTCGGCAAACCCGGCCCCGGGCGGCAGGACCAGGACGGGGCAGGGCTCGCCGGGGCGTTCGTCGATCCTCCAGGCCGGAGGCGGCGTGGCTCGGCGGAGCGCGGCCTCCGGGGCGAGGTCGACAAGATCGCAGGTCGCGACATCGGGCGTCGCGGCGAGCACCGCCGCCAGCAGGAGCGAGGCGGTGTCGTCAGGCGCGTCGGGCGCGATCAGGGCGTCGTGATGGTCGCTCAGCGAAACGCCGATCGGCAGCAGCTTGGCACCGCCGGCCTCGCTCAGCACGTAGCAGGGCAGCACGCCGACAAGCTCGTCGCCGCGGTGAAGAACGGCGATCACCGGCCGCTCGCTGCCGAACTGCCGCCACCACGCCAGCAGCCAACCCGGATGCTGGAAGGGTGACGCGGTCGGCGTGCGTGACCACAGCGCCGTCCAGGCAGGCACGAGCGAGCCGAGGTCGGCGGTGAGAACGGTGGCGATCACGGTGCTGCCGCGATCGCGCACATCTCGCGGTAGCGGGCGAGGTAGGCCTGCGTCATCGGTTGCAGCGCGAAACGCCGGCGGGCCGTGGCGCGGCACCGCTCGGGGTCGAGGCTGGCTGCGCGGCCGATCGCCGCCGCCATCCCGGCCACGCCATCGACTAGGAAGCCGCTTCGCCCGTGCTCGACGATGTCGGGCAGAGCGCCGGACGGAAAGGCCACAACCGGCGTGCCGCAGGCGGCGGCTTCCATCGCCACCAGCGAACTCGTTTCGGCGGCGAGGCTCGGCACCAGCAGGCAGGCGGCGGCCGACAGCAGCCGCCGCTTGCGCGCGAAGGCGAGCGGACCGAGAAAGCGCCGTCGCGCGTCCAGCAGCGGCGCGATCTCGCCGGCGAAGTAGGCTCGATGGTCGGGGTAGGGGAACACTGCGCCGCCGAGGAGAAGCGGCACGCCGGCGGCCTTGGCCGCTTCGAGCGCCAGATGCTGGCCCTTTTCCCGGCAGATCCGCCCGAGTACGAGCGCGAAGCGGCGCTTGGCGTGACGGCTCCGGCCCAGGCGATCGACCGGCACGCCATTGCTGATGAAGGGAAGCTGACCGGTCGCGGCCGGCCACAGCGTCTCGGCGGCTCGCTGCTGCGCCGCCGACACGCAATGCCAACGGTCGCAGGAGCGCAGCCGCAGCGGCGGATAGCAATCCGGCGGCAGGTGAAGGGTGAGAAGCCGCGGCGGCCCGTCGACGGGCAGCGTGGCGGCGAAGTCGAGGCCGTGGGCGTGGACGAGATCGACGCGTTCGCGCGCGAGCACCGATGTCACCGCCGCCCGCGTCGCGGCCACGGCGCTTCGACGCGCCTCCTCGTTGATGGCGGCAGCGGGATCGACGCCCGTCTCGATCCACTCGCCGGCGACGCGCGACCCTCGGCAGGCCACCACCAGCGAGCGATGGCCGGCCTCGACGCAGGCGCGGTCGAGAGCGGCCAGGATCTGTTCGGCACCGCCGACCGAGTCCGGGCCGACCGGGGCCAGCGCATAAGCGACGCTGAGGATCGTCAGCCGCCTCACGTCAGTGATCTTCCGAGGGCACGGCGCCGGCAAGAGCGCGCCAGCGCTCGCCGGTCATGCCCCATTCGTAGCGCTCGTAATGCAGGGCGCCTGCGTGCGGCGGCCGTGAAAAATCGTAGGACGGTGCGGGGCGGAAAACCTCGGTGTCGCAGCCGAAGGCGGCCAGCGTCGCCTGCTGACTGGCGAAGCAGCGCAGCATCGCCACCTTTCGAGCGCGCTCGGCCGGGTCGAGCGTCACGACGGTCGCCTCGCCGCCGTTGGGAAGGAAGCGCCCCGTCACCAGCCGGTCGTCCACCCCGGCGTGGTAGCCGGCCATCTCGATCAGGGCAGGGGGAGAGTGGCCGCGCCGGGCGGCTTCTCGGCAGGCCGTGCGGGCGGCGATGGCGACGGCATCGTGGTCGGGATGGCCGCCCTCGTAGGGATGGGTCAGCACGGCGCCGATCCTGCGTGCGGCGAAGAGGGCGGCGAGCCTGTCGGCGATCTCCACCACCCGCCAGCTCGCTGTCTGATCGGGAACGCCGAAGGCAAGGCAGGCGCAGCCGCTGTGCCCGACGGCGAGGGCTGCGGCGAGTTCGGCCCGGCGCGCCGC
>CAXTMA010000123.1:0-11203 GCA_964245015.1 uncultured Beijerinckiaceae bacterium | reverse complement strand
CGCCTGCTCGACATGATGCGCCGCGACCTCGTCGGCCCCTGTCCGGACCGCGACCCTGACCTCGCCCGCGAGGTGCTGGCCGGCGCGAGCCCCTCGACCTTCTACCTCACCGGCTTCCTCGGGCCGCGCCGCGGCGCAGGCGCCACGGCCGCGCAGGCGCCGGCCCGCGCCTCCGACGAAAGGACCGCCGAGGAGCAAGCCGAGTTGCGGTTGGAGGAGCAGCGCAGCAGTGAAGGCATGGAGCAGGGCGCGACCGGCCGCGGCGTGCCTGCCGACGAGGGCGCGAACGAGCGCCCGCCGTCCCGCTCCTTCGAGCCTTCGTCGCTCGGCCTCACCGTGCTGCTGCCCGAAGGCGCGCGCGAGCTAGAGGCGCGCGTCACCTGGGGCGACTACGTCACCGAGCCGCCGCTCGACGAGGCCGTGCTGCTGCCAGCCCGGCGCGAGGCCGCGATGGCGGTGGGCGAGCGGCCCCGCGAGCCACACAAGGGAACGCTGGCCTGGCGCCGCATCCCGCGCGAGGAACGCGTGACCATTCCGCTCGCAGCCCAACGCAACGGCGAAGCGCAGGCGATCGACCTGTGGGACAGCGCGGCGCCGCAGGTGCCCGGCGGTTGCCTACGCCTCGTTGTTTCCGCCCGCCCGACCCGCACGGCCGGGATCGACGGCGTGCACCGCGACCTCCTCGCCGTTTCGGTCTTCCTGGTCAACGCGCGTCCCGAGGCGGTGCGCCGCTTCGGCGACGTTGCTTTCGCGTTTCAGGCGAGGCTGGAATTAACCGCGCCATCAGGATTCGCGCCGCGTGACGACCGCGCCTCCTACGACGCGCCCGACTTCGACGCGCGCCTCGCCGACCTGCACTACCGCGACGTGTTCTCCTACGCCGTCGGCCACAACACATCAGGCGACTGGGCGCCACCGGACGCGGAAGGCCGCGTGACGCGGGTCTTCACCAATCCGATTCCTGTCCAGGAGGTCGAGAAGCTCGGCGCAGACCTCGACGTCGCCGGCATCGAGCGCGGCATGGAGGCGCTCGCCGCGGCGGCCCTCGATGTGAAGGCGCTGGCGGCTGTGCTGGACGCCTTGCCGGCCGATTATGCGCGCTGGGCGGCCGGGCAGGCCGAGGTCGCGGCTGTCGTCGACGGGGCGCGGCGGCGGGAGGTCGCGCACGAATGCCTCGCCAACGTCGAGGCGGCGCGGCGCCGGATCGCGGGCGGCATAGCCCATCTCATCGCCGACCCGTTCAGCCGCGAAGCCTTCGCCATCGCCAACCGGGTGATGGCGCGAGCCAACATCCAGCGCTCGGTGGCGCAGAACGGGCAGCCACCGAAGAAGGCGCCGGGCTGGCGCCTGTTCCAGCTCGCTTTCGTGCTGCTCAACCTCGAAGGGCTCGCCTCGCCGGCCCATCCCGACCGACCGATCGTCGACCTGCTGTTCTTCCCCACGGGCGGCGGCAAGACCGAGGCCTATCTCGGCCTCGCGGCCTTCGCGATCGCGCGGCGGCGGCTCGCCAACCCCGGCCTCGCCGGCGCCGGCCTATCGGTCGTCATGCGCTACACGCTGCGCCTTTTGACACTTGACCAACTCCAGCGCGCTGCCGGCCTCGTCTGCGCCCTGGAGTTGGAGCGGCAGGAGAAGGGACGCCTGGGCACTTGGCCGATCGAGATCGGCCTCTGGGTCGGCGGCGGCGCGACGCCTAACACCTTCGGCACCAGCAAGAGCCCGAAGGAGGGGACGGCGGTCCGGTGGCTGCAGGAGCACAAGAAGGGCGGCCCCGCGCCGGCGCCCATCAAGGACTGCCCGTGGTGCGGCACGCCCCTGCGCAAAGAGGGCTTCCACATCTACCCCAATGTCGCGATGCCGCAGCGGCTCGACATCACCTGCGACGGCCTCGAACGCAACTGCCCTTTCACGGGGCAGCAGCGCCTGCCGATCGTCGTGGTCGACGATGAGATCTACCGCCGCCTGCCGGCCTTCATGATCGCCACCGTCGACAAGTTCGCCGGCGTGCCATGGGAAGGGCGCAGCGGCGCTTTCTTCGGCAACGTCAACCGGGTGGACGATCAGGGCTTCTACGGCGCCGAGGAGAGAACGGCCGGGCGCGCTCTGGAAGCGGAGCTGCGGCCTATCGATCTCATCATCCAGGACGAGCTGCATCTTATCTCCGGCCCGCTCGGCACCGTAGCGGGGCTCTATGAGACCGCCTTTGACCTCCTGTCCTCGCGCCGAGTGAACGGCGAACGGCGCGGCCCCAAGATCGTCGCCTCCACCGCCACGGTGAGGCGCGCGGACGCGCAGATCCGCAACCTGTTCGGCCGCGACCGGACCGCGATCTTCCCGCCGCCCGGCGTCGGCCGGGACGACTCCTTCTTCGCGAAGGTCGACCGTGTCACGCCCTCTCGCCTCTACGCCGGCGTCGCTTCGCCGGGGCGAGGTCCGAAGCTCGTTTTCCTGCGCACCCTGCAGACCCTGCTGGCGGGCGCGCAAGCGTTGTCGACGGGCACCAAGGACGACCCCGCCGACCCGTACCTGACAGCCCTTTGCTACTTCAACGCTCTGCGCGAGCTTGGGGGCGCACGACGCATCGTCGACGACGAGGTGCGCACGCACCTCACCACCTACGGCGTGGATCGCGTCCGCCGGTCGCCGGAGGGTTGGCCTTTCGCCGACCGCACCCTGCGCGAGATCCAGGAGCTGACCTCGCGCTACAGCACCGACAAGGTATCCGAAGCCCGTACGCGCCTCGGCCTCCCCGCGCGCGACAAGAATGCGGTCGACGTGGCCATGGCGACCAACATGATCTCGGTCGGCCTCGACATCGGCCGACTCGGCCTCATGGTAGTTCAGGGACAGCCCAAGACCGCGGCTGAGTACATCCAGGCGACGTCGCGCGTCGGCCGCGTGGCCGAGAAGCCCGGGCTTGTTGTGACGCTGCTCAACATACACAAGCCGCGGGACCGGACGCACTACGAGCAGTTCCGCGCTTTCCATATGAGCTTCTATCGCGCCGTCGAGGCCACGAGCGTGACGCCCTTCGCGGGTCGCGCCCTCGATCGCGCGCTCGCCGCGACTCTCGTCGCCGGGGCGCGCCACATTGAGCCGGCGCTGACGCCGCAGACGGGCGCCGAGCACCTTGCCGAACACGCAGACGCCTTTGAGGCTGTGAGGGTCATCGTGGCGGAGAAGATGGGCGTCGCCGGCCAAGACGCGGACGCGATGCGCCGCTGCCTCGCGCGGCTCGACGAGCTGCGGGACGCCTGGATCGAGATTGCCGACCGGCAAACCCGGAACGGCGACGCTTTCGTTTACGGCAAGGGCGATCCCGTGAAGCGCCTGCTCCAGGAACCGCTCTCACAGGGCGGCAACATCACCGGCAACAGGACGTGGTTCGAGGCGGGGCGGTCGATGCGGGACACGGAACCGGTCTCACTGCTGAAGCTCCGGAGCCCCGACGGCGCAGCCTTCGAGAACTGATCCCGAAATGGCCGACATCACCCAGAGTTTCAGCCAACTGCTCCTGACCTATGGCCCGGGCGCGATGCTCGACCTACCCGAACACGCAGTCGTCGTGGGAGGCCTGCAAGGCTGGCGCTACGCCGATTGGAAGCCGGTCGAGGAGGATCGCCTCGTGCCGCTTCTTCGGCAGCAGCTCGGCGATAAGCTCAGCCCGACCTTCCACGGCCTGCGGCAGCCGCCCGTCTACGACGAGGACCGCAAAGACAAGGGCGCGCCGGGCGTCGACGTCATGATCTTCCCGACATGGTTCACCGCGGACGACGTCAAGGCCGACGGTGTCGCCGAGCGCGGCGCCGAGCCGGGGCCGGCTCGGGCCGAGAAGCGCCGGCGCATGATCGAGTACCGCGACCTCGACGTCACCAAGGGCGGCAAGCTCTCCTACCAGGGGGAGAGCAAGAAGAGCGCCGTCAACCCGATCCGCTTCGTTGCGGCCTGCGCGGGCGGCCACCTCCAAGACATTGACTGGCGCGGGCTCGCTCATCGCGAGGGCGATCGGACCTGCCGCAAAGCGATGTTTTGGGTCGAACGTGGCGTGAGCTCGGATCCGGCGGACATCTCCGTCCGCTGCACCTGCGGAGCGTCCGTCTCACTCGGAGACCTTTATAAGCCCAAGTTCCTTGGGCGGTGCGGCTGCCACAGCCCCTGGCTTTATCCCCGGCGGCTGCCCGATGACACCTGCGACAAGGATCTGCGGCTCCTTCCTCGATCAGCCACCAACACCTACTTTGCCCAGACGGTGACGGTCATTTCGCTCAGCAAGTCCGACAGCCGCGTGCGCCAAGCCGTCCAGGAGCATCATTCAACGATCGAAAGCCTTCGAGCCCTGCCGAACTGGCTCCAGGTGCTCCGCACCCTGCCGACGACCAAGGAGGCTTTCGCGCCCTTCCCGGACCGCGAGATCACAAGTGCGGTCGAGGAGGGCGGCGCGGGAGCGTCACAGGGCGCGGCCAACCCGAAGCTCGCCGAGTTTGACCTCCTCGCGTCAGGTCAGCGTTGGATCGGCCACGACGGCCCGTCCTCGTTCCTCTTCGCCGAAACGATCGATCGCGAGCGCCTCGGCCTGACTGCGCCATGGGAAGACCTGTTGCGGGGCGTCGTCAGGGTGCATCGGCTCCGCGAGGTGACCTGCCTTTACGGCTTCACGCGCCTGGAGCCGCCCCCAACATCGGCCGAAAGCGACCTCGATGAGATCCAACTCGCCGTTGACGGCGCCGACCTAGCCCGCAGCGTCGAGTGGCTCCCAGCCGTAGAGCAGTTCGGCGAGGGGATCTTTCTCCATATCGCGCCGGACTTTTTGCACACGTGGCTTCAAGTGCCTGAGGTCACGCAGCGGGGAGAACTCCTGAAGGCGGGCGAAGCGCGTGATGCCGCCCGCTTCAATCGACCGCCCAAGCACCTCGGCACTGCCTATTGGGCCCTGCACTCCCTGTCGCACGCCTTGCTAGCCGAATTGGCTCTGGACTGCGGCTATCCGCTCTCATCTCTCAAGGAGCGTATCTACGCGGGTGGGACGGGGCAGACCGACCGCTTCGGTATCCTGATTTACACGTCGACGGCTGGCGGCCAGGGAACGCTGGGTGGTCTCAGCAGCATGGCCGAGCGCGTTCCAGCCCTCCTGGCGGCTACGATGGCAAAGCTGCGGCTCTGCTCAAACGACCCTATCTGCGCTGAACACGGCCCGGACAACGAACACGACGATAGACCGCTGCACGGGGCTGCCTGTCACGCTTGTCTACTCATTCCGGAAACCTCCTGCGAGGCGCGCAACACGCGCCTAGATCGGAGCCTCCTTGTCCAAACTGTAGTTGACGCCACCTTATCGATCTTCTCTGCAAGCACTTTGCACGAAGATCACCGATGATATGCAGGAAGGCGGCGCAATCGCCTACTTTCATGTTATTTTATACGCCCGGCGTACGTGTCGGCATGGTTTCTGGATGCTATTTGGTGCCGGCGTCACGGCACGACCATCGTCATTATAAATTACAAGCAATGCTTGTGGGTTCACGATCTCGCGCCGATTTACAACTACTTTCGATGTCCTGTTGAGGGCGCCAAAGCATTGGGAAGGAGGCTAGTGAAGTGGGACCCGCGATCGACCAAACGCATGTCCATCAAGCGATGGATGAGTGCGACGCGCTCGGCGATGCTAAGTTCGTCGCAAAGTATGGATTGAGCCTTCAGAACGTCCGATATCGCGTCCTGAGAAATGGGAAGCATTACCCATCCAAAGGAATCGCCAATGCCGCCTATAGGTTACAGCACGGCGTGGATGGCCCTTATGGTGGCACAGGTGCTCGTCAGGTACTCAGCGCGCTAGGCTTCAAAGTGATTGACGGACAGAATGGAGTAGAAGACGAGGTTGCACCGGCAGACCTGCATCGGGGAGTTGTGCAGCCCGCGAACCTGATTCTCTACGGGCCTCCCGGGACGGGCAAGACCTTCGCCACCGCGTCCCACGCCGTTAGGATCTGCAACGGCTTGGCTGAAAACGATCCGCTGCTCCAGGACGACTTTCGAATGGCGCTGATGGCGGAATATCGACGCCTCGTCGACGCTCGCCGTATCCAATTCGTCACCTTTCACCAGAGCTACTCGTACGAGGAATTTGTGGAAGGCTTGAGACCCGATACCGGTGCGGATGAGCCGGCAGGCGAGGTAAGTGGGGGCTTCCGGCTCGTGTCAAAACGCGGGGTATTCCGCGAGATATCTGCCCTGGCCGAGCAAGCGCGCAAGACTGTCCGGCGGAGCGCCGGCTTGAGAGTCAATGACCGTCAAGTATTCAAGATGTCGCTTGGCCGCGCAGGAATTGAAGACTATATCTTCCAGGCTGCAGTCGAGGGTAACTACATCGCGCTCGGCTGGGGAGGAGAGGAAGACTGGTCAGACCAGCGCTATGACGGCGGCAGGGGCTATCAACCATTCGTCGCGCGTTGGAAGGAGATTGAGCCCGAGGCAAAGGCGTCCAGCGGACATATCTCGCAACTTTGGCAGTTCCGCTCGGTGATGCAGAAAGGCGACCTAGTCGTCATTTCAAATGGAAATTCGGAGTTCCGTGCGATCGGCGAGGTCACCGGACCGTACCGTTTCGAGCAGAGTGCAGACGACGAATATCACCATAGAAGAAGCGTCCGCTGGCTCCTTCTACCCGACGAACCTCTGTCGGCAGACACCATCTACTCCAAGCCTTTTACCATGCGTTCCTGTTACCTGCTTCAGGAGGGATTGCTCAAGCGCGAAGCGCTCCAGCACCTTCTCTCCGGCGGCGAGCAGCCAGGTGGTGAGGCTGACGCCTATGTCCTTATCATCGACGAGATTAACCGTGCCAACATATCCAAGGTGTTTGGCGAGCTCATTACCTTGATTGAGCCTGACAAGCGGATCGGTGCGGTCGGAGAAATCAAGGTACGCCTGCCCTACTCGCGAGACCTGTTTGGCGTACCACCTAACCTTCACATCCTTGGCACCATGAACACCGCCGATCGCTCGATTGCGCTTCTGGACACGGCGTTGCGGCGACGATTTGACTTCGTGGAGTTGATGCCCGAGCCGGAACGCTTGCCAGAGGCCGTTGGTGACGTGCCTCTGCAGTCCATGCTGAGGAGCATCAACGCGCGCATTGAATACCTCTTCGACCGCGAGCACCAGATCGGGCATGGGTTCTTCATGACGTGCGCATCAAGGGAGGACATCGACAGGGTGATGCGCACCAAGGTGATGCCTCTGCTTCAGGAGTACTTTTTTGAGGATTGGGAAAAGGTAGCTGCCGTCTTGGGCGACGCCGATGCCGCATCAGGCCAAGGCAAGTTCGTGGTGTGGGCGCCGCTAAAGCCGCCCGGCAGTACGGGCGCGAACAGCGATGAGCATGATGAGCGTCGCCGCTGGTCGATCAGGGCTCAGTTCGCGGACGACGCCTACAAGTGTTTCATCTCGTGAAGCCTCTCCTCGAATGGGAAAAGCGCGCAATCGGGCAGGAGGGGCTGACCCGACATATTGCTGACCAGCTGCTCGCGGTCGCCCGCAACTCAATGCTGGGCGGCCTGGATGGTACGCGCATCCTGGTCGACGGCGGCCGCTTTGTCCGCGCGCAGAACATTGTCGGCGTAATCGCAGCCGGCGAGCACACCCTCGAGATCCTGCCTAAGATCGATGGGCCGAAGGGCGAGCAGGGCGCGCGCGAGCGTCTCATCCACATGCTTTCGCTCGTGCACGATCTGGAGGTCGCACCGGAGGGCGCCGCTTGTCTCGGCATCCAGCACCAGACTTTGCTCGATGTCTTGGTGCGGTTATTCGCCGACCGCCTCATCGACGCCGTCCGCCACGGTCTGCCTAGACGCTACCTCAACCATGAGGAAGACCTACCGTCGCTGCGCGGCCGATTGGACATGGTCCGGCAGTTCACGACACTGGCTGCCAGTCCTTGGCGGCTTGCGTGCCGGTACGATGCGCTCTCGCCCGACGTGCTTCTGAATCGCATCATGAAAGCTGCAGTTCAACGCCTACGCCGTTTCGCTCGCCGTGCCGAGACACAGCGGCGGTTGGCCGAACTTGCTTTCGCGTATGCAGAGGTTGGTGATCTCCAATCGCAACACGTGCCTTGGTCACAGATCCATCTTGAACGCACCGACCGGCGCTGGGGACCACTCGTGCGGCTTGCTCGATTACTTTTTGAAGGGGACTACCAGACAACGAGTTCCGGCCACGTCACGGGTACCGCGCTCCTCTTCGACATGGGACGCCTGTTTGAGGCCTATGTGGCGAAAGTGCTGCAGCGAGCAATGCGCGGTCACGCGTTCCACATCATCGCTCAAGGTGGTCGGCATTACTGCATGAACGAGATTGATGCCGAGGGGCAACGCGGTCGCGAGCACTTCCAAACGCGACCGGATATCCTGGTCAAGCACGGCTCAGAGATCCTCATGGTAATCGATACCAAATGGAAGCGTTTGGTGCCCCGCGCCGAACAAGCGAAATGGGGCGTCTCGCAAAGTGATGTCTACCAGATGATGGCCTACGCGCGCTTATACGCATGCTCAAAGCTTATGTTGCTTTACCCGCATCATACGGCACTCCAGACTCCAGGTGTTCTCGAACGCTATCTTCTTGCGTGCGGAATGGAACAGCTCTCGACCGCCACAGTCGACTTAGCTGATCTTTCCTCAACTGCTTCGCAGCTTCGATCCTTAGTGCTGAATTGAAGCGCGTTGATAGAATATAACAATTGAAGTAGCCTTTTGGAGCGTTTCGTTGCCGAAGGCGAGAAGGTGCAAGTCAGCCAGCGTGGATCGACGTAGGAGCTCAATGCTGATCAGCACCGAAGTCACATCCCCAGCAACTGATCCCGTTGGGCTACTCTGGCCTGTTCAACCCGAGCACGTTCACTGTTGATGAGTAAACTCTCTTCGATGCCGAATACCGCGCGAGCTGCAAGTCGGTGCACGACGGCTTGGTGGACATACATCATCGGTATCGCGACTCGCTGCGGCTCGACAGCGTCCCGGCGGATGCCGCCTACATTCTCGTCCCACGCTTCAGGTCGGGAGCAGAGATCGACGGCACTTGTGCACATGCAACGCCCCGACCTTGGCCTGTACGCGGCCCTGGTCTAGGGCTCGTACCGGAAAGGGCAGTCCCCTCGATGGTCGGTCGGGTTGGCCCGGCTTCGTACGGTGGCTGCGGCTCCTCCCGCCCCAGCCAGCCTCAGCTGAGTACACGCTGTTGTCGCTCCAACGGCATCTTCGATCAGCGCTCGTCGAGGCAGAAAACAGGAAACCTGTCCAGAGCTGCTTTCAACTCCGCAACCGGAAACTCGCAGTAGCCGTCAGACGCATCCTTGTTCTTGTTGTGACCGTTGATCGCGTTCTGGTGACGCTTGTTGATGTTCACGCTCAGACTGGACGCGATCGTAATCCAGGTGTGACGCCAGCCGTGGGAAGGGTCGACGCCGTCCTCCAACCCGATCCGTTGCTGGATCCACGCGGAGATCTCGCTGGCCCGCTGCTCCTGAAGGGTTCGGATGCTTTCCTTTTCGCGCGGCTTGTCCTCGACGAACAGCCAGCCATCGGGCGCTGCCTGCACGTACCTGACCAGGCCTTCGGCAATCAGCGCATCATGCAGGGGAACGACACGCGCGTTGCCGTCTTTGGTCTGCGGGAACTCCACCACCCAGACGCCGTCCTCGACCCAGAAGCTGTCCTTCTTCAGCCAGCACGGTTCCTGGACGCGGCAGCCGAGGTAGGCGCACATCCAGGGCACCCAGCGGCGCGAGGCCGAGGCTCGCGGGTAGGCGCGGCTGATCGTGACGCCACGCGCCAGGGTCAGGATGGTGGTGATCTCGTCCTTGCGGAAGGTCCGTGCCCGCAGCTTGCGCATCTTGGGCTCGTCGAGCTTCACGCACTTGACCGGGTTGGCGCCGAGCAGGCGCTTGCCGTCACGGGTTACAGCGAAGGCGAACACCGAGCTCGCGGCGACGAGGTCGTTGCGATTGATCGTGCGCACGGCGATCTTATCGTGATCGCGCCGGTGCTCCGCCCAGGCCCAGATGTCGTCTTCGCCAATCTTGCGGATGTCCTTGCCCGGCAGGAAGGCGGCGAGGCTGTTCAGGGTCGGCGTGTAGCGCCGGATGGTGCTGCCCGCGACCTTGTCGGCGTTGTGGAGGCGCCAACTCTTGAAGAGGTCGGCGACGGTCACCTTCTGCAGCCCGCGGTAATCGGGGAAGCGCGACAGGTTGGTGTCGGGAGAGAAGTCGCCGTCCGCGGCGCGCTTCAGCCGCGCCGTGGCCAGGATCCGCGTCGTTCCGATCTGCCGGAGAAGCGCCAGGCGCGAGGCTGGATCGAGCGACAGGCCGTGCTTGGCCGCGATCCGGTCGGCCTCACGACCGAACAGCTCTTCCAGAGCTTCTTCCCTTGTCACACGAAGGGAACCGAAGTCGAGACCGCCTTGCCTCCAGGCCAGCAGGGCCGGCCCATGCGGAAGCGCGAGGTCGGCGAGGAACGCCGCCTCCTTCGTGGCGAGCGGTCCTTCGCCTTCGACCGGTTCGCCATGCATGTAGCTGGCGACCTGCTCCTCATGGATCGCCTGAGCCTCGGCGAAGTCGTCGGGGCCGATGCTGTCCTCGCCCTTGTCCACCAAATCGCGGTAGGCCTCACCCGAGAGCGCGACGACCATCTTGTGCGACAAGGATGGGATAGTCGAGGCCTGCGCCGGCGCGATGCCGGATGCGGGCGGACCGGCTTGCGGCGAAGAGAGGCCCCTGGACTTCGCCGCCCGCATCTTGGCGAAATGGCTGCCGAGGGCGGCTTCGGCGGGTCTGAAACGCTGCTTCGCCTCGGCGCCATCCCTGGTCCGCAGCGACAGCACCACCTTGCCGCTGATCCGCACGGTGACGTGCTCGTCGACGACGGGGAGGGTCACCACCGTCCCGCGCAGGACGGCGGCGAGGTCGCGCGGGACCCGGATGTTGAGGTGCCAGATTCCGTTGGCGAAGCGCACGGGTGCGGGCATTTTGATGGCCAATGTGTCAGTCCGCTGTGTCAGAGCGGCTGCCTAATCACCCAAGCCAATCAGCAACTTATTGCGATCGCATGAAGAATGCGTGGTGCCCAGGAGAGGACTCGAACCTCCACGGCTTTCACCACTGGTACCTGAAACCAGCGCGTCTACCAATTCCGCCACCAGGGCCCGCGCTCCA
>CAXTMA010000122.1:0-11271 GCA_964245015.1 uncultured Beijerinckiaceae bacterium | reverse complement strand
ACCATCGGCGCCTGACGGCACTCGCCCAGGCTGGCCACCCCCTGGGTAATTACGGCCAGATTATTGCAACCTTGACATCAACGATCGACTGCTGAAGCATCTTGCGTGCGATCTTGCTCATTTACTTATGTTAAGTCAGCGATTGGGTCGCCTCTACTTGATGTGGATAGCATCTGTATCCGGAGCTTACCGCCATGCTGAAAACAATGCTGCTCATCTGCGCGATGGGCACGGATCCGGCTGCGTGCACGTCCGACACGGCGCTCGACGTCATGATCTTCCCGCTGACCCGGATGTGCGGTCTGCCTCAACAGGCGACGGTCGCGCACACTGTGCTCGCTCCGGAGGCTGGGAAGTCCTACGCGAAGATCGTTTGTGAGCGAGTGCGCGAGGCGGCTCGCTAAAGCCCCGCCGCCTTCTTCAGAGCATCACCCATGCGGGTCTGCCATCCTGGCCCCGCCGCCTTGAACCGATCAACGACCTCGGGGTCAAGGCGCAAGCTCACCGGCACCTTGATCGGTGCTTTCTGCTTCCCGCGACGCTTGATCGATCCGGCAAGTTCGGGAAGGACCTCGGCGAACGGCTTAGCTGCTGCGAGCTGTTCATCGGTCATCTCCGGAAAGTCCATCGCTTCCGCGAGATCCGCATCGCTGTAGCCGCGTGCGGCTAGTGTCGGCTTCGGCCCGGCGGGCTTCTTGGGTTTGCTCGTCACAGGATCGCCCTCTCCTTCTTGGTCGCCACGCGAAGGCTGATCAGGGAGACCGCCTCCGAGCCGAGCGGCTTGAAGATCACCGCGTAGGCGCGGGTGCCGATCAGGCCGATCGCCAGGAAGCGACCTTCCCTGGCCGGCACCACCTTGGCGGAGGCGAAGAAGGCTTCCGTGACCATCGCGAAGTCGAGGCTGCGACCTGCCAGGGTCGCCAAACGCTTCGGTTCGTCCCAGGTGATCTCCATACCTGATTGTATATACGATTATGCAATCCTCGTCAATCAGATTGTATATGCAAAAAGGTCTTACGTCTCCGGGCGCCTTGATCGCTGGATCGCTCATTATCGTGCCTGCCGAGATGCAGGATAATTGCCCTTATCGTGCCTACGCTCCCTAGGGGGCACCGTGACCGAAACTGGGTGCCCGATGAACATTATCGTGCACCCAGGATCGGCCGATCTGTCTCGGGAAGTGGCGCCCGACGACCTCGCCAAAGCGGCCTCGCTTTTCGCCTCCGCGTCGAAGTTGGCTGCAACGCGCCGCGCCTATTATTTCGACTGGGCTGATTTCAGCGCTTTCTGCGAGCGCGATAATGCGGTCGCCGCGCCGGCCGAAAGCCGCACGCTGTGCCGCTACTTCGCCGCCCTCGCCGGGCTCAACCGGTCGGTCGCCACGATCGACCGCCGCGCCGCCGCGATCGCTTTCGCTCATCGCGCGCTGGGCTTCGACTCACCGACCGGTCGCGAAGAAGTGCGGGCCGTCCTCGCCGGGATCCGCAACCGACTCGGTCGCCGGCCGGCAAAAAAGCAGGCGCTGACCGCCGACCTGCTCACGAAGGTCGTCCGCAAGATCAAAGCCGACGCGCTGATCGATGTCCGCGACCGCGCGCTAATCCTGCTGTGCTTCGGCGCCGCGCTGCGCCGGTCCGAACTGGTGACCCTGCAGGTCGCCGACGTCGAGTTCGACCGCAAGGGCGTGCTCATCCGGCTGGGCAAGACCAAGACCGACCAGGCCGGCAAGGGCCGCAGCGTCGCCGTGCCTGACGGCAAGCTGAAGATCCCCGAGGCGGTCAAGGACTGGCTCATCGCCGGCAAGATCACCACCGGCCCGGTGTTCCGCGGCATCGCCGGCGATTGCGCCAGCCCGGAGGCAATCACCGGTGGGCACTTCGCCCCTATTATCAAGGCGCGCTGCGCCGCCGCCGGCCTCGATCCGGCGACCTTCAGCGGCCATTCCTGCCGTCGCGGCTTCGCCACCACCGCCGGCGACGTCGGCGCCGATCTCCGGCTGACCGCGAACCACATGCGTCATGCCAAGCTCGAAACCACCATGGGCTACATGGAGGACGGCGAGTTGTTCCGGAATAATGCTGGGAAGGGCTTCCTTTGACCCTGACTTTCTGGACCTGGGCCACTGCTCACTGGTGGCTCGCCTTCTGGCTGATGTTCTGGGCGACCATCGCGGGCTGGACGATCCTGTTGAGTTTCCTCGGTTTGCTGAATGACATGGTCCTGTTCCGCTCGCTGCGTCGGTGCAATCCGAACGACTGCGCGCGTCGCCTCCTGCGCACCCGCAAGGACGCCTGACCTCCATTCGCGATGCCCGTCTGCAAGGCCGAGGCAATCACCCCATCCTGTTGTCCCTCGCAATTCAAGCGGCGGGCGTCGCAGACCCGCACAAGGAGCGCCGATGTCCCATCGCGTCTTCGACGACCTGTCGCGCCTGCGCCCCCAACTCGCCGCGATCGAAGTGGCCATCGCCTCCGAAAGGGAGCGGAGGGTCGTGGACTTCGCCGAGTTGGCCGACCTTCGTTCGGCGCGCGCCGTGCTGCTCGGGCAGATCGCGATCATCGAAGCCGAGGCGCAGGCGCGGTGAGCCGTCGTACGGGCGACCACGATTGGACGAACGGGCGCGAACCGGATGAGATCGTCCTGGCGGAGGCGGATCATGTCGGCTCCGCGGCGATCCTAGCTGATCCGCAACCCTCGCCGACGCCGACCGACCCGATGCAGCGTGTGCACGCCGGGGAACGCCCGCGCCGCGCGCTGCCCCGCCGGGAAAGATCGTGGGCCGGGCGGCTCTGCCGGTCGTGACCATGTCGCTAAAGCGTCGCTACACCATCGAACGCGCCAGCACGCCACTGGCACCCAGGCGCTTCCTCGCCGCGCAGAGCGAACAGCTGGTGTGGGCACCGCCCTCACTGCCGATCCGGGTCTGGAAGTCGGCTGCGGCCGCTTCCTGGTTTCAAGCTTCCCGCATGGGGCTCGCCCGAGCCGATGCGGTCGTCGTCGAGCATGCGGTGCACTGATGGCGAACCGTGAGACCGTCGTCCTGGCCGAAGCGATCGCCGATCAGCTCGGCATCGACATGACGCCCGACCTCCTGGTCCAGATCGACCTCGTGCGGTACCGGCTGTTCCTGTCAGGGTATTTGCTGCGGCGGCTTCTCTGCAGCCCATCGCAGCCGCCGGACGGCTGGGTGTTCCCGCCGCAGCCGACGCCGGCCTCGTGACCGGCGGGGCGGCGTAGAGCACCGTCCCATTTCGCAATGTAGAGAGCTGCAGCCCGGAGGTGAGAAGTTGCTCTCCACCTTAGCTCCTCACTCTTCAGAGCAGCGCCACCTCGCGCACCGCTGCTTCAATGACCGCCGCATCGGCTTGCCGGTCGACTTGCGGGATCGCCTGTTCGGAACAGCATGATGATGAATCCGCCAACGATCGTCCTCGACGCCCGCGACGTGGACTGGATCCGGATGACGCTGATCTTCGCGGTCGCGGTTCTGACGCTGATCGCGCTGCATCTGACGTAGCCGGGCTGGAGTTGGGAGCGGAAGCGGCGGTAATCGTTACGCTTGACACGCGGAGCCGGTTTCGGGCACCGAAAGCGCAGTGACCGGATGAGCGCTCGGGCCGAAAGGCTTCGGGCGCTTTGTTGTTTCTGGGTTTGTGCAAGCGCGCTGATCATCGCTTTGCGCCGTCTGAGCGCGCAGCCTTGGCTGCATCGGGAATACCACCAGCACCTCCGGCAGTCGCGCGACTTCAGCAACAGTGTTGCAAAACTGCCGGGTCCTTCCCAGGCCCCCTGCGGTCGGGTGTAACGCACGACCGCTCACCATCCCTAGTTTTGGGAGCCGAAAACCCGGTAACAGGGCATTAGGTAACAGCGCCGATGGGAGACAAATCGGCGCCAAAAATTTCTTTCGCAAGCCGAGTTCGCAAGACGTCGCGGAGTTACCAGGAAAGCCGTAACCGGCTGGAAGGACAAAGGCTTTCTGGTTCTCGGCGATGACGGGAAAGTCGACATCGAAGCCACCGAATGGAAGCTTGACGAGCGGCCGGCCTGTTACCGGGGCGGTGTTACCCATCGCCCCGTCCGCGCACCGAATGGTAACAACTCCGACGCTGGTCCCGCGAAGCCGAAGTCAGCGGCGAAAACGAAATCGGACGCGCACTCCAGGCCGAAGCCGCCAGATCATCCCAGCGAAGGTGCGCCGGATCCGGACGATTTCGACCTCAACGATCCGAACCTGTCGACCGCCGAAGCGGTACGGCGCAAAGAGAACTTCCTCGGTCTTCAGCGCAAGCACGAGTTCGAGGTCAGCCAGAAAGAGTGGATCCGCGTCGACGAGGTCGGCCAGCAGGTCGAAGCCGAATACGCGATGGTTCGCGAACGTCTGCTGGCGATCCCTGGCAAGATGGCAGCGCTGCTCGTCGATCTGACCCGGGCCGAGATCGAAGCAGCCCTGCAAGCTGAAGTGACCGAGGCGCTTGGTGAGCTCCATTGCCGGTGACTTTCCACACCGAGGCGCTGGGTTCCTAGCCATCAGACTCGCTGCGGCGCGGCGCGCACTGCGGCCGCCTCCCAAGCTCGACCTCGTAGAATGGGCAGACACCTATCGCTTCGTGACGTTGAGCTCGACGCCGGGTCGCTGGAAGACCAGCGAGCAGCCCATTGCCTTCGGTCCGATGAAGGCGGCGACCGAAGCGGACACCCACACAGTCACCGTGATGAGTGGGACGCAGCTGCTGAAAAGCGAGTTCCTCAAGAACGTCTGCTACTTCTATATTCACCAGGAGCCGTCCCCCATCCTCTTCGTGCAGCCCTCGGAGGGCGCCGCTGAGGCGTTCTCGAAGGAGCGTTTCGCGCCAGACGTCGAGCGGATGCCGGAACTGCGGGAGATCATCCGTGTACCCAAAGCGCGGGACAGCGACAACACCATCGCGCACAAGGAATACCCCGGCGGCCCGCTCGACTTCGTCGGCGCCAGTTCGCCGACGAACCTCGCCTCGCGGCCGAAGCGCATCATCCTCTGCGACGAGATCGACAAGTTCCCGCTGAGTGCCGGTGCCGAAGGCGACCCGCTGAAGCTCGCCGAGGAGCGGGCTTCGACATATCACTCGATGGGGCTGGCCAAGTTCTTCCGCTCCTGCTCCCCGACGGTTGAGGGCGAGTCCCGGATCGGCCGGGAGTACCTGGCGAGCGATCGCCGGAAGTGCTTCGTCGCCTGCCCGCACTGCGGCGAGGCGCAGGTGCTGACCTGGGCCAACGTGATCTGGAGCAAGGACAGCGACGGCAACCACTTGCCGGAAACGGCGGGTATTCTCTGCGGTGCCGATGGCTGCGGGACCATCTGGACCGAAAGCGAGCGGAAACGCGCGCTCAAGGCACTGCAGGACGCGCCGGGGTACGGGTGGCGACAGACCAAGCCGTTCACCTGCTGCGGCCAGCGGCAGGAGCCGAGGACGTGGGACCACCAGGGCCGCTCACTCTGCCAAGCCTGCGGCAAGCGTTCGCGCTACGGCGGACATGCCGGCTTCCAGGCCTCGAAGATCTATTCCAAACGCCATCGCCTGCAGGATCTCGTCCGTGAGTTCCTCGAAGCTCGCGATGACCAGGAATTGCTGAAGAAGTTCACCAACACCGCGTTGGCCGAACTATGGAAGCCGAAAGGGCGAGAGACCCTCGACGGCTCCGGCCTTATCGCGCGAGCCGAAGCCTACGGACCGGATGACCTGCCCAACGAGGTGCTCGTCGTCACCGCGTTCTGCGACGTCCAGGGCGACCGCCTCGAAGTGCAGGCGATCGGCTGGGGCGCCGATGAGGAGGCTTGGCCGTTCCTTTACGAGGTGATCCGTCAGGATCCGGCGCAGCCTCAGGCTTGGCGCGAACTCGATGAACTGGCGCTCCGCGTCTTTCGCCGGCGCGATGGCCGGCTGTTGCGCATCGCCGCGCTCGGCATCGACACGGGCGGCCATCACGGCTCGCAGGTCTACGATTTCTGCCGCCGCCGTCGCGGCCGGCGCATCTTCGCCGCCAAGGGCATGGCGGGCAAGAAGCCGATTTGGCCGACACATGCCTCGCGGTCGAGATCGAACGATCCGGTTTGGATCCTCGGCGTCGACTCCGCGAAGGATGCCATCTTCGCTCGGCTGAAGATCGAGCCACCCGAAGACGGCGGTTCGCGGCCTGGGTTCATCCACTTCCCTGCCACCGACGGCTTCGGGCCGGAATACTTCGAGCAGTTGACCGCCGAGCGACGGGAGACGCATCGCCGTGCTGGTCTCGAGATCACGTCGTGGGTGCCGATCAGGCCGCGCAACGAGGCGCTGGACACCTTCGTCGGCGCGTTGGCCGTCCGGCGCTCGCTCCCGCGATGGATCGAGCGGGGGCTGGAGTACAGCATCGCTCCGCCCGCGCCGCCATCTGCTCATACCACGCCGGCTCCGCAGGCCGACGAGCCTGCGACTGACCTCCAGGTCGACTCTGAGACGCCTACGTCGACGCCTCCGGACCGTCAGCACTCCGCCTTCGGGCCAAATCGACAAGCGGGCGGCTGGATGCAGCGCCGGGGGTTCTGATGGCCTTCAGTCAAGCCCAGCTCGACGCCATCGAGAACGCCATCGCCGCCGGCGTTACAACCGTATTCTATGAGGGCAAGAGCACGAACTTCCGCTCGCTCGACGAAATGTTGAGGGTGCGCGACATCATCATGCGCGCCCTCGGCCTCGCCCCGCAGAAGTCGGCCACCGTGCTGGTCGCTCATGACCGAGGCACCGGAGGTGGCTTTGAGCCGTGGGGCAACAACGGTCTGTGGTCGGGCTTCTAGATGAACGCGCTCGACCGAGCGATCGGCTGGTTCGCGCCGCAGACCGCCGTGTCACGGGCCAAGGCTCGGCATCAGTTGCGCATGTACGAGGGCGCCGCCGTCGGGCGCCGAGCCGCATCATGGAAGGCGATGCATACCTCGGCCAATGCCGAGTTGCAGACGGCGATGCGGCCGCCGCGCGACCGCTCCCGCGACCTCGCCCGCAACACGCCCTACGCGGCCCGCATGCTCGACATCATCACCTCGCATGCCGTGGGCACCGGCATCGTTCCGGTTCCTGACACCGGCTCGGACAAGTACGATCGCCGGCTCGAGAACCTTTGGGGCGAGTGGGAGCGCAAGGCCGACGTCACTGGGCAGATGACCTTCTACGGCATGCAGGTGCTTGCCGTGCGCTCCATGGTGGAGTCCGGCGAGACGGTGCTCCGTTTCCTTGACCGCCCGCTCGACAGCGGCTTGCAGGTACCGTTCCAGCTACAAGCCTTGGAAGCCGACTACATCGACCAGTGGCGCGATGGCATCTATGGCGATCCCGCGAACCCGATAAAAGGCCTGGAACGGACACGGCTCGGCGTCGGCGACTTCGACCGCCGCATGGGTCTATATTTATGGCCCTGGCATCCGGGCGAGATCACCACCGCCAACATGCGACCGGGCGTGTCGGTCTTCGTACCTCAAGACGAGGTCATCCACCTCTTCAAGGCGCTGCGCCCCGGACAGGTCCGCGGGGTCCCCTGGTTCGCACCGATCCTGATGACAGCGCGCGATCTCGCCGACTTCGTCGACTCCGTGAACGTCAAGGCGCGTGTCGAGGCCTGCTTCGCCGGCTTCATCACCAACGACGATTCGACGGCGCCGCTGCTGGACCCGGCTCGGCCCGGCGTTGCGGGCTACGACTATGCCATTCCGACAGCGCAGGTGACCTCGCTCGAACCGGGCATGATGAAGAAGCTGCGCGCCGGGCAGGACATCAAGTTCGCACAGCCGACCTCGGCCGGACAGGTCGAGCCGATCCTCACCTTCAACCTGCAGGCGATGGCCGCCGGCGTCGGCTGCACCTACGACCAAGCGACCGGGGACCTCCGCGGCGCAACCTTTTCCAGCCTGCGCGCTGGCAAGGTCGAATTCCGCCGCCTCACGGAACAGTTGCAGCACCACACCATCATCCCCGGCGTCTGCAACCGGACCTGGGAGCGCTTCACCTCGCGCGTCGTGCTCGCAGGCTTGCTACCGGACCGCCGCGACCCCTAACGCGCGCAATGGATGACGCCGGCCTGGGAGCCGATCAACCCGAACGACGACATCGAAGCAGACATGAAGGCAGTGCGCCCCGGACGGATGTCGCCGCAGGACTTCGTTGCTTCCTGGGGCAACGACTGGCGTCGCGTCCAGGACCAAGCGGCGGCTTTCGACAAGCGCGGCGACAAGATGGGGCTCGTCTTCGACATCGACCCTCGCCAGACCGACCAGGCCGGCAAGCAGGCCGATCTCGCCGCCGCCAAGGCGCCGACCGACGAGCCGGTCAAGGCCGAGCGTGACGAGGACGGCGACGGCGACCGCAAGGAACGCGGCAAGCGCGGCGCTACCCGCTCCGTCACAGCGGAACCGTCCCGCACGCAGATGGCGGAACTCGTGCGCATCGGCGAGCAGGCTCGCACGCAGGGCATCACGCTCGATGTGCCCCGCGCCATCGAACGCAACCTGAAGCCCGCCGCGCTGCGCAAGATCATGTTCGACAAGCTCGCCGAGCGCAGCTCGGCGACGCAGATCAGGGGAGGCAGCGACGTGCCGCAGATCAGGGTGACCCGCGATGAGCGCCAGGGTCGCGCCGGCGCCATGGAGCTCGCGCTGGTCCGTCAGTTGCTCGCCGCCCGCGGCAGCGACGGTATCGAGTACGCGCCGAGGCAGCGCGCCGACAAGATGTTCCTCGAGGCGCATAGCGCCCGGGCCGAGACCTACATGAGCATGGGCTTCGTCGAGATCGCGGCGGAGTGCATCGGGCACCGCGGCAACATCCGCACGCCCACGCAAGCTCTCGGCATCATCGAGCGCGCGTTCCAGTCGACGTCGGACTTCCCGGCCATTTTCCAGAACGTGCTCAACAAGAGCCTGCTGGCCCGCTACGAACTGGCGATCCCGACCTATCAGGGCATCGCGGTCGAGCGCCCCTTCATCGATTTCCGTCCGCACCCGCAGGTCCGTGCCGGTGACTTCCCGGCCCTGCAGCCGGTCACCGAGACCGGCGAGCTGAAGGCTGGCGCCTCGCTGGACAGCGGCGAGACCGTGTCGGTGAAGCCCTACGGCGTCATCTTCCCGATCTCCCGGCAGATGATCGTCAATGACCAACTCGGCGCGATCGACCAGATCCTGGGCTCGGCCGGCGACACGGTGCGCGTGTTCGAGATCACAACCTTCTTCGTGATGTTCAACTCGAACCCGAAGCTCCTGCAGGACGGCAAGTCGGTTTTCGATCCGAGTCACAACAACGTCGCCGCGAGCGGCAACATGATCAACGTGGCCAGCGTCGGCGCCGGTCGCGCCTCCATGCGCTCCATGCGCTCGCTGTCGAAGCTGCTGCTCAACGTGCCACCTCGGATAATCCTGACCGGCCCGTCGATGGAGACCATGGCCGACCAGATCGTCGCCGCGATCACCCCGCAGCTCAACACCAGCGTCAACCCGTTCTCGGGCAAGCTGCAGTCGGTTTCCGACGCAAACATCACCGACACCAGCTGGTACCTGCTCGCCGATCCGGCCCGGGTGCCGAACTACATCTACGGCTTCCTGAATGGCTCCACGGGACCGCGCGTCCGTACCTTTGAGCCCTTCGGTGTGCAGGGCGTCCAGGTCTCGCTGGAGCACGACTTCGGCTGCGGCGCCATCGACTTCCGCGGCGGCTATCGCAACCCCGGATCGCTGACCCAGGCCTGATCGCCTCGCGCAGACACCTCCAGTCGCCTCGTGTCGGTCGGCTGCCCTTCTTCATCCTCACCGCGGGAACGCATCCATGCAGAATTATCTCCAGAGGGGCGACGCCATTTACGCGTCGGCCCCGGCCGGCGGCGTGGTCTCAGGCCAGCCCGTCACCATCGGCACTATCTTCACCGTTGCCTCCGAAACGGTGCCTGCCGGGCAGGTCTCCGCCTTCTGGCGCAAGGGCATCTACGCCCTGCCCAAGGTGGCAGCCCAGGCTTGGGCGCAGGGCGACTCGCTCTATTGGGACAGCGTCAATCTCGTCCTCACCAACGTGAATTCCGGCGGACTCCTGCCTGTCGGCTTCGCGTCGGACGTGGCCGCCAACCCGTCCTCCACGGGCAACGTGCTGATCGCGCAGGCGGCTTCCTGACGACATCGCCGATGCTTGTTCGAGGACGGCTCATTTTCGACCGCAGCGGGGGACATCATGGCGACCAAACGCAAGGTGATCCCCGCGCGTCCTGACGCCATCGGCACCGTTCACCCCGTTGACGGCGCCTTGCGGGCTGATGGCTCGAAATGGACGATGGACACCTTCACGCAGCGTCGCCTGCACGAAGGATCCATCGCCCTCCATCAGGAGCCGGCATCCACCAAGCCGGCAGCGACCGTCGTAAGCGCGCCCGTCGAGACCGCCAAACCGGTCGCGAAGTTGACGACGCAGAAACCGAAGATCGAGACGTGATGATCGACTTCGCGTCCCTCGTCCTCGCCCCCGCGATGGCCGTATTTGGCCAGTCGGTGACGATCATGCCGGTCGTCTCGCAACCTGGCGCCTCGCCCTACCCCGCCCGCGGCGTCTACGCGTCGAAACCGATCCAGATCCAGATCGAAGGCGGCGGCTATCACTCAACGGTACAGCCGACTTTGGGCATCCGCCTTGCCGACTTCGCCGTACCTCCGATGCAGGGCGACACCGTCGACCTCGGCACCCTTGGCCAATTTGAGATCGCCGACGTCAACCCCGACGGTCAGGGCGGTGCCGACTGCCCGCTGCGAGACCTGAATGCGGCCGACGCGACCACGGACGAGGACGGCGCGTGAAGGTCTACGGCGATCCGATCTTCTACCCGTCGGATGCGCTCGACCGGGCCACGCAGGGCTCGCTCGCCGATACGCGCGGGGCGGTCTCCTCATGACCACCGACGAGATTTCGGAAACGCAGGCCATTCTCGCGACCTTGCTGAACGGTCTCCGCGGCACGCTGGCCGCCGCTACCGGGACAGCCGCCGCCGACCTGCTTTACGCGATCGGCGATCTGTCGGCGAGCGCCGCAGCCCTGATCCGATCCGGCACCTGGGGTGCCGACCTCGCCGCCGTGTTCACCGACGCCATCGCCGCCGGCGCAACGATCGCCACCATGGAGAGCGTCCGGCTCGTGATGGAGGCGGAGGCGCCGCAAAGCCCCACCGCCGTCGCCCTGACGAACACCGCCGTGCAACTGGCCCTCGCCGCCGAGATCGCCATCCTCGCCGCGACGA
>CAXTMA010000121.1:0-11304 GCA_964245015.1 uncultured Beijerinckiaceae bacterium | reverse complement strand
AGCGGCCGGGCGAACAGTTCCGCGAGGTCGCCGGCCTGCTCGAAGCCCTGGATCGGCGTGAACACCAGCTCGATCGACCATTTGGTCGTCAGCCCTTCCGCTTCCAGCGGATTGGCGAGGCCGAGGCCGCACACGGTGAGATCGGGCGCCGCCTCGCGGCAGCGGTCGAGCTGGCGGTCGACGTCCTGGCCCTCGCTCAGCAGAACGTCGGGCGGCAGCAGGGCGAGGTCTTCGGCGAGGAGCTGACGGTGGAGGTAGGGCGTCCCGACCTCCACCGGCACCATGCCAAGTTCACGGGCCAGGGTGCGGGCCAGCGGGATTTCGAGTTGCGAATCGGGAAAGAAGAAGATGCGCTTGCCCTTCAGCGCCGGGCGGTGGCGGGCCAGCGCCGTTTCCGCCCGCGCCCGCGCCGGCGCCAGCACGCGCTCAACCGTGGCGGGATCGATGGCGAAGGCCGCCGCCGCGGCGGCAAACCACAGCCAGGAGCCTTCCGCCCCGAGCGGCATGGGGGCGGGAATGCGCCGGGCGCCGCGCCCTTCAAGCGCGCGGGCGGTGTCGCCGAGGAAGGGTTGGGCGAGCAGGATGCGCGTTTCCGGCCCCACCGGCGGCAGTTCGCCGGCCCGACGCGGCGGCAGAAAGGCGACGGGGCCGATGCCGAGTGCATCGAACAGGCGGCGGAACTGGTCCTCGACCACGTCGGCAAGCGCGCCCACGACGAGAAGCGACGCCGTCGCGTCATCCCGCGGCAGCTCCGGCACAAGCGCGGCGAGGCAGGCGTCCTCGCCCTGCGTGAAGGTGGTCTCGATGCCGCTGCCGGAATAGTTCAGCACGCGCACGGCCGGCGCATGGGCGCACGACAGGCGCAGCGCCGCCCGCGACAGGTCGAGCTTGATGACCTCGCTGGGGCAGGAGCCGACGAGAAACAGCAGCCTGATGTCGGGGCGGCGCGCCAGCAGCTGCGCCACCACGCGGTCGAGTTCGTCGTTGGGGTCGGCGCGCCCGGCGAGGTCGCGCTCCTCGATGATGGCGGTGGCGAAGCGCGGCTCGGCGAAGATCATCACCCCGGCGGCCGACTGGATGAGGTGGGCGCAGGTGCGCGACCCCACCACCAGGAAGAAGGCGTCCTGGATCTTGCGGTGCAGCCAGACGATGCCGGTGAGGCCGCAGAACACCTCGCGCTGCCCGCGCTCGCGCAGGACGGGCCGATCGGCCGGCCCTGTCGTTTGCCCGGGCGCTTGCGGGGCGTCGCAGCCGGCGAAAGCCCGCGGCGCGCTCAAGAAGCGGCCTCGGCCAGAGTGTTGGGATCAGCCATGGAAGCGCCGGGGGGCGTTTCGAGGCGCGCCGCGCGCAGCTTCAGGATGAATTGCGTGGCGTTGACGACGTAGCTGGCGTAGGCGGCGAGCGCGAGCAGCATCAGGCCGTGGGCGTCGAGAGCCCCGGTGAACGAGGCCGCGAGGTAGCCGGTGTGCAGCGCCAGCACCAGCATGCTGAACACGTCTTCCCAGAAGAAGGCGGGCGCGAACAGCCAGCGGCCGAAGACGACCTTTTCCCAGATCGAACCGGTGACCATGATGGCGTAGAGCGTCAGTGTCTTGGCGATCACGGAGGCGGTGGCGAGGGCGAAGCCGTGGCCGGTGAGGAGATAGCGCAGGACAAGGACGAGGCTGCCGAGGAAGACGAGGAACTGCACGGGCGCGAGAACGCCTTGCACGAGCGTCCAGCGCGTGGCGTCGCGGCGCCGCCTCTGGTCGGGCGTGTACAAGCCGCGCCGGACGACCCGCCCCTCGGTCGAGTGGCCAGTGCTCGGTTCCATTGACAAAGCGAAGTGGGGCTGTCCCGATATCGACCGTTCGCTGCTGGTCGAGGTCACAGCTCTGACACCCCGGTGAAATCGATGATCGACATACGGTTTTTGGTCATCGCGACGGCACTCCCGAAGCGACCTGGTCCTCGGGAGACGAGGTGTTTCTCCCGAGCGTTCGCGTGACAAGTCGACGGTAGGCCCGCCCAGAGGGAGTGTCAATCAGGCCTGACGTCAAACAAGCTTGACGAAGGACTGAGGAATGTCCAAGCTGAAGGGAAAGCTGGATGGCGACCGACATGCTGCGTTTAGCCGGTGAAAGCGAAGGCTTTCGAAGCGAAACCTTTTCCAACGGCGAAAGCTGTGCCCCGCCGCTCCGTCGGCCGGACATTGCCGTGGCGCCGAATTCTCAGCCGCGAGCCCTCGATCTGCGAGCTTTGGTGGCGGGAACAATCATTCCCAGGCTGCGCCAGTCGCTGCGAAGTCGCGGCGCGTTGCCCGACGCCGATGCGGCGATGCATCCTTCCCGTCTCGCACGAGTGCCGAACGCGGCGGCGAAGCGCCTCGACGCCGGGCAAGAATGCAATGCCGGGCAAGCATACGACCCTGGGCAAGAGCGCGGCGCGGGGCCTGAGCTTGACGATGTCGACGCCCGCATCGGAGAGATGATCGACGGCCTCCTCCGCGACGATCTTGCCGGCGTGTGCCGGCACATCGACGCCGTGCGCGCCTGCGGCCATTCCCTGGACCGCATCTACGTCGAGCTTGTCACCCCGGTCGCCGTCGGGATCAGCCATCTCCTCGCCGAGGATCTATGCGGTTCGGCCGCCGGCACCCTCGCCTTCTGCAACCTGCAGCTCGTGCTTCGCCGTTACGCATCGGACTTCTACGCCGAGGGGCTTCCGACGCGTCACTCGACGAATGGCGGCCTTCGCGCGCTCCTCGTGTCACCGCGGGCTGGCGCCGAGGCGATGCAGGGCCTGCAGGTATTCGGTCTGCTGCTCGCCGCCGACTTCCTCCGTCGCGAGGGCTGGGAGGCATGGACGGCACGCAGCTTTCGCTCGGCACCCTTTGAGGACGCCATCCTCACCCAATGGTTCGATCTGGTGGAAATCATCGCCACCGACGACGACGACCTCGATGAGATCGCCTCGGGCATTCGGACGATCCGGCGCGGCGGCGTCAATCCGCGCGTCCGCATCGTCGCCTGCGGCCGCCTCTTCGCGGACCATCCCGAATACGTCAGGCTGGTCGGCGCGGATCATGTCGTTTCCGATCCGCTGTCGAGCCTGCCGCACCTCAGCCGCTTCGCTAAGCGTCCGCTTCGGCGCCTGTCCTAGGGCGTGGTCCCGAAAAGTTACAGGCTTTTCGGACAAGATCATGCGTCTTCATGACGGGTTCGAGCGGGACGACGATGCGGGGGATCCTCATCGCGCCGCGGTTCCCGCTCGACGGACGGCGGTCGGCCGCGGCGGACGGCGTGCGCGCACCGGAGCGAACCAGCGGTGAAGCCGTTCCGTGCCCCTCACGACGCCATCGGCGCTCTTGACGCCGTGTCGGCCGCGACGCTGGCGGCGAGCGCTGCCGACCTCGCGCTCGTTCTCGACCGGGACGGTCTCATCCAGGACCTGGCCGTGCAGCCCTCCGATCTCGCCGGCGAGATCGAGGGCTACGGCCGCTGGCTGGGCCGCCCGTGGAGCGACACGGTCCCCGCCGAAAGCCGGCCCAAGGTCCAGAAGCTCCTCGATGAAGCGACGCGCGACAGGGTCTCCTCCTGGCGCCAGCTGACGCACAAGGCCGTGGGCGGGCGCGAGGTGTCGATCCTGTATGCGGCGCTGAAGATCGGCGCCGACGGACGCACTGTCGTGCTCGGCCGCGACATGCGGGCGGTTTCGGCCCTGCAGCAGCGCCTCATCGACGCGCAAATGTCGATGGAGCGCGATTACGCCCGGCTGCGCTCGGCGGAAACGCGCTACCGTCTGCTCTTCCACGCCTCCGCCGAGCCCGTTCTTATCCTCGACGGCGGCTCGGCCAAGGTCCTTGAGCTCAATCCGGCGGCTGCGGCCCTGCTGGAAACCGGCACGCGGCGGATCGTGGGCCGCCCGTTCACCGAACTCGTCGCCGCCGACACCCGCACCCGCCTGCAGCAGCACTTCGCGGAGCTGCGGGCAGGTCGGACGGGCGAGATCGAGGTGACCTTCGCCGGGGTCGGGCGCATGGTGCTGCTGGCGACACCTTTTCGGCAGGACGCGTTGGGACTGCTGCTGGTGCGCCTCGCCAAGCCGGCGGCGCTACCCTCGCCCGAGGTGTCGGCTCAGCTGCCGGATGCGAATCGGCTCGCCGATTTCATCCAGGCCTCGCCCGACGCCGTGGTCGTCGCGGATGCGGGCGGGCGCGTCATCGCCGCCAACCCTGCCTTCGCCGAGATGGCGCAGGCCGGCGATGTCGCCGCGCTGCGCGGCGAGGCGCTCGATACGTGGTTCGGCCGGCCGGGCGTCGACTTCGACCTTGCCATGATGAACCTGCGACAGCACGGCTCGCTGCGGCTGTTTGCGACCGATCTGCGAGGATCCCAGGGCGGCCGGATCGTGGTGGAAGCGTCGGCGGTTGAACTCGGGCAGGGCAAGGACGCGGCCTACGGCTTCGCCATCCGCGACGTCGGGCGCCGGATGGAGGCGCCGAGCCGCCCCGTTCCCGACCTGCCGCATTCGGCCGAACAGCTCGCGGAGCTGATCGGGCGCGTTCCGCTGAAGGATCTGGTGCGCGAAACCACCGATGTCATCGAGAAGCTCTGCATCGAGGCGGCGCTGGACCTCACCAACGACAACCGCGCCTCGGCCGCCGAGGTCCTCGGCCTCAGCCGGCAGAGCCTGTACGTCAAGCTGCGCCGGTTCGGGCTCGCCGAAGCCAGCGGCGAGGCCGACGTTTGAGGAATCGGTCGCGATCGCATGCCGCTGCGGCGATCGGGGCTCCGTTTCAGCGCTGTGGGCTTGGGTGCCGTGAGCCCAACGAACGACGGGTGTGACGATCGAATGATCGCCCTCGCCGTCGACGCGATCCTGGTCCTGGTCCCGCTCGAAGCGCTCGGCCTGGTGCTGTGGCGCGCCCGCACCGGACGCGGCATCGCGCCTCGTCGCCTGCTCGGCAACCTTGCCGCCGGCTTCTGCCTGACGGCCGCGCTGCGTTGCGCGCTGGCCGGATCACCGCCTCGGTTGTCCGTGCAGGCCGGCATTGCCGTTCTGCTGCTGGCGGCCGGCATCGCCCACCTCATCGACCTCGTCGGCCGCTGGCGGACCTGACCCCCACGACTTCAGCCGGCCGGCTGACCGAGGGCGCCGACCGCGACAGCCCGCGGCGCAGAAGTCCAGACGCGGTTCTGTCGCTGCAGCAGCCAGAGGGCGGCGGCGAACTCGACCACGATCGCGGCGGCGACGAACCAGACGAGGTCCGGGTTCTTGCGAACCAGCGTTTCCATCGCGATCAGCATCGCGATGTGCATCACCGGTACGGCGAGAACGGTGAGGGTGGTGGCGCTGGACTGGCGTCCGGTGGCGTTCGACACCGTAAGCACCAGCGCGACCCCGAACAGGACGTGCGTCAGGGCGAGAAACGGGATGCCGGTGCGCTTGGCCGCCTCGCTGGTCCATTCGGCCAGCTTGTGGGGATCGGGCGCTTCATCCTTGCGATCGGCGAAGAAGGCGGCGCCCGGCAGCTCGAACACGCCGCGCCAGGACCGCTTGGGCAGGCCGCCGGACCCCTGCATCGCGAGCGGCATGACGTATTCGTCGAAGTTGGCCGCCCGGATGTTGGACGAGTCCTGCGAGCGGGTCTGGATCGAGCCGTTGCCCATGATCATCACCACGCCGGTCTCGTTGCGGCGGAACTCGGCGCGGGCGGCGGCGATGATCTGCTCCTCCTTCTTTTCGGGATCGAACTGGTTGATGAAGATGTTGGAAGCGATGTCCGGCGTTTGCCAGCGTTGGAAGTACAATGTGCGCTTGCCGTCGTCGAAGGTGTAGAAGTGCGCCGGCTCCAGCATTCGATGGTTCAGCGAATTGCGGATGACGTAGATCACGTCGTGCATGTCGCCGACGTAGGCGGGGGCGATGAAGCACGAGATGGAGTAGCCGAGCACGACGGCCGCCGCCCCGACCGCCGCCGCAGGCGCGCAGATCGCCCACACCGACAGGCGCAGCGAGTACAGTACGCCGATCATGCCCTCGCCCGACATGCGGATGAATTCCAGCATCACCGCCACCGCCACCGCGATCGGCAGGGCGATGTAGAGCACGGTCGGCATGGTGCCGAGCAGCGCCGGCCACAGCAGGCCGCCGCGCACGGCGGTGGGCGGCAGATAGTGGAAGATCGAGGTCATCACCACCGGCACGCACAGGCAGACCTCGATCAACAGGGCCGAGATCGCCATCCGCTTGGCAAGATAGGTGAAGAGCAGCTTGGGCATTTGATGTTGTCCCGGCGATCCCGGTCCCTGGCCGTTTCGGTGTCACGGGACTCCCGCGCGTCGTGCCATGGCGCGCGTGACGCTCATCCATCGCCCAGGCTCAAGGCCGCACTGTGGCCTCGCCGCAAGGTTGCGGCGCATTGCGCTTGACCGCATCCGACCCTACAAGCTCGCGCTCCGCGAAGATGTTCTTCCCGAAGATCCACCGATCCGCATGTCTCAACAGCCCGGCCCGCAACTCGCGATCGTTATCCCGACCTACCGATGGAATGCCCTTGCCAAGGATACGCTGACCCAGGCGGCGGCGATCGGCAGCGACGACATCGTGGTCCACATCGGCGACAACAGCGCCAATCCCGAGAAGCACGCCTTTCTCGCGGCGCTGGCGGCACGCAGCACCAACGTCGCCGTCACCTGCCACCCGACGAACCTCGGTGCCGACCCGAACATGCTGTTCCTCATCAAGGCGCAGACGACGCCCTACATCTGCATGGCGGCCGATGACGATTCCTTCAGCGGCGCGTACTTCAGGTCCGCCGTCGCGATGCTGCGCGGGGATCCCACATGCGCCACGGCGGCGGGCCTGTACATCAGCGTCGCCCAAGATGGCGATCGAAGCGGCGGTAAAGGTGGCGGCAAGCCCGTGCTCGGCACGGCGGTCGAGCGTCTCGAGGCGGACCCGCTCGACCGCATCCGCAACTACCGCGGCGAGAACACCATCTGCTACGCCATTTCGCGGCGCACCGTCGTCGCGGGCTTCGCCCGTCTCGTCGAGAGAAACCCGCTGCCGTGCCCGTTCTACGACTACATGCTGGCCTTCCACCTGCTGTCGATGGGCACCTACCGCCTCGACCGCAACGGCTTCCTCTATCTCTACGATCACACCAATTGGCAGCGCAACGACGCTTTCATCGAGTCGAACAAGCGCTGGTACAAGGGCTATACGCTGCCCGAAAGCTTCGGCTATCTGACGCGGCTGCATTGGGCGGTGTTCGCCGCGCACTTCTTTTCCTCCACGTTCCGATCGCCCGATCTGTCGGACGAGCGTGCGGACGCGATCGTCGCCTACCTGTTCCATCGGCAGCGCACGGAGTTCATCGGCGACTATTATCTTTATCGGCCGACCATCGACGCGCTGTTTGCCGGCCACGCGGACGCGGCGGCCGCCCTCGCCCGGCTGATGAGGCGGACCTACAAGCGCCTGAGCCCGATCTTCGACGATTTCGCGCTCGTCCTCGCCGTGTTCGCGCCGCAGACAGCGGTAGGCTATCGCGCCTTTCAGGACGAAACGCTGCGACCCGGAGCCGACGCGATCCGGCTGTCGCCCTTCGCGCCGCTCACCAGCATGCCGATGGCGCGGGCCACCATTGGCGGCCTGCTTCGCCGCGCCAGCGACTGAGAATGGTCAGCCGGCGGCGAGGCGCTCCGGAGGGGGCGCCTTGGCCTGCTGGAGGCGCTTGGCGCCCGCTTCGGCGAACTTGAGCCAGACGGCGTCGAAGGCGCGTCGCTTGGGCAAGGTGATCGCGCCAGCCCAATGGGCGAAATAGATGTCCCGGCCCTCGTTGTCGGCCGGCCGGTCTTGCGCATCGAAGGTCACGCCTTCGGCTTTGTAGAAGCTCTCGCCCGAAGCCCCATCAACCACCTCGTAGAGCGGGGCGACCTTCAGGCCGCGCCGGTGCACCACGAAGTTCGTCAGCGGCTGCGCGAACAGCATGCCGCGCTGCCGCACGGCGTGGAAGGCTTCCTCGTTCCGCTCGATCACCGCGTAGAAATCCTCGATCGGCAGGATCTTGTTCGAGGTGATGAAGAAGCCGTCGTTGAACAGGATGACGTTTTCCAGGAACGGGTAGTTGCCGCGCTTGCGGTTGTAGACGTAGTCGGTGGTCGGTGCGGCGACGATGAAGTCCAGTCGGCCGGGCTCCAGCCGGCCGAACAGGCCGGACATGTCGCGCAGCAGCACGATGTCGACGTCGACGTAGATCACCTCGTCGAGGGGCAGGGCCAGCGACAGGTATTTGCGCAGGCGCCGGCGATGCTTGGGATAAAGCGGGTAGAGCCGCTTGGCGAGGGCGTCGAGCGCCTTGTTGTCGGGCTCGGCGAAGGTCGCCCCGTAGACTTCGCAGGCCCGCCGCGTCAGCTCGCAATGATCGTCGTAGGGTATGACGGTGAGGGGCGTTTGGTTGTTGGTTTGGCGCCAGCTTTCGAGAAAGGGCACCACCCAGTCGTAAACCTTGTCGTTGGCGATGGTCGCGATGCCGCGGCGCCCGGACCCGCCGCCGCCGACCGACTCCATCACGTCCCGCTCGATCCCGGCAATGCTGCTCATCCCCGATCCATCTTTTCGCGCGGCGCGGACCGCTCCCGTTCCGCCGGCGCGCGGCTTCCTTGTCATGGATGCGCGACCTGTGACAAGAGCACGGCCGGCCTCGCCCTTGTCCGATCAGGGCGGGGCCTCGCATGGGGCAGTCCGGCTGGCCGCGAAGGGATCATCGGTGCCAAACGCCAGTGCTTCGCCTGACACCAAGGCTGTGAGATGACCCGGGAAGGCGTGATCGTACCGCCGGGCGAGGCCGGCAACCGCGCCGCACCGGCGCGGGGCGCGGCGACCGGCCCGGTGCCCGCACTGCCGCTGGTGAGCGTGGTTGTGGTCAACTACAACTACGGCCGCTTCCTCGGCGAGGCCGTCTCCTGCGTCTACGGGCAGAGCTACCGCGACATCGAATGCATCGTCGTCGACAACGCGTCCACCGACGAAACGCCGGCCGTTCTCGCCGACCTGCAGGGGCGCCATCCCGATCTGGTGGTGATCCGCCGCGCCCGCAACGACGGGCAAACGCCGGCCTCCCTCGACGGCCTCGCCGCTGCCGGGGGGAACTACGTCATCTTCCTCGATGCCGACGACTACCTGCTGCCGCACTGCGTCGAGACCCACGTCTTCGTGCACCTGTCGATGCGCCTGCACGTCGCCTTCACCTCGGGCGACATGCTGCAGGTCGCCGGACGCCGCGTGGTGGTGGCGACGGGGGAAGAGTCGAGCCGCTACATCCGCGGCTGGCGACGGCGCCGGCGGCCGAAGCTGGTGCGCCCCTACCGGGCGACGCCGGAATGGCCGACCCCGGCCGTGCCCGGCGACATCGTCGAGCGCATCCACTACGTGGCGCCGCGCACCGTGTCCTGGGTCTGGTCGCCGACCTCGGGCCTGTGCTACCGCCGCGACGCGCTCGCCCTGTTCGCCGACAATGCCGGGCTGGCGACGCTGCGCACCGGCACCGATCTGTACTTCGCCTTCGGCTGCGGCGGCCTGTCCGGCAGCGTTCTCATCGACGAGCCGCTGTTCGCCTATCGCATCCACGGCGGCAACATCTTCACCGCCCGCGCGCAGCTCGACTTCACCCTGAACTTCACGCCCGGCGGCCACGGCGACAGCAACATCAAGGCGCAGCTCACCCTCGTCGACCACCTCGTGGCGCGGGCCGCCCGCTTTACGCCCAACCTGCTGCTCAAGCTGCATCTGCTGCTGCTGATCTTCAGGGTCGACCGCGGCGACCTCGACAAAACGCTGCCGCGCTGGGCGCGAGGCTCGCGGGCGGCGCGGGCGATCGTGCTGAACTACGACGGCTTCGCCCATGCCGTCGGACCGATGCTGGCCCGGCTCGCTCTTCTCGTGCTGGCGAAATCGCCGCGATCGGCCGCGCGCCTGATCCGGACCTTGCCGTCGTCAGACATATAAAGACTTCCATATATCTTTATTGCGTGCCGGAGGCGGCCTTGCTATAGGGCTGCATCGCTTCCGGAGCCGTCCATGACCCATACGCCCAAGGACTACGTCGTCGCCGACATCAAGCTCGCCGACTGGGGCCGCAAGGAGCTGTCCATCGCCGAGACGGAGATGCCCGGCCTGATGGCGACGCGCGAGGAATATGGCGCGTCGCAGCCGCTGAAGGGCGCCCGCATCGCCGGCTCGCTGCACATGACGATCCAGACCGGCGTGCTGATCGAGACGCTGAAGGCGTTGGGCGCCGACGTGCGCTGGGCGTCCTGCAACATCTACTCGACGCAGGACCACGCCGCCGCCGCCATCGCCGCCGCCGGCACGCCGGTGTTCGCCGTCAAGGGCGAGACGCTGACGCAGTATTGGGACTACACCCACCGCATCTTCGACTGGGATGACGGCGGCACGCCCAACATGATCCTCGACGACGGCGGCGACGCCACGCTGCTGATCCACCTCGGCATCCGCGCGGAGGGCGGCGACACCGCCTTCCTCGACACCGCGACCAACGAGGAGGAGGAGGTGCTCTACGCCGCCATCAAGAGCCGGCTGAAGAGCCATCCCGGCTGGTACGGGCGCAACGGCCACGCCATCAAGGGCGTCACCGAGGAGACCACGACGGGCGTGCACCGCCTCTACATCATGGCCAGGGAAGGCAAGCTGCTGTTTCCCGCCATCAACGTCAACGACAGCGTCACCAAGTCGAAGTTCGACAACCTGTACGGCTGCCGCGAAAGCCTGGTCGACGGCATCCGCCGCGGCACCGACGTGATGATGGCCGGCAAGGTCGCGATGATCGCCGGCTTCGGCGACGTCGGCAAGGGCTCGGCGGCGTCCCTGCGCAACGCCGGCTGCCGGGTGATGGTCTCCGAGATCGACCCGATCTGCGCCCTGCAGGCGGCGATGGAAGGCTACGAGGTGGTGACGATGGAGGACGCGGCGCCGCGCGCCGACATCTTCGTGACCGCGACCGGCAACGTCGACGTCATCACCGTCGACCACATGCGGGCGATGAAGGATCGCGCCATCGTTTGCAACATCGGGCACTTCGACTCGGAGATCCAGGTCGGCGCGCTGAAGAACATGAAATGGTCGAACGTCAAGCCGCAGGTCGACGAGATCGAGTTTTCCAGCGGCAAGCGCATCATCCTGCTGTCGGAAGGGCGGCTGGTGAACCTCGGCAACGCCACCGGCCACCCGTCCTTCGTGATGTCGGCGTCCTTCACCAACCAGACGCTGGCGCAGATCGAGCTGTGGACCAAGCAGGGC
>CAXTMA010000120.1:0-11391 GCA_964245015.1 uncultured Beijerinckiaceae bacterium | reverse complement strand
CGGCGGGATCGCGCAGCGTCGCGGTCGGCGCCCTCACCGGCCGGCCGCCTGGCCGGCGACCGGCAGCCACAGCACGTCCTCGATGGTGTCCGCCCCCGTCGCCAGCATCACCAGACGGTCGAAGCCGAGCGCGATGCCGCCGGCGGCCGGCATGTCGGCGAGGCAGGCGAGGAAGTCCTCGTCGAGAGGATAGCTTTCGCCGTAGATGCGCTGGCGCTCCGCCTCGGCGTGGGTGAAGCGGCGGCGCTGTTCGGCCGGGTCGGCGAGTTCAAGGAAGGCGTTGGCGAGTTCCACGCCGCAAACGTACAGCTCGAAGCGTTCGGCATAGCGCGGATCGTCGGCGCACAGCTCAGCCAGCGCCGCCTCGCTGGCGGGATAGCGCCGCAGCACCGTGGCCCGGCCCTGGCCGAGCCATGGCTCGACCTGGGACGCGAGAACCTTGGAGAAGAGGTCAGACCAGGTGTCGTCGGCAGCCACCCGAAGGCCGGCGTCCCGCACGATCCGGGCGAAGGACTCGACGCGGCCCGGCAGATGCGGACTGAGCACGTCGAGGTCGAGGCCGGCGTGACGGCGGAAGGCCTGCGCCACCGTGAGGAGTTCCGGCTCGGCGGCGGGGTCGGCGCGAGCCTCGCGGTGACGCAGTTCCGCCGTGCCTGCCGCCGCCGCCGCGACCCTCAACAGCGCCACGGCATCGGCGGCGAGGTCGTCCAGCGTGGCGCCGGCGCGGTACCACTCCAGCATCGTGAACTCGGGATGGTGCAGGCGACCGCGCTCGCGGTTGCGGAACACCGGCGCCAGGGTGAACAGCTCCGGCACGCCGGCGGCGAGCAGCTTCTTGCAGGCCAGCTCCGGAGAGGTGTGCAGGTACAATCGGTTGACGTGACCGGCGGTATCGATCAGTTGCGTCGCGAAGGCCGAAACATGCGTCTCGTTGCCCGGCGACGTTTGCAGCACGGGCGTTTCCACCTCCACGAACCCGCGATCGAGGAACCAGCGGCGCACCGCCTCCTTGATCCGGCCGCGGGCGGCGAGGCGAGGCCAGCGAGCGGCGAAACGGTCGCGACGCCAGGACGCCGGCGAGGCCGTATCCGGAGCTGCGGCGGGACGTGGCGGCGGGGGATCGGCTGCATGCATCCCCCTTGCGCTGCCACATGTCGCCGGTTCTCGGCAAGGCTGCCGGGTAGACGCCGATGCGAACGGATCGCGCCGCCGAAGCAGGTTCGCGTCGGCAGGCCAACGCTTCACCCGCTTCGCTTTCTGACAAGCCGCAGGTTTTGATCGCAAAACCGCGGGGCACTTTTGCGAAACCTGCTTAGAACGTCACGGAGTTCACGCGATCCAGAAGTTCGGTGCTGGTGAACGGTTTCTCGATGAAGTGCGTCGCGCCGCTGTCGCGCGCAACCGCGCCGTAGCGCTTCTGCGACTTGGCCGTGGCCATGATGAAGGGAATCTTGGCGGTACGCGGCTGAGCCCGCAGCCTGAGCAGCAGATCCATGCCCGACATCGGGCTCATGTTCCAGTCCGAGATCACCAGCCCGAAGGTCAGCCTGCCGGTCAGGGCAAGGGCTTCGCCCCCGTCCGCCGCCTCGTCGATGTTGGCGAAACCGCTGGCTTCCAGCATCCGGCGGATGATCTTGCGCGTCACGCGGCTGTCGTCGACGACGAGGATGCGGGCATAAGGCAGCATGGTGGGCGATCTCGGTGGGCCGGCGACGAGGCCATGCGCCAGGGAGCAGTGACACCATCCGCTTACCTCTTCCTTTCGGGAAGATGCGGGATGGCGCGGCGAAGCGGGATGGCCATCGTCCGGCAGGCCGCGCTGCAATTTCACTTGATCGGCGACGGCTCGCTGGCTAGCCAGGAAGAAAGGCCGCCGCGCACCGCCGCCTTCCCCGCGTCCCCAAAAGGCTCCCCGTGAAAGTCATCGCCAGTTCGATCCGCAAGGGCAACATCATCGAGCGCGACGACGGGCAGCTCTACGTCGTGCTGACGGCGGAAAGCTTCCACCCCGGCAAGGGCACGCCGACCACCCAGATCGACATGCGCCGCCTCAGCGACGGCGTGAAGACCACCGACCGGTACAAGACGACCGAGCAGGTCGAGCGAGCCTTCGTGGAGGACTCGAACTTCTCGTACCTGTATCAGGACAGCGACGGCTACACCTTCATGAACCAGGACAGCTACGAGCAGGTGATCGTGCCCAACGAGGTACTCGGCACCCAGGCCGTGTACCTGCAGGAGGGCATGGTCTGCGTCCTGTCCATGTTCAACGGCACGCCGGTCGGCATCCAGCTCCCCGCGCGCGTGACCCTGGAGATCATGGACACCGAGCCGGCGATGAAGGGCCAGACGGCGTCCTCATCCTATAAGCCGGCGAAGCTGTCGAACGGCGCCCGCATCATGGTGCCGCCGCACATCGCGACCGGAACCCGCGTCGTGGTGCAAACGGAGGACGGGTCTTATGTCGAGCGCGCGAAGGACTGAAGGGCGTTCGGCAGAAGCATGAGTTGCGCGCCGCCGCTGGATCAAGGCAGGAGGGCTCAGCCAGCACTCCCTCCGCGATCAGCAAGCGTGGGAAAGACGTCTGCAGGCCACATGCGCCGAAGCCGGCTCGGCAGATTCCGGACTCGGCAGGGCGCACGGTTCAGGCAGTGCGGACCGTGCGGCGGTCCAAAACCTTCAGAAGTTCGCCGATCTCCAGCGGCGTGTCCGATGGCAAATCGTACAAGCGCTCCAGCTTGCGACCGATCACGGTTGATGACGTCATGCCGAGACGAAACCCGACCATGTAGGGCGTCTCGAGGCGGGACACCTCCGACCTGATATCTACGGCATTATTCTTGTTCGGCATCATCTTCAGCCAGTTGTCGACGACCACCCCGATCCGGGACCCGGCTTGCTCCTTCACAGCCGACACCCATCCGTCGTGCCGAGAACAAAGAAAAGACATGATTGTTCCGGCCAAGGGCAGAATACGAACGTTTTGCATTGAAATCGTCGTAATCGCCGGCTGACGCGTCCACAAAGCAGGTTCGCGTTGGCAGGCCAACGCTTCACCTGCTTAGCCCTTTGCCATGCCGCAGGCTTGGATCGCAGAACCGCGGGGCACTTTCGCGAAACCTGCTTAGGACAGGGCGGCGATCAGCGCGGGGATCAACGGCGCATCGGCCGGGGGCATCGGCAGGGTCGCGAGGTCGCGTGGGGGCAGCCAGCGCGAAGCCTGTGCTTCCCGCCCCTGGGCCATGCCCTTCCAGCGCCGGCAAAGGTAGAGCGGCATCAGAAGGTGCACGTCGGGGTAGGCGAAACTGGCGAAGCTGAGCGGCGTCAGGCAGGCCTCGCCGACGATCAAGCCGAGTTCCTCCGCCAGTTCGCGCACCAGCGCCTGTTCCGGCCGCTCGCCCGCCTCCACCTTGCCGCCGGGAAATTCCCACAGGCCGGCCATCGCCCGGCCGTCCGGGCGCTGGCTGACAAGCACCCGCCCGTCCGCATCGACCAGCGCCGCCGCGACCACCAGAAGCAACCTCAGCGTCCAACCCTCCCGGCTGCCCGAGCCTTTCCGGCTGCCCATGCCGCCGGCCGAGATGGGCCGCTGCGGGCCTTGGCGCAGCAAGCCAAGCCGGCAAACGCGCGGCATCGGACCGTGCAGCGAGTGGCACGGCCGCAGCTTAAAGCATCGCCAAGTCCAGCAGCAACTACGTTCGTGAGGGCACCGCACGTCGCTCCCGCGCTGAGATCGCCATCCCTGCTCAGAGAAAGTCGGGCTCGACGCGATCCTCGCGCTCCTCGACCGGTTGCACGACCTGCGCGAGCGAAGGCCGAGACATCGGCCGGTGAGCATGCGGCCTCACCTCGTCCCCGGCATCGTACACCAGGTCGCATCCAACCTGCCGGGTCGGAAGGCGCCGATCTCCTCGCAGGAGCGGACGAAGCGCCGAAAAATGCGGTCGCTGTCAGCAAGTCGCGCGATCGTCAGCGGGCGCTCGAGGTTTGTCGACTGGACTTGGTCGCGTCCATGAAGCCGCCCGTCATGGGGCCCTCGGCGTAGGTTGATACGTCGCGGACTGAAGCCGTTCCCACGCGTCACGCCCGCCTGGATTCGGGATGGAGGCGCGGGCACCTCACGGCATCGGTCCGCGCCGTTCCCGCCTGCTCTCGGGACCGATCGTCCGCTCGATGAAGCGAAGGGTTGCCGCGAACGCCCTCAGGTTGGCCGCCCGGCTTTCATCGGCCGTTCGCCCGGCCAGATTGTGATCGAGCCCCGGCATCACCACCAGTTCGCGAACGATGCCGGCGGCCTCCAGGCGTGCGGCCATCTCGACGCTCTGCTGGAAGGGAACGACGCGATCGCCGTCCCCCGTCACCAGCAGCATCGGCGGCGTCGAGGGCCCGACCGAGAGGGCGGGACTGGCCGAGCGCAGCAGGTCGGGATGGCAGGCCGGCCCCACGCAGCCGAGCAGCCGCCATTCCGGCGCGGTCGCGAGATCCCGCGACCCGGCGTGGGCGACGCGCGCCTGGTCGGCGATGGTTGTCATGTCGAACACGCCGTACCAGGCGACGGCACCCTCGATGCACCCCTCCCTGGCCCGCGCCCGTGATGCGCAGCCCGTGCCGGCGAGCGCCGCCAGCAGACCGCCGGCGGACTCGCCCCAGGCGACGATGCGGGTCGGGTCGATGCGGTCGGCGGGCTCGTCCGCGCCGCGACGGAGGAACGCGATGGCGGCCGCGACATCGGCCATCTGGGCGGGGAACCGCGCTTCGCCGCTCAGGCGATAGTCGATCGAGGCGACGGCGTAGCCCCGCGTCGCCAGGGTCGTGAAGAATTCGAGGAACGGGGCTCCGACGTGCCGGTCGCCGGCGAGCCAGGCGCCGCCGTGGATGAACACCACCAAAGGCAGGCCCGTCGACGGAGCCGCCGGGTGCGCGGCCGGCGGCAGGTACAGATCGAGATGCAGCGGGCGAAAGCCTTCCACGGTCGCGTAGGTGATCCCGAACCGTTCGCGCACGCCGCCCGGCGTTGGCTCCCCCGCGCCGGCAGGGCCGGCCAGGGCGGCGGCGCAGAACGCGGCGGCCAAGCGCCCGATCATCCGCATGGAGCGTCGCTTGCCAACATCCGCCGGGCGAGTCGGGTGCCCGACAACCACGCATCCTCGACCTCGGGGCCGAGCAGCCAGTCGCCGCACAGGCCGAGGCCGAGGGCAGGGTTCCAGAGGCTCACGCCCGAGCCGGACTCCAGCGCCCTGGCGTAACGCCAGCGATGCGCCAGCAATGCCAGCGGGATCGGCAAGGGTGCCCCAACCTCGCGAGCGAGAACGGCGAGCAGTTCGGCCGCCACGGCGCCGGCCTCGTGCTCCAGATGGGCGGTCGACCAAGTGGCCGAGGCGTGAACCACCCACACCTCGGCCTGCGACGAGCCCCGCCCCGGCTTGGCCGAGTCCCGCGCGGCCCAGAAGATGTCCGCCGAGGCCGGCAGAACGTCGCGGCCGCCCGGCAGGCGCTCGGCGAAGGCGGCGACCAGCGTCCAGCACGGCGCCGAGCGCCGCTGCGCCGCCTGCGCGGCCAGACCGGGATCGTGCTGCGCCACGAGAAGCGCAGCCTGCTCGGCCGGCACCGCCACCGCAAGCGCGGTGAAGCCGGGCTCATCGAACCTTTCGCCGTCGATGCTCCAGGCGCCGTTGCGCCTTTCAAGCCGCTCGACACGGCTCGACCAGCGCACGTCCAGGCGGCCGGCCATGTCCGCCAGCGGCGCGCTCATCGCCGGCACGCCGACCCAGGCGCCCGGGACGGCCGGCCAGGGGGTCACCAGACCGGCCTCGTGCCAGCGCGTGACCTGCCGGACGAAGTCGGCATCGCGCGCCGTGAAGCAGGGGGCGCCATGATCGGCGGCGGCCGGGCCGAGAGCCGTGTCCAGCACGCGAGACGACAGGCGGCCGCCGGGCCGGCGCCCCTTGTCGAACAAGATGACGGGACGTCCGGCGTCGGCCAGGACCTGCGCGCCGGCGAGGCCGGCCAAACCAGCCCCTACGATCGCGATCCCCCGCGAGGGCACGGCGGCAGCCATGCTCATCGAGACCTGCTCACCTCGCATCTCCTCCCCGGCGGCGCTCCGCGATCGGCGGTGTCCGGGGCGGGAATAGAGGCCATGAACCGCGCAACGGCAAGGCCACCGCGGCATGGTCGGGCGCGGCCTGGAGAAGCGCGCCGGCTGACGACGAGCCGGCGCCAAGCAGGTTCGCGTTGGCAGGCCAACGCTTCATCCGCTTAGCTTGTTGAGTGGCCGCAGGTTTCGATCGCAGAACCGCAGGGCACTTTTGCGAAACCTGCTGAGCGGTCAGAAGGTGTCGAGATCGCGCCGCAGGGCGAGCGCGAGAATGGCCGTGAGAATGATGAGAGCCGAAAGGATCATCTGGAACCGCCATCAACGGTGTTGTTGCAACCAAGACACAATCAAGCGGATTTGCGTCTTACGCAACTCATCCTTCGTCATAGATCCTAAGTCGTGCGGCGATGGTCCCAGGGCCTGACGACTTCAGCAGAAACGTCGGCGCCGTCGCGAGGGGAATGCCGCGAAGGCAAGCGCGAAGCCTTTGCGCCCGACGCGCCTTTCCCGCGCAAGGGCAGCCGCGTCTCCGCGGCAAGTCGTCGTGCGGGGGCTTGCCGGACAGGCTCTGCCGGATCGGTCGGCGCCTGGCGTCAGGGGCGCCCGGGCGAGCTGCGGTCGCCGCCGGCCGTTATCTGAGTGCTGCGGCCGTCGGGCGGCATTTCCATCGCGTGCACGCGGTCATCGTCGCGCAGGAAGGTGCCGGCGCGCGCGATCACCAGATCGTTCTCGGCCAGGCCGCTGGAGATTCCGATGCTGTTGCCGTCAAGCAGCCCCGTGGTGACGCTGCGCATGACGACGCGGCCGCGCTGCACGATGCCGACCACGGCGCCATTGGCTCCGTAGAGCAGCGCCGACAGCGGGACGGTGAGCCCGCAATTCTTGCCGACGTCGATCTCGGCGCGGGCGAACATGCCGACGCGCAAGTTGGCATTAGGAGCAACGCTCAGATGCAAGGTGCCGAGCTGCGTGGTCGCGTTGACGCCGTCCTCGATCGTCGCAAGACGGGCGTCAAGGTCGCCGAGGCCGATGACGCGCAGCTTGGCCTCCATGCCCGGGCGCAGGCGCGACAGGCCGGACGCCAGCAGCTCGGCCTTGAGTTCGAGTTCGCCGGCCTCCGCGATGCGGAACAGCGGGTCGGCCTGCTTGGGATCGACATAGGCGCCAACGGTGGCGGTCGCGGCAAGAAGGATGCCATCGACGGGCGCCCTGACGATCTCGGGCGAGCCCCCCTGCGCAGGAGCGAGCCGCGCCAGCACCTGGCTCCTGCTCACCAGGTCGCCCGGCTCCACCGTCAGTTCGCTCACCATCAAACCTTCGCGGTCGGAGCGGACCTCGACGTCGTGCCGGGCGACGAACACGCCGGACGCGGCGATGCGCTCCTTGAGGCAGCGCGGCACGGCCCTGACGACCGAAACGGTCAGGCCCGCGGAGGATCCGTCCTCGCCGCGCGCGCCGGCGCTCCCGGCCAGCACGACCGCGGCGGCGAGCAGGGCCGGAATCGCCCGTCGGGCGTCGAGCGGGAGGCGAGAACGGGGGGGAAACAGGGTCGGCGTCATCCGGGCAAGCGTCACGGCGCTCATTCCCCCGCGACGTGGGTCGGCTGCGGTTTCGCGCCGGTGGTGATCATGAAGCGCAGGCGGCGCGCGCAGAAGCGGCTGAAATCGTCCATCGCGAGAAACATCGCGGGCACGAAAATCAGCGACAGCAGCGTCGACACGATCAGGCCGCCGATCACGGCGATCGCCATCGGCGAGCGGATCTCGCCGCCGGCGCCGTGCGCGAAGGCGCTCGGCACCATGCCGGCGACCATGGCGATCGTGGTCATCACGATGGGCCGGGCTCGCTTGCGGCCGGCGTCGAAGGCCGCCGCCGAGCGCTCCTGCCCGCGCGCGATGGCGTGGATGGTGAAGTCAACGAGCATGATCGCGTTCTTGGTGACGATGCCCATCAGCATCAGCACGCCGATGAACACCGGTACCGACAGCGGGCGATCGGTGACCAGCAGGGCGAGAAAGGCGCCGCCCAGCGACAGCGGCAGCGAGAACAGGATGGTGATCGGCTGGAACAGGCCGCCGAACAACAGCACGAGCACGGCGAACACCATCATCAGGCCGTTGCGCATCGCCCCGATGAAGCCGCCCTTGAGGTCGTTCATGCTTTCGGCATCGCCGGCCGGCTGGACCGAGATGCCGGGGGGCGGGTTGACCATCACCGGCAGCTTGTTGATCTCGGCCATCGCCTGGCTCAGCACCGTGCCCTGGACGAGGTCGGCGGCGACGCTGGCCTGGCGCTCGCGATCGTAGCGGGCGATGTTGATCGGACCTTCCTCCAGCGCCACGTCGGCGATGGAGCCGAGCGGCACGGCGCCGCGCCCCAGGGGCAGCGGCACGCGCAGCTGTTCGAGGCGCTGCGGGTCGGCGCGGATCGACTGGTCGAGCTCGACCCGGATCGGCACCTCTCGGTCGCCGGCGCTCATCTTGGCCAGCGCCGGCTCGACGTCGCCGATGGTGGCGATGCGGATCGTTTCCGACAACCCTTCCGTGGTCAGGCCGAGGCGGGCGGCGAGGTCGGCGCGCGGACGGATGCGCAGCTCCGGCCGGTCGAGGCTGGGGGAGGCGACGATGTTGGCGATGGACGGGATGCGGCGCATCTGCGCGGCGAGTTCGGCAGCGACGTTGCGCACGGCGGCGCTGTTCTGCCCGGTCACCACCAGCGACACGCCGCGCTGACCGTTCTCGTCGAGAAACCAGTAGCGCACGTCGGGCACGCCTTCGAGGTCGTGGCCGATGGCAAGCTCCAGCTCGCGCTGCGACAGGCTGCGGTCCTCCTTGGGCGTGTAGTTGATGATGAGCGAGGCGACGCGCACCTCGCTGGTGGCGGGCGGCAGGTGGCCGCCGTCGACGAAGACGCTCTTCACCTCCGGGTGCCGGCGCAGCCGGCGGGCGATCTCCTCCGTCACGGTCTGGGTGGCGGCGAGCGGCGAGCCGGGCGGCAGCTCGATCGACAGGGTGGAGCGGCCGGTGTCCTGCGCCGGCAGGAAGCCCGAGGGCAGCAGCTGCGTCGAGGCGATGGCGAGAACGAACAGCACGAGGCCGAGCAGCACGGTGGCGTAGTAGTGCCGCACGCTCCAGCCCAGAACCGCGCCGTAGCCGCGCATCATCCGGCCGTCGGCGGCCTCCTTGTGGACGCGCGGCTTGAGGAAGTAGGCGGCGAGCACCGGCGTCACGAAGCGGGCGCCGAGTAGCGAAAAGAACACCTGCACGGAGATGGTGATGCCGAACTGCTTGAAGAACTGGCCGGCGACCGAGCCCATGAAGCTGACCGGCACGAAAACGGCGATGATGGTCAGGCTGATCGCGATCACCGCCGGCCCGATCTCGTCGGCCGCCTCGATGGAAGCGTCGTAGGGCGATTTGCCCATCGCCATGTGGCGCTCGATGTTCTCGATCTCGACGATGGAATCGTCCACCAGGATGCCGGTGGACAGCGTGATCGCCATGAAGCTGATGAGGTTGAGCGAGAACCCCAGGATCTGCATCGCCCAGAAGGCGGGAAAGATCGACAAGGGCAGCGCCACCGCGGCGATCAGCGTCGCCCGCCAGTCGCGCAGGAAGATCAGCACCACGACCACCGCGAGGATGGCGCCCTCGAACAGGGTGGACAGGGCCGCGTGGTAGTTGCCGAGCGTGAAGTCGACGGAAGAATCGATCAGCTTGAGGTCGACGTCGTGGTCCCCCTTGCGGATCTCGTCGATCTTCCTGGCCACGGCGGCGGCGACGTCGACGTCGCTCGCCCCCTTGGCGCGCAGGACGTTGAAGGCGACCACAGGCTTGCCGTCGACGCGGGCGAAGGTCTTGGGCTCGGCAATGGCATCGGTGACGGTGCCGAGATCGTCGAGGCGGATCTGGCCGCCGGTCGACAGGATGATCACCGAGGCGCCGATGGCCTCGGGGCTGGCCGCCGCGGCCAGCGTGCGGATGACCTGGTCGCGGCCGCCGATCTCGGCGCGGCCGCCGGACACGTCGACCTTGGTGCCGCGCAGCTGCCGGCTGACGTCGGCGGCGGTCAGGCCGAGCGCCTGGAGGCGGTCGGGATCGAGCGACACGGAGATTTCGCGGTCGACGCCGCCGACGCGCTCGACCTGGCCCACGCCGCGCAAGCCCTGCAGGGCTCGCTTCACCACGTCGTCCACGAAGTACGACAGCTGTTCGGGCGTTTTGGCGACGGAGGCGGCGGCGTAGGTGACGGTTGGCAGGTTGACGATGGCGACGCGCTGGACGAGCGGCTCCCCGATGTTCTGCGGCAGCTGCGAACGCACGCGGGTGACGGAGTCCTTGACGTCGTTGAGGGCGCGGTCGGGATCGGTTTCGAGCTGGAACTGCACGGTGGTGATGGACAGGCCGTCGGTGATGTTGGAGGTGACGTGGCGGACCCCCGACACGCCCGACACCGCATCCTCGATCGGCTTGGTCACCTGATCGTTGAGCTCGCTCGGCGCGGCGCCGAACTGCCCCACCGCGATCGATACGATGGGCACGTCAACGGTGGGCAGGCGGGTGATCGGCAGGACGTTGAAGCTCATCGCGCCCAAAGCCACGAAGATGGCCGAGACCACGATGGCGGGCAGCGGGTTGCGGATCGACCAGGCGGAAACGTTGAGGTTCATCGGCGCGCGTCCATGGTCAGCGTGCGTCCTGAAGGTCGGAGAAGATCGGCCTGACGCGGTCGCCCGAGCGCAGCGACGAGCCGGCGTTGGCGACGACGAGGTCGCCGCTCGCCAGGCCCGACAGCACCTCGGCGTCGGTCTCGCTGCTGAGCCCGAGGCGCACCGCGCGGGTGATCACCGTGCCGTTGTCCACGATCTCGACCTGCATGCCGGCGCTGGTGCGCCGCAGCGCGGAGCGGGGCACCCCGATGTTGCAGGACCGGCTCGCCTCGACCGTGGCGCGCAGGAAGCGGCCGGGCGCGGGACGGGCGTCGCCGTCGATCGACACGCGCACCTCGCCCATCTGGCTGCGCGGGTCGATGGTCACCGGCATCAGCCGGACGTGCCCGTTGTAGGTGACGTTGTCGCGCGTGGTCAGGTGCACGGCCTGCCCGTTCCCGAGTTCGCCGACGTGGATGGAGGGAACGGACAGCGCCGCCTCGATCTCGCCGTTGACGGCCAGGGTGAACAGCGGCGCCGACTTCGCGGACAGCACTTGCCCCTTGAAGGCGGTGCCTTGCAGAACGGAGCCGGAGGTCATCGACTTGATCGGCACCTCGCTCGAAGCTTGACCCGCCCCTTGGCC
>CAXTMA010000119.1:7015-11726 GCA_964245015.1 uncultured Beijerinckiaceae bacterium | reverse complement strand
GGCAAGATCGACATCAGCCGCTTCAAGGGTTTGGGCGAGATGCTGCCGGCGCAGCTCAAGGAAACCACGATGGACCCGCGGCGCCGCAACTTGCTGCGCGTGAGCGTGGTCGCCGAGGAGCGCGCCCGCGCCGCCGACAGCGTCGAGCGCTTGATGGGCAACCGACCGGAAGCCCGCTTCGCCTTCATCCAGGAGCGCGCCGCCTTCGCCGCCGAGCTGGTGGATATCTGAGCGCGGCATTTTGCACGGGCGGCATCAACCCGATGTTTACCCCGTCCTTCCATTCTCCCGATGCGTGTTGCGTCGGTGAGGTTTGACCATGATGTCCAGTTTTGCCCGCTTGCTCCGGGACCGTCGCGGAACCACCTTCGAGGGCATCGCCCTCTCGGTCGCCATCATCGCCGTCGCCTTCGTCGCCTCGGCCGACATGCTCGATTTCATGCTGAAGAAGCACGGCGACGGCGGCGAGCAGACGGCGATGGCGGTGCCGGCGACCACGTCGAGCAACCTCGACGTGTCGCCCACGGGCTCGCTGCCCAGGCTGATCTCGCATTCGGTGCTCGACCCCTGCACCGGCATCGTCAAGTAGGCCCGTCCGGCAGGCAGATCCCGGGAGTGGCGGCGCCCTCGCCGAGCGGGCGCTGCATCAGCACGACGTCGAGCCAGCGGCCGTGCTTCCATCCCAGCGCGGGAAGGCGCCCGACCGGCGCGAAGCCGGCCTTGCTGTGGAGCCGGATCGAGGCCTGGTTGGCGCTGTCGCCGATCACCGCGACCATCTGGCGAAAGCCACGCTCCGCCGCCGCCGCCACCAGCGCGTCGAGCAGCCGCGTGCCGACGCCCCTGCCCCGCGCATCCTCGCGCAGGTAGATCGAATCCTCAAGGGTATGGCGGAAGGCGGCCCGTTCGCGGAAGGCGGAGGCATGGGCGAAGCCGACCACGCCGGCTGGCGCGGCGGCGACGAGATAGGGCAGCCCGGCTGCGGTGATGGCGGCGAAGCGCCGGGCCATCTCGGCCTCGTCGGGCGGCACGGTTTCAAAGGTCGCGGTGCCGGCGACGACCGCCTGGGCGTAGATGGCCGTCACGGCCGCGACGTCGCCGCGCTCGGCCCGGCGGATCATCGCGCGATCAGTAGAAGCCGCCGGGATCGCGTCCGCCCGCCGCATCGGGGAAGAAGCTGCGCGCCGGAGGGGCTCGGTTGGGCTCGCGGCGCGGTTCGTCGACCAGCGGCGCGTCGTTGTCCTCCTGCTGCCGACGTCGCGCCAGCCGCGCGGTTTCCTCGGCCTTGCGCTTCTTCTTCTCGGCCCTGGCGGCCTCCTTGGCGGCAGCGGCCTCCCTGGCTTGTGCATCCGCGTTGGGCGGCGTCGCCGGCGTGGCATCCGCCGTGTCGGCGGGCATCTTCTGCACGTCGGTGCCGCCTTTGCAGTCGGTCAGCCAGACGTCGTAGACCGGGTGCTCGATGCCGTTGAGGCCGGGGCTCGACGCGAACATCCAGCCGGAAAAGATGCGCTTGTACTGCTTCTTGGCGTCGACCTCGTCGACCTCGGCGAAGGTGATGGTCTGCGGCGCTTCGGTCGCGGGGCGGGTGTAGCAGGCCCGCTCGGTGATCTGCAGCGAGCCGAACTGCACCGTCTCGTTGGCTGCGACCTCGAAGGAGATGATGCGGCCGGTGATCTTGTCGAGCCCGGAGAAGACGGCCGTCGGATGGATGATGCGGTCCGCTTGCGCCGGCGACGCGAGGGTTGCGGCGGCAAGCAGCGCAGCCGTCATCCCCAGCATCCGGGTTGCCGAAGCCTTGCTTTGGACGACGAGGGCCTTGCGGTGGAAGAGTGGACTCATCAAGGCATCTCAAGACCGGCGGGCAACGCCCGCGCGAAGGAAACCCGCAGGCACCACACAAGTCCGGCCGCAATGGGGCTGCCGGTTGCCGCCGCCAAGGCCGTCGGCAAATCCGGCTTCACTCCGCCGGCGTCGCGGCGGTGCCCCCGCGGCGGCGGCGCGATGCCACCTTGTCCCAGCGGGTGCCGAACACCGTGTCGCACACCCCCGGGCTGCCGAAACCGTCGGAGAAGCTCACGTTTCCCCTGGCGTGATGCTCGCCATGGGCGTGGCTCGTCACCAGTCCGGCCACAACCGTCACCCAACGCGGCGTGAAGGCGGCGAGGGTCTTCTTGGGCAGCAGGGCGGCGAAGTCGTAGCCGGAATGCTCGTACACGCCGCCGACCGCGCCCAGCCCGGCGATCATCGAATGGAACAGCATGTCCGAGCCGCCGCCACCGATCAGCGCCAGCGGCAGCAGGTAGGGCAGCGCGATCTCCAGGAAGAAGTCGGGCAGGCTCATGTAGCAGGCGCTGATGCCCTTGCTGGCGCCGGTGGAATGGTGGACCGAGTGCCGCAAGACCGGCATCAGGCTCGGTCGATGCAGCAGGTAACGGTGGGTGGCATACTGAACGACGTCGTGGCCGATCCCCATCACGACCAAGCTGGCGACGAAGCGCCAGAGCGGCAGGTGCGCCTGCCCGGTGAAGCACAGGCCGGCGGCCTGCATCGCCACCATGCAGGGCAGCAGCACGAAGACCTGGTTGGCCAGCACCCGCCCCATCAACTGCGAGTAGGACTTGCGATCGATGTCGCGCACCTTGGCGCGGCGCAGGAGGCGATGGCGGTCGCAATATTCGAAACCGTAGCCGACGGCGTGGAACACCACCATCTGCAGCGCCCACACGAAGACCGACAGCGGCAGCCACCAGGGCAGATCGAACGACATCATCTTGGCCTGAACCCTCCGGCGCTTCATCGCCGCCGCCGCGATCTCAAGGTAAGGATTGCAGCGCCCGTGTGGCGGCACCGCGCCCCGCGCCCGGTGAAATAGCAGGTGTGGCGTTGATACCGCGCCGGGAGCCGGCCACAACACACGGATCGTTACGGTTCGTGAAAGCGCGAGATCCCAATGGCCCCGCCCGACATCCGCAAGCAGCTCATCGCGACCGAAACGGCCGGGATGCTGATCGAAGCCAAGGCGATCCTGGTCGCCGACGGGGAGCCGTTCACCTTCACGTCCGGCCTGCGCAGTCCGGTCTACACCGACATGCGCAAGATCATCGCCTTTCCCCGCCTGCGCTCGCGGCTGATCGACTTCGCCGTGGAAACGATCGAGACCGAGATCGGCTATGCCGCGCTCGACGTGATCGCCGGCGGGGAAACGGCCGGCATCCCCTTCGCCGCCTGGATCGCCGGCCGCCTGTCGCTGCCGATGCAGTACGTGCGCAAGACGCCGAAGGGCTTCGGCCGCAACGCCCAGATCGAGGGCATGGTGGTGGCGGGCGCGCGCACCCTGCTGGTCGAGGATCTGGCCACCGACGGCGGCAGCAAGGTGAACTTCATCAATGCGCTGCGCCAAGCCGGGCAGAGCTGCGAGGCGACGTTCGTTTTCTTCTTCTACGACATCTTCCCGCAGGCGCGCGACACCATGGCGGCGCTCGGCGTGTCGCTGCACGCCCTCGTCACTTGGCGCGACATCCTCGCCGTCGCCCGAGCGCGCGGCAGCTTCGACCCGATCGTACTCGACAGGGTGGAAGCTTTTCTCGACGCGCCGCTCGCCTGGTCCGCCGCCCACGGCGGTGTTGCCGAACTGCCACCGAAGATTTGACGCGCCGCCGAGCCGAGGCACGCCAAGCTGTTGACGCAAACGGCAGGCTTACTCCCCGCCGTTCAGCCAAACAAACAGCGCGATGACCTCATCTCCCCCAACAAGGCGCACCGTCGTCATCAAGGCCAACCGGGACACGCTGGTCCTGCTCGCCTGCACCGTGACGGTGACCCTCGCCCTGTCCTACGGCGTGCACCAGCGCGCCGCCTCGCCGCTGCCGCAGCCGGCGCAGCAGGAGTGGGCCGGACGACTGGCCGACGTGCTGCCCGATTTCGCCGTCACGTCCGAGCCGATGACCTCGGACTCTCTGGTCGTGCCCAAGGCCGCGCTGGCCCTGCCGGCGCCACCTGCGGCGCCGCAGCGCGCGGGGATCAAGCCGCAGGCTTGTGACACGCCGCCCTGCCTGGCGAAGGCTGCCGTACCCCTCCCGCCGACGCGTCAGAAGCTCGCGACGGCCGGCGCGGAGATCGTCAAGTCAGGGTCCGAGGCGGGTTCTGCCAGTGGTGCGATACCCAAGCCGGATGCACCCGAGCCGAGCGCGCCCAAGCGCAAAAGCCAATCCTTCGCCCTCGGCGACCTCAACCCGCTGCACCATCTGCCCGACACCGTGCGCCGGCCGTTCAGCTATGCCGGGACCAAGATTACGGGCTGGATCGACCGGCTCTGAACGATGCGACGGGATGACGGGTGACGCGAATCAGGCCGGCCCGTTGCCTCAAGTTTGGGCCTTGCGGTGCGGATGATCCGTTCGCGGTGATCCAGCAAACTCCGGCCTCGCGCCCGATGGTCTCGTACCTGCCGGATCCTGCCCTGATCCGGGCTCACAGGCCTTCGAGGTAGAGCCGGCCGAGCAAAGGTCCGAAGTAGATCGGCAACGTGGCGTTGGTGACGGAGTCGAACAGGTGGTGCAGGTCGCGGCTCAGGTCGGCGACGAGCTTGGTTTCGATGTCGGCGGTGGCGAGCTTGCCGAGGTCGGCAAGGTTGCGGAGCGGCGCCGTCTCGTCGCGCGTCACCACCAAGTCCTGCTTGACCATCAAGTCCTGCTTGATCGCCAAGTCCTGCTTG
>CAXTMA010000119.1:0-6915 GCA_964245015.1 uncultured Beijerinckiaceae bacterium | reverse complement strand
CAAGTCCTGCTTGATCGCCAAGTCCTGCTTGCGAATCGCGATCGTCATTTCGCCGCCCCACTCACCTTAACCATGCCGAAGCATGCGCGCCCATGGTTAAGATCGGCTTAAGGAACAGTCGTTCTGATGCACTGACGAGGCGATCGGAAGTGGGGCGGAGCGCACGAGACGCGCTCGTGCGATGTTGTTGTCGACCGGCGGCAGGCGGGGCTCAGCCGGCAGCCAAGCCCGGGCTGGTCGGCTCCTCCGCCATGCGCTCGTGGCGCACGCGGCGGGTGCGCAGCGTCACCAGTTCCTCGGCCGTGGTCGGGTGGACGGCGCAGGTGCGATCGAAGTCGGCTTTGGTCGCCCCGGACTTGACGGCGATGCCGAGCAGTTGCGCCATCTCGCCGGCGCCCTCGCCCAGCACGTGGACGCCGAGCACGACGTCGGTGCGCCCGTCGACGAGGATCTTCATCACGACCCGCTCGTCGCGGCCCGACAGGGCGGCGGACATCGGCTTAAACGAAGCGGCGTAGACGTCGACGCAGGTGTACATCTGCCGGGCCTGCGCCTCCGTGAGGCCCACGGTGCCGACCTCGGGCGTGGTGAACACCGCCGTGGCCACCTTGGCGTGATCGGCGACGTTGTCCATGCCGCCGAACACGCTGTCGGCGAAGGCCTGGCCCTCGCGGATCGCGACGGGCGTCAGGGCCATGCGGTCGGTGACGTCGCCGACCGCGTAGATGGAGGGAACGCTGCTGCGCGAATGTTCGTCGACGCACACCTCGCCCTTGCGGCCGAGCTCGACGCCCGCCTCGCTCAGGCCGAGGTCGGCCGTGTTGGGGTGTCGACCGAGGGCGACGAGAACCTGATCGCAGGGCAGAGCGGTGCCGTCTCGCAAGATGACGGCAAGCGCGCCGTCGCGCCGCTCGATGCGCTCCAGCTTGGCATTCATGCGAAAGTCGACGCCGGCCCTGGCGAGGGCCTCGCGAACGCCGTCGCGCATGTCGTCGTCGAAGCCGCGCAGAATATTGTCGCCGCGGTTGACCAGCGTCACGTCGGCGCCGAGCCGGGTGAAGACCGACGAGAACTCCATCCCGATGTAGCCGCTGCCCACAACCACTAGGCGGCGTGGGAAGGCGGGCAGGTCGAAGATGTCGTTGGAGGTGATGGCAAGCTCGTGCCCCGGCAGATCGTCCGGCAGCACGGCCATGCCGCCGGTGGCGACGAGGATAATGCCGGCCGTGACCTGCCGGCCGTCGCTCAAGCGCACCGCATGCGGGTCGACCACCGTGGCGCGGGCGTCGTGGAGGACCACGCCGGCCTTCTTCAGATTGGCGACGTAGATGCCGGACAACCGCGTGATCTCGCGCTCCTTGGCCTCGACAAGGGTTTGCCAATGGAAGGTCGGCGTCTCCGGCACGTTCCAGCCGAAGCCGGCGGCGGCCTCGAAGGCATCGGCGAAGCGGCTGGCGTAGACCATCAGCTTCTTGGGGACGCAGCCCCGGATCACGCAGGTGCCGCCGTAGCGGAACTCTTCCGCGATCTGGACGCGAGCGCCGTGCTGGGCGGCGACGCGGGCCGCCCGCGTTCCCCCCGATCCCGCCCCGATGACGAACAGGTCGCAATCATAAGCGCTGTCGGCCTGGAACTCGGCGGCTTGGCTCGTCAAGATCGGTTCATCACAGGTCGTGACCCTTCTTCTTCATTTCCTGGCGCACGCGCTCCATCATGTTGATGGAGATCTTCTGCTGCCACGCCTGCATGCCCGATACCAGCTGGTTGAGAAAAAGAGGCTGCGCCCCGACGTAGCGCTTGCCGGCCTCGCTGTTGAAGAAGAACAGGATGGCGTCGATGTCCTTCTCCGACAGCAGGGTCGCGTAGATGCGCGCCGATTGATCGATCATCTCGTCGGACTGGCGATCGAATTCGGGCTTCAGCTGGTTGAGAACCTGGATCATGTCGTGGACGAGGTCCGGGTGCGCCTGGGTCAGCGTGTTGCCGATCTGGTCCATGAACTCCGGCACGATGATTTGAAACGAGCGGGAAATGCCGGTCGCCAGGATGAGCTGGCGGGCCTTGGTGACATGCCCCTCGGAGGGCGCCGCCGCACCGGGCGCGGCCTGCACCGGACCGATGCCGGCCGCCGGGATGGTTTCCGCCGCCGGCTCGATGTTCATGGGGGTGGCGAGCGAGGCCGCCGGCCGAAGCGTGAAGGCCAGCGTCGCGGCCAGCACGACCGCCGTTGCCGCAGCCGACAGGGCTGCGGATCTCAATGCGGATCTTGCGGCCGATTCTGCGGCCGATTCTGCGGCCGATTCTGCGGCAGTGCCGCGCAGCGCACCGCCGTGGGCGAAACCCGGCCGTTTCACGATGCGACGTTGTCCAAGGCGCTTCTCCAGCCCGTCCCCGTTCCCCGATCCAGGGAGATCACCGAACCCTGGCAATTATCGGACGTCGGGGTGGCCGAGAATTGTTACCGTGCCGTCGGAGGCGGCGGAAACGATGGCCGTGGCCATGTCGAGGAACAGGCCGTGCTCGACCACGCCGGGCACGGCGGCGAGGCGGCCGGCCAGCTCTTCGGGATGAGGAATGCGGCCGAAGCGGCAGTCCAGGATGAGGTGGCCGCCATCGGTCACGAAGGCGTCCTCCCCCGAACGGCGCAGCGACACGTCGCCGGCGCAGCCGCAGGCGGCGGCCTCGCGCGCGACAGCCAGGCGGGTGGCGGCGAGGCCGAAGCGGTTCACCTCCACCGGCAGGGGAAAGCGGCCCAGCATCGCCACGGCCTTGCTCGCGTCGGCGATCACGATCATGCGTCGCGAGGCGGCCGCGGTGATCTTCTCACGTAGAAGCGCGCCGCCGCCGCCCTTGATGAGGCGCAGGGCGGGGTCGTACTCGTCGGCGCCGTCGACCGTCAGGTCGAGTTGCGGCTTCTCGTCGAGGGTGGCGAGGGCGATGCCCAGGCGGCGGGCCTGCTCGGCCGTTCGTTCGGAGGTTGGCACCCCGACGATGCGCAGTCCTTGCGCGACCCGCTCGCCGAGCAGAGCGACGAACACCGCCGCCGTCGAGCCGGTGCCGAGCCCGAGCGTCATGCCGGGGGAAACATAATCCAGCGCGCGAAGCGCCGCCGCGCGCTTGGCCGCGTTCTGCCCGCCGGCACTCGGCGCGGAGTCGACCGGCAAGGGGACGGCTTGTTGCGGCGGCGTGCTCATCTGCGGCAGGTTCCAGGCGCGGGGGTCGGCAGGGTCGCGCGGGCGAACATCCGGCTCGGCCCGCGCCGGGACGCTACTTCGAAGGCGGCGTGCAGACCACCGCTTCGTACAGGACGTAGCAGATCGACATGGTGCCCGTGCGCAGGTCGACGCGCCACACCCCGCCTTCCTGCTGATGACGCGACGACACCAGCGCGTAGTCGCTGGACCCTTGTGGGCCGGCGCCCTGCCCCGGAGGATAACAAAGGGTGACGCCGGGCGTGCCTTCCTTCAGGCCGAACTGGCAGGCCCCGACCTCCCCGGACGCCTTGTCCAGGCGGAAGATGCGGTTGAGGTCGATCTCGGGCGCCGCCAGGAAGTCGTAGTTGTTCGCCGCCCGAACCGGCGCGGAGATGGCGGCGGCAAGCCCGGCAACCAGGGCAAGGCGTGGGATGACGGCCATCGATACCTCGAATCGGCTTTGCTTGTGCGCGAGTGAAGCAGCAAAGCGGCGAGGTGTTGGCAAGCCGCCGGGCGCCCCACCCCCTCTCTCCCCCAGGACCGGGCCGACGGATGCCTCAGGGTGCGGCGAACCTGCCGAGAAAGCGCGCCAAACGGGGCCGGACCGAAAGGCTGGCGTGATAGCCGGCCTCAAGCACAGCCGTCGCACCCGGGAGACCGGCCAGCCGAGCGAGCCAGCGCCAGCCGCGAAGCCTCCGCCAAATCGCGACGAAGCCGGCGGCGCCCGAGACCAGACGTCCGTCGGGAAGGCGGACGTGGAAGCGGGCCCTGGCGGAGCAACGATCGAGGCCGGGACCGACGACGCTCGCATCATCGGCGACGTCAACGAAGGCGAGGTGCTCGGCACCGGGCTGCCGCCGATACATGGCGATCTCGCGACGGCACAGCGGGCAGGACCCGTCGTGGTAGACGGTGAGCTTGGTGGCAGTCTGCGAGGTCATGGCCATCACGGTCTCGAAGCGACGGGGCAGGGTGCCGGTCAACGCCCGAATGCCGAGCCGCGGCATGCGACGAAGGGACATCGGGTCAGACGAGGACCGGGCCTTCTTCGCGTCGCGCCGCAGGCGGCGATCGCGGCCACCGGATCACTGGTGCCCAGGGGCGGAATCGAACCACCGACACTGCGATTTTCAGTCGCATGCTCTACCAACTGAGCTACCTGGGCGCCGGAACCGCAGGGGTCGGCGAGGCGCCCTTATAAGGAGAGGCTGATTCCTTGTCCAGCCGAGGGACCGCTGCCGCTTACGGCGGCACGGTCGCCCGGTATCGCTCCCGCACCGCGTCGATGGGCTCGACGCCGGCGGCTGTCGCCCGTTGCCAGAAGGTCCAGCCGTTGCAGGCCGGCAAGCCCTGCACCAGCGCGCCGATCTTGTGGATCGAGCCCACGATCGCACCCAGCGCGACCGTACCGTCGGCGAGAACGGCGACACGATGGCGCCCGGCGGCATCGCTCAGCACGTCGCCCGGTCGGATCAGGCCCGCTTCGACCACGGCCAGGAACGAGATCCGACGCTCGCTTCGCTTGCTCGGCGTTTCCAGCAGCAGTTCGGCCGGCAAAGGCTCGACCGCATCGATGCGCTCGCGCGCAGCGCGCGCGTAGGTCGCCTCGCGCTCGATGCCCACGAAGCGGCGGCGCAGGCGCTTGGCGACCGCACCTGTGGTGCCGGAGCCGAAAAAAGGATCGAGCACGAGATCGCCCGGCCTGCTCGCGGCGAGAAGGATGCGGGCGATCAGCGCTTCCGGCTTCTGCGTGGGATGGACCTTGCGCCCGTCCGCATCCTTCAAGCGCTCCCCCCCGGTGCAGATCGGGAAAAACCAGTCCGAGCGCATCTGGCTGTCGTCGTTGGCCGCCTTCATGGCCTCGTAGTTGAACGTGTAGGATTTGGCGTCGGACCCGCGCGAAGCCCAGATCAGCGTCTCGTGGGCATTGGTGAAGCGGCGGCCGCGGAAGTTCGGCATCGGGTTGGCCTTGCGCCACACGATGTCGTTGAGGATCCAGAAGCCCTCGTCCTGCAGCGTGGCGCCGACGCGAAAGATGTTGTGGTAGGAGCCGATCACGAACAGCGTCGCGTTCTTTTTCATCACGCGGCGAACCGCGGCGAGCCAGCGCCGGGTGAAGCCGTCGTAGTCGGAAAAGCTCGCGAACTTGTCCCACGCGTCGTCGACCGCGTCGACCACCGACTGATCGGGGCGCGACAGGGTCGCTTCGAGCTGCAGGTTGTAGGGCGGGTCGGCGAAGACGAGATCAAACGTCTCGGCTGGCATGGCGGCAAGCCGCTCGATGCAGTCACCGATGAGGATCTCGTCTTCGACCGGCCTGACAGTGGAAACGGCATGTAAGCGTCGCGCTCTCGAAGTCTCAGTACGCGAAACCTTTATCTGAGACTTCGAGCCGGGAACTCCGGCCGGCGCGATACGCATGAACATACACCGGATACGCAACCAACTGACAAGAATGAAACTGCCCTGCCGAGGTAAAGGGCACGTTAGAGCGGTGAAAGCAGGGCTGTGTTCTTTTCGGACACAGCCGCGGCCTACGAGCCGGGCGGATCATCGTCCGCCAGGAGGATCCGCACCGGGGCGAAGCTTCGGCGATGCAGGGCGCAGGGTCCGTGCGCGGCCAGCGCGGCGAGATGCTCGGGCGTGGGATAGCCGGCGTGGCGGCTGAAGCCGTAGGCCGGGACTAGCGCGCAGGCCCGGCGCATCATCCGGTCGCGCGCGACCTTGGCGACGATCGAGGCGGCCGCCACGCTGGCAGACACGCGATCACCCCCGACGATCGTTTCGCCAGCGCAGGCAAGGCCGGCCGGCAGGTCGTTGCCATCGACGAGAACGTGGACCGGCACCGTGGACAGGGCGGCCACGGCCCGGCGCATCGCGGCATGGGTCGCCCGGCGGATATTCATGCCGTCGATCTCGGCCACCGAGGCGAAAGCGACCGCGATGGCAACCGCCGTCGTCGCGATCTCATCGAAGAGCGCCTCGCGACGAGCGGCGGCGAGGAGCTTCGAGTCGTTCACGCCTTCGGGGACGCGGGCGAGATCGAGGATCACCGCGGCGGCGCAGACCGGCCCGGCCAGCGGGCCCCGCCCAGCCTCGTCCACGCCGGCGACCGGCCAGATCCCGCGACGCGCCAGGGCGCGCTCGCGCTCCAAGTGCGGGCGCGAGGCGCTGCCCTTGCGCGTCGCGCACGGTGCCGGCTTAACCCTCATGGCCGAGCCGGCTTTAAGCGCGTGCTCGACGGTGCTACGGCCTTTTTGGTGTGCAACGACCTGTACCGCCGCCGACGTGATGAGCGAAAACCATGGATGATGAGCGAACGGGCAGCGTGATCCCGCCGCGGGCGGACGAGGCCGGCGGAGCCGTTCCGGCGGTCAGGCCCGAGCCGACTTCGGAAACGCCGGACGAACCGGCGCGGGCGGGCATCTTCACCAATCTCGTCAAGGGAGATGGCGACATCGTCGGCCTGGTCGCCTATTCCATCTACAAGCAGCATAAGCTCGATTGGCTGCGGGCCTTCCAAGCGGCGCAGGGCCGATCGCCGAGCGAGGCGGAACTGGCGTCCTACATCATCGGCGAAGGAACGCCGCGCCGACTGGCGACCTACCGCCACCTCGCCGATGCAACGCTGTCGGGACATGGACCCCACTTCGGACGGGCCTCGCCCCAAGCCCCCGCCCAACCCTCCTTCGCGGAGCCTGGGCGCCCCCGCACCGCCCAG
>CAXTMA010000118.1:0-11770 GCA_964245015.1 uncultured Beijerinckiaceae bacterium | reverse complement strand
GGATCGAATTCATCTTGAACTCCGCCGGGACCGCCACCGGCAGCCCCTTGGCCTCGGCTTCCGCGTCGAGTTCGGCCTGCGTTTTCGGTTTGGGTCGCGCGTTGAAGCCCGTGATGTTGCGCACCCCGGTCTTGGCGAACATCTTGTAGCGTTTTTCCATCTCGTCGATCACCCAGCGCAGCGCGAGCAGCACTTTCTTGGGGTCCGTCACGACCGGCACGACCAGATGCGGCAATTGATTATAAATCTGCATTTCGACCACCTTGGGGTCGATCATCACGAAGCGAAGCTGCTCCGGCGTGAAGCGGTACAGGATGCTCGAAATGATGGAGTTGATGCAGACGCTCTTGCCCGAGCCGGTCGCTCCGGCCACCAGGCAATGGGGCATGGCGGCGAGGTCGGCGATGATCGTGCGGCCGTACACGTCCTTGCCCAGCGCGATGGGAATCTTCGCTTTGGTTTCGGCCCAGTCGGGGCCTTCGAGCAGTTCGCGCAGCGTTACTTTGACCTTCTTGCTGTTGGCGATCTCGATGCCGACCGAGACCGCGTTGAGGTCGGTTTCGCCGGCCCAGAACGAGCGACCGGCGTGCCACGCGCGATCGGACTCGGCAACGAGCTGCGCAACCCGGCCATCCTCCCACACGAGGTAATGGGACGATACTTCGGCCGCGGGATCGCACAGCCGGGCCAAGGCGGCTTCGGCCGACCTCATGCCGGTGTAGTGCAGGATGAGCGTATCCACCGCGCGACCCCGGCGGTCGCCGAAGTTCGGCGACGGCACGAGCCGCCCGACGAGCCGGCTGTCGGCCTCAGTAAGCGTAACGGACCCGGCAGTAGGGGCGGCCATAAACATCCTCGGCGAATTCGGCGCAGCGACCGGGCGGTCCGGCGACGACCACGGTGGGCGGCGGCGGCGGACGCGTGTTGGCGCCGATCAGGGCGCCGGCGCCGGCGCCGAGCAGGCTGCTGGCGATGACCGCGCCCGGGCCGCCACCGGCCGCACCCGCGATTGCCGCCCCCGTTCCCGCACCGATCAGGCCGCCGGACGCGGCGCGCTGCTCCGGCGTGTAGCCGCAACCAGCCGTACCCAGTGCCGCGACCGCGATGAGGGCGAAGCCGGTGCTTGAGAAGAACGTTCGCATGAAAGGTCTCGAACTGGAAGCCCCCGCTGCCCAGTGCGCCCACTGGCGTCGGGAAGGGGCCGAGCGTCAAGACCCTGAACCCTGCCGGCTGATGATTGCGTGAAGGCGCGATCTTTTCACAACGCTTTCCTCACCGTGGGAGACCGCGATGCGCGAACAGGGTTGAGGCGGAGCGAATCGAGGGAACAGCGAGCGCGCGATTGACCGCGGATGCGCAAAAGCCTAGCACGCGCTGCCAGCCGGCCGGACGGCCGTCGCCGTCGAGCCTTCGGGTTTCGCGGCGGAGGAAAGTCCGGGCTCCAGCAGGATACGGTGCCGGATAACGTCCGGCGGAGGCAACTCCAGGGAAAGCGCCACAGAAAGCAAACCGCCGGCATTCGCGCATCTCGGTGCTCGACCTGCCGGAAAGGGTGAAAGGGTGCGGTAAGAGCGCACCGCGCTCCTGGCAACAGGAGTGGCACGGCAAGCCCCACCGGGAGCAAAACCGAATAGGGGTGGCACGGCGTCCCGCGAAGGATCCAGGTCCGTCCTGCGACCGTCACCCGGGTTGGTTGCTTGAGGCGGCCGGCAACGGTCGTCCCAGAGGAATGGCCGTCACGCGGGGAGCTTGAGGCTCCGCGCCGTACAGAACCCGGCTTACAGGTCGGCTGGCCCCATCCGCTTCGGCGGCGGACCCGAACGCGCCTTCGTTCGGGTCCGCCCGGGGATGCGATATCGCCCGTCGATGACGCCTAATCCAACCTGCCGGACGCGTGGGCGAGCAAGGTGTACACCTTGCCGCTGTCCGAGCCGAGGTAGGCGCGCAGCATGCGGTCGTCGTTGGCATCGTCGCTCTGCACCTGACTGAGCAGGCGCTCGAACTCCTGGACGTAGCGATCCACCGTCGTCTTGAACTCCCCGTCGGATCCGTATCTCCGGCGGACCTCTTCGAAGGTCTGTCGTCCGCGCCCGACGTAGATCGTCGAGTCGAACGCCGCATCGTCGCCGCGCCGGTAGCGCTCCCAGGCATCGGAGGCTGCCTCCGCATCGACCATGCGGGCCATGTCGGTCGAGATGCCTTCAACGGACTCGACCGATCGACCATTGACCCTGGCACCCTGCGCCGGCGGCACGACATCCTCTTCGGCGGAAGCGCGCGCCAGCAGATCCGACAGCCAGCCGTTCTGGCCGCCAGCTTGGCCGTTGGCAGCACGCGGCGGAGCGGCCGGCGTCGCCCCCGGAGGATCGGCGCGGCGCGGCTTCGCCGGCTCGTCCAGCCGGCTCTCCGGGCGGACCTGGGGATCGGTGTCGGGGCGACCTTCGAGCCGCGGCGGCTCGCGACGGATCTCCTCGTCCTGTCGCAGCGCCCGCCGGATCTCCTCGGGCGACAGGTCACGCCGCCGATCCTCGGGACGCGTCGGTTCGCGCCGCGAAGGGGCACTCACCGGGGCAGCCTCGCGCGGCGGCTCCGGACGCGGCGCGGGACGCTCCAAGGAGCGCTCCTGGCTACGTTCAGCGGGTAGGTCGGCTACGACAGGCTGGCGGGGCGGCGGCAGCGCCGCCGGCATCGCGGTGGGCTCCGCCCTACCCTCGGCCAGGCCCTCCGGCACGGCCAGATCCAGCGAACGACCGGACCGGCTGACCAGACTGGTCAGTTCGCCCAACGCCTTGATCTGGTCGGCCATGACCCGGCGCATGACACCGGCCTGTTCCGCGGTTTCGCGTGGCAGTTCGGTGGCATTGCGGCGCACCTCTTCGCGTGTGGCCGCCAGTTCCTCCTGGATCATGCGCGACAAGCCGCGCATCTCGGCCGCCGCCGCCTGGAAGCGCTCGGTTGTCTGGCCGAACAGACCGTCGAGTTCGCCCGCCACCTGCTCGTAGGTTTCGTGCAACGCTGCCGTCGTGCGCTCGCGTTCCCGACCGGAATTGACCCGGATGGCGGCGAAGCGCTCCTCGATCATCGCCGTCGAGGACTGCGTATGCTCGGACAAGAACGCCCCGATCTCGCGCGCCCGCGTTTCCGCCTTATGGAAGCCGTCCTCGATCATCCGGGAAAACGCGGTCATCGCGTCGTCGAGCTGCTCGTGCTTGGTGCTGACCATGTCGAGCAGGGACGCCAGCGCCTGCTGGCGCTCGCCCATCCGACGCTCCACATCGTTCTGGTTGGCGGCAAGCCGGTCGGAGGTTTCCTGCAGCATGCGGTGGTGGCCGGCGAGGCGGTCGGCGAGGCCGCCCGCGCCGGCCAGCGTGCGTCCGGCATCCTCGTTGATGCGCCCGACAACCCCCGACATCCGCTCCACGGCGCCGTGGAGATCGCCGACGCGTGCGCCGACAACCCTGTCGAAAGCGACGATGTTGTCGTTGGCGCTGCCAACCATCTCCTGCAGGGCGGCGCTGGAGGCGCCGAGCCTTTCGATGACGTTGCCAAGCTCGCCGCGCAGCACGTCGTTGGTGTGCACCAGGGTTTGCACCGCGCCGCTGACGCTGCGGTTGACGGTGTCGCTGAGTTCCTGGCTGGTTCGCTCCACCGCGCCGATCAGCCCAGCCTGGCTTTCGCCCAGCGTGTGCACGGCCGCGTCGAGGCTGCCCTTGACCGCTTCGGTGAAGCTGCGCTGGCGCTCGATCAACGATTGCACCGAACCGCTCACGCTGGTTTCCACAACCGTTTTGAGGCCGGCGGCCGAGCGGTCGAGCGCGCCCGACAGCTCGGCCTGACGCTCGCCGAGGCTTTCAACCATCTGCTGGCCGTGCTGGGCGATGGTTTCCGTGACGATGGCACCGACGCTGGTCATCTCGGCGGCGACCGCCTTGCCGCGCTCGGCCAGCGTGTCCACCAGGTGATTGCCTTCGCGGTCGAACAGGGTGCGCAACTCGCCCGAGCGGGCGGCCAATCCCTCGTTCAGCTCGCGCCCCCGCTCGCCCAGCGTCGTCTCGATGGCCCCGAGCTTCTCGTTCAGCAGGCCGTCGATGGCGCTGGCCCGATCGATCAGGCTGACGGTGAGCGCCCTGCCCTTCTCGTCGAGGGCGGAGGTGATCAGGCTGAGCGGGCCGACGACCCGCTCGTTGAGACGGGCGACATGGCCGTCAAGCTGCTCGCCGATGGCCGTCGAGCGGGCGGAAAACACCTCGGCAACCTCCCGGGTGCGGGCGTCCAGGCTGTCGGTCACCTCGCGGCCACCGCTGCTCAGCGTTTGCGCGATCTCGATCGTGCGGGCGGCCAGCGCTTCGCTGATCTCCCGGCCGCGCGCCTCGAGACCGTCGTTGATGCGAGCAACCAGCGCTTCGAGGTCGTCGGCGACGTCCCTGGCCCGCCCGATCGCCCGGTTCTCCAAGGTCAGCAGCTGCCGCTCCACGATCGCCGACGCTTCCTCCAGCCGCAACCCGAGCTTGTCGTGGACGTCGTTGCCCTGCACGGCGAAGGTGTTCTCGATCGCCCCGAGACGGTCGGCCAGCGTGGCGTTGAAGCGTTCGGCGTGGGTGCCGAAGCTTTCCGTGGCCTCGCCGCCCTGCTCGACAAAGGCGGCAAGCCGATCGGACAAGGTTTCGGTGATCCGGTCGGCGTGGGTGGCGATCGCCTCGATCGAGTTGCCGGCGATGGCGGCGAAGCGGTTGTTGAGCGAGTCGACCTGCTCGGCGAGGCTGGCGATGGCCTGCTGCGTGTTGCCGGCGAAGCTGCGCTGCAGCGTTTCGGCGTGTTGCCCGAGCGAGGCGGCGCTGGCGTCCGCGTTGGCGGCAAGCTGCTCGTTCATGCCGTCGATGTGCCCGGCGAGGTTTTCCATCGCCTGCCCAGCGGTCGCGTTGAGACGCTCGTGCATGGCGTGGGCGTGCTCGTCGAGGGCGGTGAGCGTTTCCTCGCTCGCGCCGGCCAAGCGCTCGTGCATCGTCCGCACATGGGTTCCGATCGCGTCGACGACCTCGCCGGAGGCGCTGCCGAACTGCTCCTGCAGGACGGTCCGATGCGCGTCCAAAGCGGCGATGGTCTCGCCCGCGCGGGCGGCGAGCTGCTCGTTGAGCGTCGTCGCATGCCGGTCGAGAGCGGAGACGGCAACGGTGCTTGTTTCGCGCAGCAGGGCTTCGAGCCGCCCGGTATGGGTGCCGAGGCCGTCCACCGTGTCGCGCGAAACCGCCTGAAGCCGGTCGCCGATCGTTCCCGAATGGCTTTCAAGCGCCTCGATCGTATCGGTCGCCGTGGCTTCCAGCCGCTCGTGCAGGCCCTGCGTGTGCTCGGCCAGGGCTCCGACCGTTTGCTGCGTCGTTTCAACGAGCCGCTCGTGCATCGCCACCGTATGGTTCGAGAGCGCGGCGGTGGTTTCGGTGGCCAGCGCGTTGAGGCGCTCGTGCATCGCATCGGTGTGGCCGTTGAAGGTGGCGAGGGCCTCGTCGGCGACGCCGCCGATGCGCTCCTGCAGGGCGTCGGTGTGCGCGGCAAGGGCGTCGATGGCATCGGTGGCGGTGGCGGCAAGGCGCTCGTGCATGGTTGCCGCATGGGTATTCAGGGCGGCGGTGGTTTCCGCCGTGGTTGCCGCCAGCTGTTCGCGCAGGCCGCCGGTTTGGTCGACAAGCGCCGTCGTCAGCTCCTGCGACGTGTTGGCGAGCTTTTCCCGCATCGTGGCGGCGTGGATGTTCAACGCGCCGGTGGTGGCGGTCGCCGTTCCGGCCAATCGCTTCTGAAGGTCGCCGGTGTGGCTGACCAGCGCCGCCGTCAGCTCCTGAGAAGTCACGGCGAGATGTTCCCGCAGCGATGCGGAATGATTGTCCAGCGCGCCGGTCGTTTCCCCCGCCGTCGCCGCGAGTTGCTCGTGCAGCCCGTCGGTCTGGCCGGCCAGAGCCACGAGCAGGTCCTGCGCCGTGCCGGCGATCCGCTCGTGGAGGGAGGTTGCGTGGGTGTCCAACGCGCCCGTCGTCGTCGCCGCCGTGGCGGCGATGCGCTCGCCCATCGTCGCGGCGTGGCTGTTGAGCGCGTTGATCGTCAGTCCGGTGGTGGTCGCCAGACGCTTCTCCAAGCCGTCCGTATGACCGGCCAGCGCCGCCGTCAGCTCGTCGGAGGTGGCGGCAAGACGCTCGTGCATCGCGGCGGCATGCGCGCTCAGCGCTCCCGTCGTATTCGCGGCGGCTGAGGTCAAATGCTCGTGGAGCCCCTCGGTGTGGCCGATCAGCGAGCCGGTCAGATCCTGCGCCGTGGTGGCGAATCGCTCACTCATCGTCGCCGAGTGGCTGTTCAAAGCTGCCGTCGTTTCCGCCGTCACGGCAGCCAGATGCTCGTGGAGCTCTTCGGTATGGCCGACCAGTGAGCCGGTCAGTTCCTGCGACGTGGCGGCGAGGCGCTCGCCCATCGTCGTCGCGTGGCTGTTGAGAACCTCCACCGTGTCCCCGGTGGATGCCGCCAAGCGTTCGTGCATGCCCTCCGCATGGTCGGTCAGCGCCGCCGTCAGTTCGTCGGAGGTGGCGGCAAGGCGCTCGCGCATCGCGGCGGCATGGGCGTTCAGCGCCCCCGTGGTTTCCGATGTTGCCGCCGCCAGATGCTGGTGAAGGCCCTCGGTCTGGCCGACCAGCGAACTGGTCACCTCCTGCGACGTGGCGGCAAGACGCTCGCCCATCATCGTCGCATGGCTGTTCAAGGCCTCAACCGTGTCGCCGGCGCTCGCCGCCAAGCGTTCCTGCAGGCCGTCGGCATGGCCGACCAGCGCCGCCGTCAGCTCGTCGGAGGTGGCGGCAAGGCGCTCGTGCATCGCGGCGGCGTGGGCGTTCAGCGCCCCCGTCGTTTCCGCCGTAGCCGCCGCCAGATGCTCGTGAACCCCTTCGGTGTGGCCGAGCAGCGAGCTTGTCAGCTCCTGCGACGTGGCGGCGAAGCGCTCGGTCATGGCGGCGGCGTGGGCGGTCAAGGCCCCGGTGGATTCGGCGGCCACGGCGGCCAGGCGCTCGTGGACGCCGTCGGTGTGGCCGATCAGGGCGGCGGACAGGTCTTCCGCCGTGGTGGCGAGGCGCTCGTGCAGATCGACGTGCTGGGCGGCAAGCGCCTCGTTGGCCGCGCCCAAACGCTCGTGAAGGTTGTCGGCATGGCCGGCCATCACGGCCAGCGTCCCGGCGGCGACTTCGGCCATGCGTTCCCGGATGATCTCGTGATGTGTGCCCAGAGCCGCCGCCGTCTGCTCGGCCGCCGCCGTCAGGCGTTCGTGCAGCCCTTCGGTCTGCCCCTGCAACGAGCCGGCGATCTCGTCGGCGGTGAGGGCGAACCTGTTGTGCAGGTCCATTCCGTGCTGTTCGAAGCGGGCGTGCGCCTTGGCCTGGCTGTCGTCGAGAAGCTGCGCGAAGCTACCGCACGAGGACTCAAAGGCGGCGCGCGCCGTTTGCGTGCGCTCGCCGATCAGGCCGGCGACCCGCGTCCCGACCTCGTCGAGATTGGCGTGGAGGGCGTCACCATGGGTGAACACCACCTCGTGCAGGCGGTTGCCGGTCTCCTGGAGCTGCCCGGCGAGATGGTCGCCGCGCTCCATGATCCGGTCGCCGGTCTGCGTCAGCTGCCCGGTCAGGTGGTCCCCGCGCGTCACGATGAGATCGCCGATGCGGCGGCCGGCCTCGTCGAGGCGCAGCACCACGTCGTCGACGCGGGCGCCGAGATCGCCGACGACCTCCTGGCCGGCGGCGGCGATGCGGCCCTCGAGGTCGCCCGTGCGGCCGCTGATCGCCTCGACCACGCCCTCGGTGGTCTGCTTGAGCCGATCAAGCATGTCGCTGCCGCTCCAGGCGAGGTTGCTGGTGCAGGTTTCGCCAGCCTCCACCAGCGCCAGCCGGATCTCTTCGCCCTTGTGCCCCAGCGAGGAGGTGACGCGCTCGCCCGCCTCGTCCAGCGTCATCGACAGGCGCTCGGACACGCCGTCGAGGTCGCGGGACAGGCTCTGGTGGGCGCCGGTGATGGCGCTGCGGACCTTTTCGGCATTGCTGACGATGGCCTCGCGTTCGGACGACAACTCTTCGATCAGCGAACGGACGCGGCGCTCGTTGTCGCCGAACGAGCGCTCGATGTTGGACACTTCCGAGCGGACCAGCGTTTCCAGCTCGCCGGCGCGGGCGAGGGCACGTTCGATGCCGTCGCCCATCGATGCGATCTCGCGGCGGATCGCCTGGCTGAGCGTCACCATCTGCTCGGTGGCGATGGCTTCCGGCTCGGCGAGCCGCGAAGCGACCTGCAGCATCGAGCGGGCGGTGATCCGCACCTCCTGGGCGCGGCGCGTCAACGCCGCCGTCATGAAGAAGAACAGCAGCGGACCGACGATCGCCAGCAGCACCAGCGCGGTCTTGGGCTGAAGAAGGTCACCGCCGATGAGGTTGGCCCGGTCGGTGTAGAGGTACAGGGCGCACACCGCGATCCACAGGACCGAAGCGACGCCGGCGACGATCGTGGGCGTGCGGCTCGGACGCGCCTGCAGCGCACGCAGGATGGCGCCCACGCTTTCCTTGTCGTCGTTGGCCGGGGCCGCCAGCGGTGCCGCCCGATCGGCGCGCAGATCGGACCCGCGCACTTCGGGCGCGCGGAGATCGGGCGCACGCGGCTCGGTGAGTTCGCCCAGCGGGTTGTCGGCTGCAGCGAGGCCCGGGCCGGGCCGGTCCGGGCGGGTGGCGAACAGCCCGGCGTCCCTGTCCGCCGACGGCAGGCGCGGCGCCGCGGGATCCCTGCGACGGGACGATGGCGGCGGCAGGGGCGCCCGCTCGGTCTCCGGCCGGTCGCCCGGCTGCGCTTGACTGGGCTCTCCCGCGCCACCGCGCGACGGCGCGGCTTCGCCCTCGATGTCGAGACCCGACAGGCTCAGCGCCTCCTCGATCGCCGACAAGGCGGCCGCGGCAGGGTCTTGCGCCTTGCTGGGTTTGGCCATGGTGCCCTCGCTCACGATGCGACCCGCAGGCATCCGCCAACCCGCGCGGCCGACATGTCATTCATTAACCAAACTACCCTACGCGTGGACGACTCCGAAAGGAACCGAGCGCACAGCCGCATCAACAAACGTCGTTAACGGAGCCGGCCCGATCAATTCACCCAAGGCACGCACCCGCCGCCCGCACACCGGGCGCGAGACGACCACCCCGCGATGACCCGGACCTGTTCGAACGAAAGCATCGGGCGGGGCAGACCCGCCGTGGACTTGCCGTTCCTGGGCGAGCAGTGCTTCGGCGACGAGGCGCTGCAACGCGAACTTCTCCAGCTCTTCCTGATACATACCGATCGTCTGATCGCCAAGTTCCGCGACATGCGTCCCGGCGAACAGAACGAAACCGCGCATCGGCTGAAAGGCTCGTGCCAGGGCATCGGGGCGTGGGCGGCTGCCGACGCCGCGCAAGGGTTCCTGGAGGCGACCCCTCGCGAACGGGCCTGCGCCTTCAGCCGTCTTGCGGCGGCGCTCGCCGAGGCGGAGACGGCGATCCGGAACCACCTCGCATCATTCTGACGCCTTCGCCGTCGCTTCTCTTGCCCGGCGGAACCCGTTAAGGCTAGGCCGCGCGGGCGGGAACCGCCCCGCGTTTGGCCGTCCCCTCCCCTGGCGGAGGCGCCTTTTCCGAAGGACTCGCTGATGGCATCGATGACGTTCACCGACTCGAAGGGCACCGCGCGGACGGTTCAGGGCGAGGACGGGTCGACCGTGATGGAAACAGCGATCCGCAACAAGGTGCCCGAGATCGTCGCCGAATGCGGCGGCGCCTGCGCCTGCGCGACCTGCCACGTTTACATCGATGACGAATGGCTGGCCAAGGTCGGCAAGCCGTCGGGGATGGAAGAGGACATGCTCGACTTCGCCTACGACGTGAAGCCGAACTCCCGCCTGTCGTGCCAGATCAAGATCAGCCCGGCGCTGGACGGCCTGAAGATCACCACCCCCGATCGCCAGGGCTGAGATTGATCGGCTTGGGGCGAGGACTGATCGAGTGACCCACGAGCAGCTTACGGCGGGCGGTGCGGCGCCCGACATCGAAACCGACGCCCTCATCATCGGCGCCGGGCCGGTCGGGCTGTTCGCCGTCTTCGAGCTGGGCCTGCTCGACATCCGCTGCCATCTCGTCGACATCCTGCCCAAGCCCGGCGGCCAGTGCGCCGAGCTTTACCCGGAAAAGCCGATCTACGACATTCCCGGCTTCCCCAGCGTCACCGGCCAGGCCCTCGTCGATCGCCTGATGGAGCAGATCGAACCCTTCCGGCCGACATTCCACTACGGCGAACTGGTGGAGGAGGTGGAGCGGCTGGGCGACGCGGCGGCGCCGCGCTTTCGCGTGCGCACGGACTTCGGCAGAAGCTTCCTTTGCAAGGCGATCGTGATCGCCGCCGGCGGCGGCTCGTTCCAACCCAAGAAGCCGCCGATCCCCGGCATCGAAGCCTTCGAGGGCCGCGCCGTGCACTATGCCGTGCGGCGCATGGACGACTTCCGCGACCGCGACGTGGTGATCGTCGGCGGCGGCGACTCCGCCCTGGACTGGACGTTGAACCTGCAGCCGCTGGCCCGGCGGCTCACCCTCGTGCACCGGCGCGACGAGTTCCGCGGCGCGCCGCATTCGGTGAATGCCATGCGGGCCCTCGTCGCCAGCGGCGCGATGGACCTCGTCATCGGGCAGGTGTCCGCCCTTCACGGCGCCGACGGCAAGCTCGATGCGATCGAGGTGAAAGGCAAAACGGAGGCGGCGCGGATCGCCTGCGACCGGCTGATCCCGTTCTTCGGCCTGACCATGAAACTCGGGCCGATCGCGCAATGGGGCCTGAACCTCGACGAGAACCTGATCGGGGTCGATACGGAGAAGTTCGAGACCAGCGTGCCCGGCGTGTTCGCCATCGGCGACATCAACACCTACCCCGGCAAGCTGAAGCTGATCCTGTCGGGCTTTCACGAGGGTGCGCTGGCCGCCCAGCGCATCCACCGATACGTCTTCCCCGACAAGCGCCTCACCTTCCAGTACACGACCTCCTCGACCAGCCTGCAGAAGAAGCTGGGCGTGAGTTGAAGCCTGAGTCGAGAGTTCGGTCGAGACTTGGCCGGACGCACGCTTGTGCGCCCGGCCAGGAGCCTCAATCCTCGATAATGTAGACGATCTTGCGCGTCCGCGGTTGCAGGACCACGATACGATCGTTGACAAGGATGAAGTCGAAGCCGCGATATTGCGGGTAGTATTCGATGATCGTCGGCGGCAGCGGACGATAGCGGTAGGTTTCCGGGATCACCGTGCCGACGTTCACGGCGAAGTCGACGTGGGAGATGTTCTCGTAGCCGCTGCCGCGGATGGTCGATCGGATCTTCGTGCGGTCCTCGGCCGTGACGGCGCGACCGCCTTCGCGACCGCCACCGGCGGTGTCGCGGCCCTTTCCAACCGGCTCGCCGCCATGGGCCTGATCGCGGGCCTGATCGCGGGCCCCATCGCCGCGACCGTTCCGGTCGCCGGGCTTGGCATCCTCACGGCCGGCGATGCCACGCTCGTCGCCGCTACCCCGGCCAGCCTGCTGGGGTTTCTCGGCATCGGCGCCCTTTGCGGCGTTAGGGGCACCGCTTCCTTCGCCCGGCGAAGCGCCCTGCCTCGCGCCCTCGGGTCGCGATCCTTTCGCCGCGCCCCCGGCCGGACCGCTCTCCGGCCCGCGACCGCCTGCGGCGCCCGGTTCGCCACCTGCCGCCCCGCGC
>CAXTMA010000117.1:0-11810 GCA_964245015.1 uncultured Beijerinckiaceae bacterium | reverse complement strand
ATCGCACCATGACGCTCGCTGCCGGCGAGTTCATCCGGCGCTTCCTGCTGCACGTGCTGCCGCGCGGCTTCCACCGCATCCGGCACTACGGCCTGCTCGCCGGCTCGGCCCGCAAGGCCAGCCTCGCCCGCGTCCGCGAACTGCTGGACGCGCCGCCACCGCCTGATCCCGGCAAGGCCGTCGAGCCGCCCAACCGGCAGCCGCCGTGTCCCTGCTGCGGCGGCCGCATGCGCGTCATCGAGATCCTACCACGCCGCTGGCAGCCCAGAGGACCTCCACCTCACCCACAGCAAGCCGGAAGGACCTGCGCGTGACCCGGCACGCGTCGCCACATCACCATGCCGCGGCTCTGCCGCCGCGGCCGCGGTCCGCGCTTGCGCCCTCCCTCGCCGGCACCCGCCGGGAGCCACATCGTTGCAGCATTCCAGGCCGCGACCATCACCGGATTGAACCGTTTTTCGCCTCGGCCGGCTCATCCGCCGTGCTTGCCGCAGCTGCTCGACCCCGTCCCGGCACCGGCGAAAATCCGAAAACGCCATAGCCCTCGCAAGCGGCCCGCGGGTTCGGTCTTCGGGGACTTTCGTACGCCTCGCGGCGCCCGAAACTCTCCACGGAAGCGGTCCGTCCGCTTCGAGGCGAGAGGTCCGAGAAGCGGACAGGCGCTCGCGGTTGCGGAGGCCACCGAGGGTCGCGCCTTAGACCTGGGATGCGGGCGGGCACCGTGCCGCGGTCTTGCCGGCTACAGGCCGGGTGTCGACAAGGTGCGCCGTTCCGCGGACGGACTGTGGCCGAAACGGGCTCGGTAGGATCGTGAGAGATGCGCCGCGTCCGCGAACCCCGTCGCCGCCGCGATAATGGCGACCGCCAAGGCGCTCTGGCGCAGGAGGCGCTGAGCTTGGTCTAGGCGAAGGGCCTTGTATTGCTCCGCGAAGCTGCAGCCGCGCTTCTCTCGGAACAGGCGGTCGAGGTGACGCTCGCTAATGCCGGCGAGCGCAGCGACCGCCCTGCGGTTCAGCGGCCGCTCGATCGTCTTCTCCATGATCCCGATTGCGGCGAGCAGGGCCGGGTGGTGGATGCCGTAGCGCTCGGCGGGGGAGGCACGTTGCGGATCGCCGGGCGCGCCGGCCGTGGTGTGAAGGAACCAATCCGACACCCGACGCACGAAGTCCGGGCCTGTGCGCTCGGCGATGATGGCGAGCGCCATGTCGATAGATGCCACGCCGCCGCCGCAGGTCACACGATCCCCCGCGAGGACGAAGCGGGCGTTGCGCGGCGCCAGGTCCGGGAAGGCTTCCGCCAGGACGCCCGCGTGCTCCCAATGGATCGTGAAGTCCCGCTCCCCTAGCAGGCCCGCGGCGGCCAGCAGGAAAGGCCCGCCCGAGATCCCGCCGATCCTGACCCCAAGGCGCGCGAGGCGTCGCAACGCGGCGTGGACCGCGGGCCTGTCCCAGCCCTCGCCGTCGCCGCCGGCGCACACGAAGACGGTGTGCAGGCCTTCCCGCTCGCGGGGTAGCGGCTCCGTGGGCACGGTGATGCCGGACGAGGCAGCGACCGACCCCGACGTTTCCTCGCCGAAGTAGCGCAGGTGGTACAGCGCACGCCCCGCGAGCCGGTTGGCCGCGCGGAAGGGCTCGCTGGCCGCCGCGAACGACATCAGGGCGAAGCCCGGGAGCAGGACGAAGCCGATGCCCTGGACGGAGCGGTCGATTGCTGCGGGGTGATCCGGACGGCCCATGGAGACAAGAGAACGTCCCAACGGAGCAGGCGCAACCACGGCGACAGTGCATCATGCGAGACAGATGAGGCCCTGAAGGAGCGAAGCCATGCCAGGTCCGGTCGTGGATGCGGTGCGGTCCAGCCCGCGCCTGCCGGAGCGTGCCGACGTGGTGGTCGTCGGGGCCGGCATCGTCGGCATCTCCGCGGCGCTGGAGCTGGTGGAGCGAGGGCTGACGGTCGCCGTCTGCGAGAAGGGGATCGTCGCGGGCGAGCAGTCCAGCCGCAACTGGGGCTGGGTGCGCCTATCGCGCCGCGATCCACGGGAGATCGACCTCATGGCGGCGTCGATCCGGATCTGGGAAGGGCTTGCCGAACGCGTCGGCCACGACGTCGGCTACCGGCAGTGCGGCATCGTGGTGCCGTTCCATTCGCGCGCCTTCCGCAACGAGAACGTCGACTGGCTCCGCCACGTCGCGGGCACGCAGCATCGCGTCTCAGCCGTCGACGCCGATCGGGTGCGGGAGCTGCTGCCGGACATGCTCCTCGACTGCGACGGCGCCCTGTACTCGCCGACCGACGGGCGCGCCGAGCCGCAAAGGGCCGCCCCGGCCATCGCGCGCGCCGCGCAGGCGCGAGGCGCGGCGATCCTGACGAACTGCGCCGTCCGCGCCATCGAGACGGCGGGGGGGCGCGTGAGCGGGGTCGTGACGGAGCGCGGGACCATCGCGACGGGCGCCGTCGTCGTCGCCGCCGGGGCGTGGTCCCGCCTACTGCTGCGCGGCATCGGGGTGACTCTGCCGCAGCTCAAGGTGCTCAACTCGGTGTTGCGTACCGAGCCCCTGCCCGGCGGCCCCGAGCTGACCGTGCGCGGGCCCGGGTTCTCGGCGCGCAAGCGCCTCGACGGCGGCTACACCGTGTCCACGCTCGCCGCGAACAACTACGACCTCACGCCCGACAGCTTCCGCTTCCTCGCCAAGTTCCTTCCCATAGCGAGAAGGGAATGGATGAGCATGCGGCCGCGGATCGGGCCGCGCTTCGTGCAGGAGTGGCGCGACATGCGACGTCCCCGCGCCGGGGAGGCGACGCCCTTCGAGAAGGTGCGCGTGCTCGACCCCGAGCCGAACGTCGCCATGACCGATCGGGCGCTGGCCAAGCTCGCCGCGGCCTTCCCGGTCTTCCGATCGGCCAAGGTGGCGCAGCGCTGGGCGGGCCTCATCGACGTGACCCCCGATGCCGTCCCGGTGATCTCGCCGGTCGAGGGCCGTCCCGGCCTGACCGTTGCGACCGGCTTCTCAGGCCACGGCTTCGGGCTCGGCCCGGGTGCCGGCCGGCTGGTCGCCGATCTGGTGACGGGCGCGGCACCCGTGGTGGAGCCCTCCGCCTTCCGCTTCTCGCGCTTCAGCGACGGGTCCAGGATCGTCCCGATGACCGGGGTCTGACGGCCGCCGCCGCGCCGGATGGCGCGGCAGCGCAGAGGATGTGCCTCGCTGCGCCGGGGTGAACCGGTGCGCCTCGGACATGCCGTCCGCCCCTTGCACGGACGAGGCGTCGGCGTCCAGCCCCGCTGCCCGGCGAGAGCGGACCGACGCGGTTCACCGCTCCCCTTATTTGCTCCTGAAGAAGATTATTAGCAGGAGAAGAAAAAACCTGTTGACGCCCGGCCGGCCGGCTCGCTAGTTTCGCTGGAAGCAACGTTGTTTATCGGCAGAGCCCTCACGATCAAGGCGCAAATAATGCGCACCGCTGACTGCTGATGAGGCAAAGTGTTCACGTCCTGAACAGTGAGGACTGGATGGGCTACTCTCGACGGGCGTTTATTGCAGGCTCATCCCTGGCCGCGGCGACCATTGCGGCACCGCACCTCTGGATTCCCGGCGCCTCCGAGGCGCGCGCGGCGACCCTGAAGAAGGGGGAGCCGATCAAGGTCGGCCTGCTCTTCTCGTTGACCGGCGCGCTTGCGGTGCCCGAGGAAGATTCGACCTTGGTGATGCAGTACGCGATCGACGAGATCAACAAGAACGGCGGCGTCGCCGGCCACCCGATCGAGCCGATCGTCATCGACGCCAAGTCGGACTTCAACGTGTACTCGGAGAAGACCAAAGAACTGATCCTGCGCAACAAGGTGATCGCAATCTTCGGCTGCTACACCTCCGCCAGCCGAAAGGCGATCCTGCCCATCGTCATGTCGCAGAACAACCTGCTCTATTACCCGACGTGCTACGAGGGCGCCGAGTGCACGCAGAACGACATCTGCACCGGCCCGCTCGCCAACCAGCACTCGAAGGACCTGATCCCGTTCATGGTCGAGAAGTTCGGCAAGAAGGTCTTCTTCGTCGGCTCCAACTACGTATGGCCAAAGGAGTCCAACAAGAACGCCAAGGTCTGGTTGCAGAACGCCGGCGGCGAATTGCTGGGCGAGGAGTACATCCCGCTCGGCAGCTCTGAGTTCGGACCGGTGCTCGGCAAGATCCGGGACGCCAAGCCAAGCTTTATCTTCTCAACGGTGGTCGGCGCCTCCGACATCGCCTTCCACAAGCAGTTCAAGCAGGAGGGCTTCAAGGTCGACTCGATGCCGATCGCCTCGCTCACCACGGGCGAGATCGAGACGCGCGCCATGGGCAACGACGTCGGCGCCGGGCACTTCCTGTCGGCGCCGTACTTCCAGACGCTGGACAACCCGACGAACCACAAGTTCGTCGAGGGCTTCCTCAAGAGCAAGTACGGCAAGAACGGCGTCACGCACTACAACATGGAAGAAACATACCTGTCCGCCTACGTCTTCAAGGCCGGTGTGGAGCGTCTCGCCAAGAAGAACGGCAGCATCGACGGCATCAGCTCGAAGATGATCCGCGACGCGAGCGGCGGCGTCCGGCTCGAGGCCGACCTCTCGCCCGAGGGCGTGATCTGGATCGACGACCAGAACTTCAACACTTGGCTGAAGCCCAAGATCGGCCAGTGCCAAGCTGACGGCAGCTTCAAGATCGTCAAGGAGGCGTCCGAGAACGTCAAGCCGGACCCCTACTCGATCTACCCCAACCTGGGCGTGTGCACCCCGACCGGCCTGAAGGCCCCGGACGGCAAGCTCCGCGCGAACGTCATCTGACGGACGGAGGCGCCGTTCGAGAGAAGACCCAAGTCAAGACGCTCAAGCCAAGGCGGATCATGCACGGCTTCGACATAGCGCCGACCGCGAACACGCTCATTCTGGGCCTCAGCATCGCAAGCATCTGGCTCGTCGCCGCCCTCGGGCTGACGATCATCTACGGCACGATCGGCGTCATCAACATGGCGCACGGCGAGTTCATCATGCTGGGGGCGTACACGTCCTACGCGCTGCAGTCCTGGATCGGCCTGCCCTTCGTCCTGTGCGTGGCGGCCTCCTTCATCGCAGTGGCCTTCGTCGGCTTCCTGCTCGAACGCGGGCTGATCCGCCATCTCTACAACAGGCCGCTCGACACCCTGCTGGCGACCTGGGGCATTTCGCTCGTCCTCACCCAGGGGGTGCGCCTCGCCTTCGGCAGCGACCCGAAGTACATCGCGGTGCCCCCGCTCCTGCAGACCAACGTCTCGGTCGGCTTCGCCAACCTGTCCGTGCTGCGGCTGGTGGTGTTCGCGGCGGCGCTCGCCCTCGTTGGGCTGTGCTTCTGGCTGTTCTACCGCACGCGCTACGGCATGCAGGTCCGCGCCGTCATGCAGAACAAGGAGATGGCGGCCGCCTTCGGCATCAACGCCGACCGCATCTACATGGTCACCTTCGCGTTCGGCGCGGGCCTCGCCGGCATCGCCGGCTCGCTGTTCGGCGTGCTCGCGATCGTGCTGCCCAACATGGGCGCCAACTACGTCGTCCAGGCCTTCCTGGTCGTGGTCGTCGGCGGCGGGACCCTGCTCGGCAGCGTGGTGGCCTCCGGCCTCACGGGGGAGCTGCAGTCGGCCTTCGCCTTCATGACCAACGACACCTTTGCCCGCTTCATCCTCTACGTGCTCGTCGTGGTGTTCCTGCGCTTCCAGCCGAGAGGGCTGTTCGCGCCGGGGGCGGCGCGCCGGTGAGGGCCCCTGCGTCCATCGGGCTGGCGGGGGCGCGGCGCGCGACCAGCCTCTACAACACGCGGACGGCGCAGTGGGCCGTCTACGCCGCCTTCTTCGTCGCGCTCGCCTGCGTGCCGCTCGTGACGGACGACTCCTTCTTCCTCAACCAGTTCGCCACCTATGGCGTCTACGCCATGCTGGCGGTGTCCATCAGCCTGTGCTGGGGGTTCGGCGGCATCCTCAACCTCGGCCAGGGCATCGCCTTCGGCCTCGCCGCCTACGGCATGGCCATGACCATGCAGATGCAGTCGCAGGACCCGGCCTCGAACCCGATGCCGCCGTTCATGGCCAACAACAGCCTCGACCACCTGCCGATGCTTTGGATGCCGTTCCAGAACACCGCCCTCGGCCTCACCCTGTCCCTGGCCGTGCCGACGGCCTTCTACGCCGTGTTCGGCAGCTTGGTGTTCCGCGCCCGCGTGTCTGGCGCCTTCATCGCCATCATGACGTTGGCCTTGCTGAGCGCCTTCTCCACCCTGATCGTCGACATGCAGCCCTACACCAACGGCGCTAACGGCATCACGCCGCCGGCGCCGCTCGCCATCCTCGGCGCCACGGTCGACCCCTACGGTCCCGCGAGCTACTGGATCGTCTACGCGCTGCTGCTCGTGACGACGCTGGGCTCGAAGTATCTCACGCAAAGCAAGTTCGGCCTGATCGCGCAGGCACTCCGCAGCGACCCCGAGCGGGTCCGCTTCCTCGGCTACAACGTCGCCCTGTACGAGACGATCATCTACACGGGATCGGGCTTCATCGCCGCGGTGGCCGGCTGCTGCTTCGTGATGCTGGTGCAGTACGTGTCGCCGGCCCAGCTCGACGTGAACTTCTCGATCGGCATGGTGATCTGGGCGGGGATCGGCGGCCGCTTCTCGCTGATCGGGTCGATCATCGGCGCGCTCACGATCCAGGGCGGTCAGAGCTACCTCGGCGACCAGTTCCTGAACACCTGGCTGCTGCTGCTCGGCGGGTTCTTCATCCTGGTGGTGCGCTTCCTGCCGCGCGGCCTCGCCGGCCTGCTCGAGAGCGCGCTCGACCTCCTCGACCGCCGCCGCCGGGCGCCGCCCTCCCTGCCCCAGCCGGTCGGGCTCCCCGACCCGGCCGGCGAGTGAGGCGGGCGTGAGCGTCCTCGACATCCACCACGTCAGCAAGGACTTCGGCGGCACGCCCGTCATCAACGACTTCAGCCTGGACATCACGGAGCTGACCCTGTGCTGCCTCGTCGGGCCGAACGGGGCCGGCAAGACCACCACCATGGACCTCATCACCGGGCGGCAGAAGCCGACGGGCGGGCGCATCCTGCTGCGCGGCGACGACATCACCGGCCTCGACGAGCACGAGATCGCCCGGCGCGGGATCGGCCGCAAGTTCCAGGTGCCGGCCGTGTTCCGCGACCTCACCGTGCGCCACAACCTGGAGGTCGCCTTCAGCCGCGACACCAACCCGTTCCGCAACATGCTGCGGCGCGTCTCGACCGGCTTCGCCGCCACTCTGGAGGAGGTGCTCGCGCTGACCGGCCTCGCCCCGCGGCTGGAGGACGAGGCGGCCATCCTGTCCCACGGGGAGACCCAGTGGCTGGAGATCGGCATGGTGCTGATGCAGAACCCCTCGATCCTGCTCCTCGACGAGCCGGTCGCCGGCATGACGGAGCACGAGGTCGAGCACACGGTTGCCATCCTCAACCGGCTCAAGAAGAGCAAGACGCTGATCGTGGTCGAGCACGACATGGGCTTCGTGCGCAAGATCGCCGACGTCGTCACCGTGATGCACATGGGCAGCCTGCTCGCCCGCGGCACGATCGGCGAGATCGAGGCCAACCCCCGCGTGCGCGACGTGTATCTCGGCGAGGTGGACGCGTGAGCGCGCTGCTCGCCCTGGAGATGGTGACGTCCTTCTATGGCAAGACGCCCATCCTCAAGGACGTCAGCATGGGCGTCGAGCAGGGCCGCTGCCTGTGCGTCATCGGGCGCAACGGCACGGGCAAGACGACGCTGCTGCGCACCATCATGGGCCTGACGGACCGCACCGTGGGCGCCATCCGCGTCAGCGACGACGACATCAGCGCGGCGCCGACGCACAGGCGCGCCGGCTACGGCCTCGGCCTCGTCCCGCAGGGGCGTCAGATCCTCCCCAACTTTACCGTGCGCGAGAACATCCTGCTCGGCACCTTCGCGCGCCGCGACGGCCTGCGCGAGGTCCCCGAGCTGTGCCTCAGCCTGTTCCCCTACCTCAAGGCCAACCTCGACAAGCGCGCCGGCCTGCTCTCGGGCGGGCAGCAGCAGCAGCTCGCCATCGCCCGCGCGCTCGCCACCAACCCCCGCATCCTCCTGCTCGACGAGCCGACGGAGGGCATCCAGCCCAACATCGTCGCCGAGATCGGCAACACCCTGCGCCAGCTCAACAGGGAGCACGGCATCACCCTGGTCCTGACGGAGCAGCACATCAAGGTCGCGCGCAGCCTCAGCGACGCGTTCCTGATTATGGAGAACGGGCGCGTCGTCGCCCGCGGCCCCATCGCCGACATGACGGACGAGCTCGTCACGCGGCACATGACGATCTGATCCCCGATCAAGAGGAGACGCACCATGGAGCTGATACCCAGGAAGGGCACCCCAGAACGCCAGCGGCTCATCGACGAGCACCGGGCCTGCATCGACTCAATGAAGGGCGTGGCCGGCTTCTCCGTCCTCAAGTGCGGGTCGCCCGGCGACATCACGGAGATCAGCGGCGGCGTGCACGCCGACCCCGTGCTCAAGCGCGTGCTCCTGCGTATGCGCGGCGAGAGCCCCAAGGGCAAGCTGATCGTGGTGTGCACCAAGGTCGACGCGGAATGGCGCATCGCCCGCCTGTCGGGCATCCGCGGCGTCCCGCCGACCTTCATCGACGACAAGATCTACACCGACGAGCAGGAAATCCAGCACGCCATCTTCCTAATGCGGCTCGACGAGCTGCCCGAGAGCTACGGCTTCCCGGAGGACTTCAACGAAGGCTGGAAGCGCAAGGACGACAACTGGCCGGTCACCTGACCGGCCGCGCGCGCCGACAACCAAGCCGTCAACCAAGCCTTGCGAGCAAGGGAGCCAAGCGATGACATCCATGAGGCTGACCGGCTACGCCGACAAGTTCGGTGTGCACCCCGGCGACCCGATCAAGTTCTTCGTCAACTGCGACGGCGCGGCCGAGTACGACGTCGAGATCGTGCAGATGATCAACGGCGACACCAACCCGCGCGGCCCGGGCTACGTCGACAAAAAGGTCCAGGCCGACGTCAACGGCACCTACAAGGGCCGCAAGCAGGTCATCCATAGCGGCTCCTACGGCTTCGCCCCTGACGCCAAGCCGCTGAACCTCGAGAGCTTCACCCTGCAGTGCTGGATCTGGCCGACCGCGCCGAAGACCCACGCGCGCTACTGGAAGCACGGCGCGCAGGGGCTGGTGACGAAGTGGTCGCGCGACTGCGGCTACGGGCTCTTCATTAACGAGGAGGGCTGCCTGGAGCTGCGCATCAACGAGCACAGGATCACCACCGGCGCGCCGGTCCGCGACCACGCCTGGCACTTCTGCGCCGCCACCTTCGACGCGGGCACGGGCGAGGTCGTGCTCTACCACGAGCCCCAGGTCGTCTACGCGCTCGACCCCATCATCGAGCCGGTCAGGACGGTGGTGAAGGCGCAGATCAGCCACGCGCCCGTGCCTGTCGCCATCGCCGCCTACGTCGACTCGCTCGCGCCCAAGGACTCGCTCGCCGCCTCCTCTCGGCCGGCCGGCGTGGTGTTCGCCGGCAAGTACAACGGCAAGATCGACTCGCCGCGCATCTGCAACGCCGCCCTGTCGCGCCAGGACATCGAAGCCATGAAACTCGGCGCCCAGCCCGGCCTCACCGAGCGGCGCAACAGCGGCCCGAGCGGCCGCCTGTCCGAGGTGATCGTCGCCGCCTGGAACTTCGCCGTCGGCATCGACACCATCGTCGCCAAGGACGAGGGGCCCTACCGCTTCGACGCGCAGCTGGTGAACTGCCCCAACCGCGGCATGACCGGCCACAACTGGTCGGGCCACAACTTCGACTGGAAGCACGCGCCCCACGAGTACGGCGCGATCAGCTTCCACGACGACGACGTGGACGACGCCCGCTGGAGCTCGGACTTCGAGTGGCAGGTGCCGCCTACCGGCCTGAAGAGCCGCTGCTTCGCCGCCAAGCTGACCACCAAGGACGGTGACGAGGAGTTCATCCCCTTCTGGGTGGTGCCGCGCGTCGGCGAGGAGACGGCCAAGATCGCCTTCATGGTGCCCACCATCAGCTACATGGCCTATGCCAACGAGCACGTCGCCTGCAACGCGGGCGGGGCAGAGCTCTTCGTGTACCGCGTGCCGATCATGCAGCAGCAGAACATGTTCCTGGCCGAGCACCGGGAGTACGGCGGCTCCATCTACGACACCCACACCGACGGCACGGGCATCTCCGTGTCCTCCCGCCTGCGCCCGATCCTGTCGATCCGCCCGAAGTACGACCACTTCCTGGCCCAGGCCCCGTGGCAGTACCCGGCCGACCTCCACCTGATCTACTGGCTGGAGACGATGGGCTACGACTACGACGTCATCACGGACGAGGACCTCACCTACGACGGCGTCGCCCGCATCGAGAACTACAACGTGGTCATCACCGGCTCGCACCCCGAGCACAACAGCGGGCCGCAGCTCGACGCCCTGCACAACTACACGCAGCGCGGCGGCCGCCTGATGTACATGGGCGCCGACGCCTGGTACTGGGTGCACTCCTACCATCCCGCCTACGAGGACAAGGGACGCGGCGTCGTGACCGAGATGCGCCGCTGCGAGTCCGGCATCCGGACCTGGCGCGCCGACCCCGGCGAGTACTATCACCAGGGCACGGGCGAGCTCGGCGGCATGTGGCGCTATCGCGGCCGCTACCTCCACTCGGTCGCCGGCGTCGGCATGTCGTCGGAGGGCTTCGACGTGTCCTCCTACTTCTCGCGGACGCCCGACAGCCTCGACCCGCGCGTCGCCTGGGCCTTCGAGGGAATCAGCTACGACGAGAAGCTCGGCAACTTCGGGCTGGTCGGCGGCGGCGCCGCGGGGCTGGAGCTCGACATCGTCGACACTATGCTGGGCTCGCCCCCGCACACGCTGGCGGTGGCGACCTCCGCCGGGCGCCACACGGAGGCCTACCTCCTCGTGATGGAGGACTTCGGCTTCAACCAGCAGGGCCTCGACGGCACCACGCACCCCCGCGTGCGCGGCGACATCGCCTTTCACGAGACGCCGAACGGCGGCGCCTGCTTCGCCTTCTCCTCCATCGCCTTCTGCGGCTCGCTGCCGTGGAACAACTGCCAGAACAACATCTCGACGCTGGTCAAGAACGTGCTCGACCGCTTCGCCAAGGACGGGCCGCTGCCGGCACCGCCCGCGGACGCGGTCAGGCATCGCGGGCGCGCGGACTACGATCCCGCTTCCGTCGCGCACCAGAGCCGCACCGCGCGCGGCGAGCCGATCCCGGCCTGACGGGCCGGCGCCGTGCTGCCCGAGGCGCAACTCACGCGGGAACAGGTTGTGCGGGACCGCTGCGGCGGTCCCGTGCCGCCGGACGCCTTCCTGTCCCGCGCCTTCCAGGATGCGGAGGACGCCGGCATCTGGACCCGCGCGAGGAGCGCCGACGGCTTCGCCGGCGACGAGGCGGAATCGTGCGACATCCTGCCCTTCACCGTGGGCAACCACGGCATCCACGTCGAGCGCCGCCCCGACGGGTCACTGGTCGGCCGCTTCAACAAGGCCCAGCACGGCGGCTGCCGCGCCGTGCCGCTCCAATGCCAGACCGGCGCCAAGACCCGCTGCTCCTTCACCGCCTGCGGCTACAGCCGCGACCGCCCGCCGATCGCCGCCGCCGACCCGAACCGCGACAGGCTGCTCGACCAGTATCTCGGGCTCCGCCCCGAGCGCCTCCTGCCGGTCGCGGTGACCGCGTGGGGTCCTCTCGTCGCCGCCTGCATCGATCC
>CAXTMA010000116.1:0-11823 GCA_964245015.1 uncultured Beijerinckiaceae bacterium | reverse complement strand
ACTTCGGCAACGTCGTGCGCGCCGGCATCAACTACAAGTTCGACTTCAGCCCCGCACCGGTGCCGGTCGTCGCCCGATACTGATCTCACGATGCCTGATCCGCCGGGCTGCGTGCCCGGCGGAGTTTGCCCAGAGCGTCTCGCCGTCAACCCTTGCCGTCATCCGCAACCCGCGCGCGGCCGCGTTGCCATGCGAACTCGGGGTCAAGCCGGGCTCAGGGCCGCCGCGTCGCGCTTGGCGCCGTCCAATGCCTTGGCACGCTGCTCCGCGCCCAGCGCGACGCCTTCCGCGCGCACGACCTGCAGATCGGTGATGCCCATGAAGGTGAACACCGCGCGCAGGTAGGACTCCTGGTGGTCGAAGGCGGCGTGGGGCGCACCCGCGCCGTAGAAGCCGCCGCGCGACAGGGCCAGGATCACCCGCTTCCCGCCCATCAGGCCCTGCGCTCCCTGTTCGGTGTAGCGGAACGTCTTTCCGGCGACGCAGATCCGGTCGACCCAGGCCTTCAGCTGGCTTGGGACCGTGAAGTTGTACATTGGCGATCCCACTACCACGATGTCGGCCGCGATGAACTCGGCGAGGGCTTCGCCGCCCAGCGCGAGATCTTCCTGCTGCGCCTGATCGTGCTTGGCCTCCGCGCTCTGCCCGGCGAGGTAGGCGCCGGACAGGTGCGAGATCGGCTTGGCGGCGAGGTCGCGCGCGCTGACCTGAAGGTCGGGCTTCCCCGCCGCGAGGTGCTCGACAATGCTGGCGGACACGGCCCGACTCACCGAAGCGTCGCCGAGGATGCTGGAGTCGATATGAAGAAGCTTCATGGAGGAGCCTTCGCGGTTACGATCGGTGACCTGAGCCATTTGCGGAACCGTACCGACGGGCGCAAGAAGGCACATCGAGTCGACTTGAGCACCGGAAGGGATCTTGGGTATGCCTGATGTTGCTGGGCACACGGATGTGACCGGCCGCCTCGCCTCCGCGACGCGGCAGCCGGCGCATGCCGGCCGATGCGCCATCGTGGCACCGGTTCTGTCGCGCATCGGCGATAAATGGAGCATGCTGGTCGTGGTGCTGCTTGGGCCGGGGCCGCGTCGCTTCAACGAGCTCAAGCGGGCGGTCGAGGGCGTGTCACAGCGCATGCTCAGCCTGACGCTGCGCCGCCTGGAGCGCGACGGGCTGGTTCGCCGCACGGTGACACCGACCGTGCCGCCGCGCGTCGACTATGCCCTCACAGATCTCGGCCAATCGCTGCGCCACGCCGTGGACGGCCTCGCCGGCTGGGCCATCGCCAACCATGAGGCGATGGCGGCGGCGCAATGCCGCTACGATGCGTCCGGGCCCGCCGGCCCCGACTGAGGCCTCAGTAGCCCACCGCCAGCGTGCCGCGCTGGCGCGGGTCGGCGGCACCGGCGAGCAGGCCGTCTGCGCCCACCGCGATGCTCTGCGCCGAGCCCCAGGCGTCGCGCACCTGCACGTCGTAGCCCTGCGCCTTGAGCAGCCTCACCGTGTCGGAGTTGAGCCCGCGCTCCACGAACAGCTTGTCAGGCAGGAGTTGGTCGTGGACGCGCACCGCCTCGGTCGCCTCGGCGATGTTCATCCCGAAATCCACCGTGTCGAGGACGATTTCGAGCACGATGGTGATGATGCGCGAGCCGCCTGGCGAGCCGGTGACGAGTTCCAGCCGGCCGTCGGTGAACATCATCAGCGGCGCCATGGAGGAGAGCGGACGCTTGCGCGGCCCCGGCGCGTTGGCCTTGCCCCCCGTCAGCCCGAAGGCGTTGGGCACGCCGGGCTTGGCGGCGAAGTCGTCCAGTTCGTTGTTGAGAAGCACGCCGGTTCCGGCCGCCACCAGACCCAGACCGTAGGAGAAATTCAGCGTGTAGGTGTTGGCGACCGCATTGCCGGCGGCGTCGACCACGGAAAAGTGCGTGGTTTGATCGCTCTCGTAGGGCGCGGGGTCGAGCGCGGTGATCTCGGCCGCCGGCCGAGCGCGGTCGGGAACGATCTGCTTGCGCAGGGCGGCGGCGTAGCCTTTGGAGGTCAGTCCCTTGACCGGCACGTCCACCACCGCCGGATCGCCGAGGTATTCCGCGCGGTCGGCATAAGCGAGCTTCATCGCCTCCGCCATGTCGTGGATCGCGGCGGCCGAATCGGCGCCCTCGGCGGCGAGCGGCATGCCTTCCAGGATGTTGAGCAGTTCGATCACATGAACCCCGCCCGACGACGGCGGCGGCATCGACAAGATCGTATGCCCGCGATAGGTGCCGCTGACCGGCGCGCGCTCGATCGCCTTGTATCCCTTGAGGTCGTCCACGGTCATGGCGCCGCCGGCCGCCCTGACCGCGGCGACGATCCTTTCCGCCACCGGACCCTCGTAGAAGCCGCGCGGCCCTTCGCGGCCGATCCGCTCCAGCGTGTCGGCGAGGTCTTGTTGCACAACGCTCTCGCCGGAGGCGGGCGGCGAGCCGTCGGGATGCAGGAAGATCGCGACGCTCGACGGCCACCGCCTGAGGCGGTTGTCCTGTCGCAGCGAGTCGGCGAGATCGGCGGCGACCGGAATGCCGTCGCGGGCCAGCGCGATCGCCGGTCGCGCCAGCTCGGCCAGCGTGAAGTGCCCGGAGCCGTAGCTGTTGAGCGCCATCGCCAGGCCGGCGACGGTGCCGGGGACGCCGACCGCGAGGCCGGTGTTGCGCGACAGGTTGGGATCGGCGTTGCCGTTGGCGTCGAGAAATACGCCGGCGGTGGCGGCCGCCGGCGCAACCTCGCGATAGTCGATGGCGACCGTGCGTGCGGTCGCCGTGGCCGTCTTGGCGAGGTGAACGAGCATGAAGCCGCCGCCGCCAAGGTTGCCGGCGCGGGGCAGGGTGACGGCCAGCGCCAGCGCCGTCGCCACCGCGGCATCCACCGCGTTGCCGCCGCGCTTCAGGACATCGACGCCGATCCGCGCCGCCGTACCCTCCTGCGCCACGACCATGCCATGCGAGGCGATCACCGGCAGCGAGCGGGCGCCGTTGCCAAGGATCGGCGGTCCGCCGGGCGGGGGAGGGAAGATGCGGGGCTGAGCGTCGGCCGCGCCAGCCGGCGGGGGCAGGGCGAGAAGCGCGGCGCACAGGGCAAGGCTGAGGACGCGACCGGGTCCGGCGGGAAGGGGCACTGCTGGCGCTTACACCCAGCCGGCTAGTTCGCGGTGCACCACGTCGGCGATCACCCGCATGCCGAAGGCCGAGTCGTTGAGGCAGGGCAGGGCGGCGAAGTTCTCGCCGCCGTTCTCCTCGAAATAGTGCCGGTTCTCTTCGCCCAATTCCTCGATCGTTTCCAGGCAATCGGCGGCGAAGCCCGGCGCCACCACCGCCATCGACTTCACGCCTGCCTTGGCCATGCTCTTGATCGTCTCGTCGGTGTAGGGTTGCAGCCATTCCGCCGGGCCGAAGCGGCTCTGGAAGGAGATGCGGAACTCGTTGGCGCTCAAGCCCATCGCGTGGCGCAGCCGCTGCCACGTCTCGATGCACTGCGCCATGTAGGGGTCGCCCTTGGTGATGTACTCGCGCGGCACGCCGTGAAAGGAGGCGAGCAGCACTTCGGGCTTGAACGACAGCTTGGCGATCTCCTGGCGCAGCGAGGCGGCCAACGCCTCGATGTAGGCCGGCGAGCGGAAGTAGGGGTGGGCGACCCGCATGGTCGGCTGAAAGCGCATGGTGGCCAACGCCTCGAAGGCCTTGTCGCAGACGGTGGCCGAGGTGGCGGCGGCATATTGCGGGTAGAGCGGCACCAGCAGGAAGCGATCGCAGCCCTGCGCGACCAGCGAGTCGATGCCCTTCCTGATCGACGGGTTGCCGTAGCGCATCCCCCATTCCACGACCACGTCGGCCAACCTGCCATCATTGCCGCCGCAATCGCTCCGCAGCATCGCCGTCAGCTTTTCGGCCTGCCCGCGGGTGATGGTGCGCAGCGGGCTCTCGTCGCGCTCGGTGTTCCAGATCGAGGCGTAGTCCTTGCCCTTGGCGGAGGGTCGCACCGAGAGGATGATGAGGTTGAGGATCGGCCACCACAGCACGCGCGGCGTTTCGATGACGCGGCGGTCGGACAGGAACTCCTTGAGGTAGCGCCGCATCGACCAGTAATCGGTGGCGTCGGGCGTGCCCAAATTGACGAGCAGCACGCCGGTCTTGCCTTCGGGAAAATGGAGCGGCGCGGACGCCTCGCGCGTGGAGGCTGCTTCGACGGCCAGGGGTCGGACGTCGAGGTTCGCGGTTTCCGGGGCGCGCACCTCCGCCGATGGCTTGCGCAAGGCGATGACGTCGGCTTCCACGGCAACCCTCTTCGCGGGTGGCACCCCGCCTCGCCTCGCAATGTAGGCGGTCGGGCCGGCCCTGTCATGTGCGACGCCTACGACAACGGGAGCACGGGTTCCAGTCCTGCGGCGACCGACGCGCAGCGGCCCGTCCCGCCGATCCCGCCTTGACCTGATGGCCGATCAAGCGGCAGCTTCGATTGGCAATCGGGGACGGCAAGCCGGCTGACGACCGCCCGCGATCCCCCGTCGCTGGCCGGAGCGGGACGTCGTCCGTGCATGCTACGCCTCAGCAGGTTCGCGTTGCCAGCCCAACGCTTCATCCGCTTAGCTCTTTGACAGGCCGCAGGTTTTGATCGCAAAGCCGCGGGGCACTTTTGCGAAACCTGCTTAGTTCAGGGTCCGCCATCGGCATGACGACGTGAACACGGGTTTTCCCGTCTCGACCGGCCCTCCACAATCCCTTAATTGTTTAGGGCCTGCTCCCGCCCGTGTGCGCTGCCGAAACCGTTCAGGACTCTCCAACCATGCCCTTCACCCTCCGAGCCGGCCGGCTGGTCCTGCTTGCCGCCCTGGTCCTCGCCCCTCGCCTCGCCATGGCGCAGGAGGTCAGGGCCGGCGACCTCGTGATCGGGCATGTTTGGACGCGCGCGACCCCGAACGGCGCCCAGGTGGCCGGCGGTTACCTGACGATCACCAATCACGGGTCCGCCGCCGATACGCTGACCGGCGGGTCCGCCGCCGTGGCGGCGGCCTTCGAGCTGCACGACATGACGATGGAGAACGGCGTCATGCGGATGCGTCCGACCGGCCCGCTCACCATCCCGCCCGGCGGCACCGTGACGCTGTCGCCGGATGGTCGGCACATCATGCTCACCGGCCTCAAGCACGGGCTTCGGAAGGGCGAAACGGTCGAAGGCACGCTGACCTTCGCGCACGCCGGCGCCGTGCCGGTGCGCTTCGACGTCGAAGGGATCGGTGCGAAAGCGCCGTCGAGCCACACCGGTTTTTCCATGCCGGGCATGAAGATGGATTGAAGCGCTCGGTGACGGCCGCACCCGCGTCCATCCCGGGACCTCGCCGGTGGAGCGGATCCGGCAATCCCACCCGATGCCGATCCGACCGGAGAAGCCGGCGAAGGCGAGCAGGAGGTGCCGCTGATCCCGATCTTCGAGCACGCCGGGCGCGCAACGCCGGACCTGGCCGCCCGGCCACGGAAGGTTTAGCGGTGGCAAGCAAGGCTTCGCCATGATCCCTCGATCGGTTCTCATCGCCTTCGGCGCCTTCGCCGTCGTGATCGTCCTCGGCCTGTTCACGATCGTCGCCGTTCAGCAGTACTCGCCTTTCCATGACGTGAAGGTCGGCGGCCCCTTCACCATGACGGAGATGACCGGCCGGCCCGTGAGCGAGAAGGACCTGCTCGGCAAGCCGGCCGCGGTCTTCTTCGGCTTCACGTCCTGTCCGCAGATCTGCCCGACGACCTTGTCCGCGCTCAGCGACGTCCTCAAGCGCATGGGCAGAAATGCCGGCAAGCTCAACGTCGTCTTCGTCACGCTCGACCCGCAGCGCGATACGCCGGAGCAGATGCGCAGCTACCTGTCGTCGTTTGACCCGCGCATCCGCGGCTTCACGGGAACGGAGTCGCAGGTGGCGGCCATGGCCAACGCCTTTCACGTCCTTTACCGCCGCGTGCCGATCCCTGGCGGCTACACGCTGGACCATTCCGCAGCCGTGTCCCTTTTCGACACGGACGGGAGAATCGTGGGCGAGATCCCATACGACGAAAGCGAGGACAAGGCGCTGGCCAAGCTCGCGACCCTGGTCCAGCCGGACGTTTGCGTGCCCGGCGCCCCGCCGCGCGTGGACCTTTGGAGTGGCGCGACGCTGGGATCGGCCTGTGGCGCGACCTGAGCGGGCGTCGAGGCAGCGGTTCTGAGCAGCTTTGATTTCATTTTGGAAAAACCGAACCTCGCGCAGGCCACAAGGCTGCTAGAGCATCGGACCGAAAAGTGCGGAGCGGTTTTCGGGTTAATCCGATGCGGCACAATGAGTTAGAGCAGAGCATCGGACCCGTTTTAGGGTCCGATGCTCCAGGGGCGGAAACGCGGACCAATGGTGCTTGGCTGCGATCCGCCTTTCACGCTTTGCGCGGGGGAAGTCGGCAACAGCATGGTGGTGCCCGTCCATGCAGCCGCGCCGGGCGCCAACCGGCTGCGTCCGTCCGCCAGCCGGGCCGTCACTGCCGATCTTGACTCGTGCGGGCAATCCGGACAAAGCAACGTTATACCGTTACCAAAGGCGAGGCTCATGCGATCTCGTTGCGCCGTCCTTCCGCTCACCGCAATCGCAGCCGTGCTGGCCTGTGCCTCCCCGACGCTGGCCGGGACAGCCATTCACATCGTCGCCGCCGAGAACTTCTACGGCGACCTCGCCAAGCAGATCGGCGGCAGCCACGTCGAAGTCACCAGCATCCTGGCAAATCCCGACGAGGATCCGCACCTGTTCGAAACCAGTCCCTCCACCGCCAAGGCGCTGTCGGGGGCCGAGATCGTCATCTACAACGGCGCCGATTACGACCCCTGGATGAATAAGCTCCTTTCGGCCACCAAAAGAACTGATCGCAGGACGATCATCGCGGCCGACCTCGTCGGTGCCAAGAGCGGCGACAATCCGCACCTTTGGTACAATCCCGGGACCCTGCCGGCCGTGGCGTCGGCACTCGCGGCCGACCTTGAAAAGGCCGATCCCGCCGATGCGGCCGACTTCAAGGCCAATCTCGCAACCTTCAGCAAGTCCTTCGCGCCGATCATGGCGGAGGTCGAGGCGATCAAGGCCAAGTACGCGGGCACGCCGGTCACCGCCACGGAGCCGGTGTTCGGCTACATGGCGCAAGCGCTCGGCTTCACCATGCTGAACGACGAGTTTCAAGTCGCCGTCATGAACAATGCGGAGCCCAGCGCCGCGCAGACCGCCGCCTTCGAGGACAGCCTCAGGTCCGGCAAGGCGAGGATCCTGTTCTACAACAGCCAGGTCACCGACAAGACGACCGAGCGCCTGCGGGCCATCGCCGGGGAGAAGGGCGTCGCCGTGGTCGGCGTGACGGAAACCGAACCCAAGGACCTCACGGTCCAGTCCTGGATTTCGGGACAGCTCAAGCAGGTGCAGGCCGCGCTCTCCGGAAAGGCGATGTGAGCGCAGTCGTCTTCGCCGACGTCGAACTCGCCCTCGGCAAGCGCCGCATCCTGTCGGGCGCGACCTTCTCCATCCCCGACGGCGCTTTCGTGGGCGTGCTCGGACCCAACGGTGCCGGCAAGACCACCGTGCTGCGCGCGATGCTCGGCCTCGTTCCGCCGGTTCGCGGCCGCCTCAGCGTGCTCGGCGGTCCGCCCCGGCGCGGCAACGCCGCCATCGGCTACATGCCGCAGTTCCGGCGCGGGTCGGCGCAACTCAACCTCACGGGTTACGATCTCGTCCTCGGCGCGCTGGGCGGTCGCGGTTGGGGTTGGCCTTTTCCCTCGCGGGAGGAGCGAGCCCTTGCCCGGGACGCGCTGGACGAAGTCGGCGCGACGCACCTCGCGCGACGCCCGGTCTGCGAGCTTTCGGGCGGCGAACGCCAGCGCGTCCTGTTCGCCCAGGCCCTTCTCGGCGATCCGCGCCTTCTCCTGCTCGACGAACCTCTGGTCAGCCTCGACCCCGGCCACCAGCGGGCGATCGTCGAAGCCGTCCGGCGCGTGGCCCGCAAGCGCGGCAGCACCGTCCTGTTCTGCGCTCACGAGATCAACCCGCTGCTCGATGCCGTCGACCTCGTGCTTTATCTCGGCAACGGCGAGGCTGCGCTTGGCCGTGTCGAGGAGGTCATCAACGCCGACGTCCTGTCGCGCCTGTACCGCACGCCCATCGAGGTGGTGAAGATCGCCGGCCGGATCTTCATCCTGTCGCGGCAGGGCGAACTCGAAACCTACCCCCATCATCTTGAGGATGCGTAGGCGTGTTCGCCTATGAGTTCATGCGCAACGCCTTCGCGGCCTGCACGCTGGTCGGCATCGTCGCCGGGGCGATCGGATACTTCCTGGTGATCCGGGGCGAAACCTTCGCCGGCCATGCCCTTTCCCACGTCGGCTTTCCCGGCGCGACCGGCGCCGTGCTGATCGGCCAGTCGCCCTTCGTCGGTCTCACCGTGGCGGCGATCGCCGGCGGTCTCGGCATCGCCCTGCTCGGCGAGCGGGCCCACCGCGACGTGGCGATCGGCATCGTGCTGTCGTTCTCGCTCGGGCTGGGACTGTTGTTCCTCCATTTCTACACAGCCTATGCCTCGCTCGCCACCAACCTGCTGTTCGGCAACGTGCTCGGCATCTCGCGCGACACGGTCGAACTGCTGGCCGGTCTCGGCGTCGTCTGCCTCGTCGGGCTCGCGGCCATCGCGCGACCGCTGGTGTTCGCCAGCCTGCAGCCCGAACTCGCTGCGGCCAAGGGTGTGTCGACGAGCCTGATGTCGTGCCTGTTCATGGTTCTGTTCGCCATTTCAACGGCGGAAACGATCCAGATCGTCGGCATCCTCCTCAACTTCGCGCTGCTCATCTCGCCGGCCGCCACCGCGATCCTGTTGACGAGAACGATCGCCTCCGGCCTCCTCGTATCGGTGGTGCTCGCCGTGAGCTACGCCTGGGCCGGCCTGGCCCTGGCCTTTTACACCGATTGGCCGACCAGCTTCTGGATCACGGCGGTCGGCACGGGCTGCTATCTCCTGGCGCAGATCGGTTCGAGGTTTCGCTGACGGCTTGCCGTTTTCCGCCCGTGAGCTACAATGTTATAACATAGGTGGCGCCCATGGCTCGTCAGTCCACGGATCACCTCAGCGTGCTCGCGGTGCTTCGCCAAGCCGATCGCGCCATGACCGCCTATGAAATCCTCGGCGTCGTCCGGGCTTGCGGGATCAGGGCGGCGACGCCCGTCTACAGGGCCCTTGATCGCCTGATCGGCGAAGGTCTGGTGCGCCGTGTCGAAACGCTCGGGGCCTATATCGCCTGCAAGAATGGGGACGAGGTCGAGCGTCCCGTCTTCACCATCTGCGACGGCTGCGGGCGCGTCGAGGAATTCAGCGAGCACGAACTGCTGCGCCGACTGGCCGGGCGAGCCTTGCGGGCAGGCTTCGAGCTTCGCGAGGCGACGATCGAGCTCCATGGCCGGTGCCGCAGGTGCAGCGGATCGGATCTGCCTCCCGCACCGCGAAGCCATCGGAGCGGTGCCCGATCTGTAGCGCAAATGTGACAGCCTCCGCTTCGGCAGCGATGGGGTGTTGATCCAGGGAGAGCAGTTGAGCAATGTTATAATGTTGCTTTCGTCCGAGATGCTGTCCATGAACGTCGTTGCCAGCCGAACCCTGACCGGCGTCGCCGCCGTGCTCGCCTGCCTCGGGCTGCGGCCGGCCGACGCCCAGACCACGCTTCCGTCCGTCACGATCACGACGCCAAAGTCCAAGGCCAAGCCGGTTGCAGCCAAGCCGGTTGCAGCCAAGCCGGTTGCAGCCAAGCCGGTGCGTCGCGCCGCCGTGCCGGCGCCGCCGTCCGCCTCGACGGCGCCCCGCCTCGGCCCCCGGCCCGAGACGCAGCTCGCCAAGTCGGCCGCAACCTCCGCAGCTCCTGCTTCTGCGGCGCCGGGGATCGCGACCCCGGCCGGCGCAACCGGGGCGGAGGACGGGACGGGTCCGGCCGGCGCCGACGGTGGTCCGGTCGGCCCGGCGCTCGCTGCGGCAAAGGCCGGGGAAGCGCGGGCGGAGCAGTCCCGCGAGCGCATCTTCACGCAGGGCGGCGCCAGCGTCACCACGGTCGGCAAGGCGCAGGTCGACAACCTGCCCGAAGGCAACCAGACCCCGTTCGACAGGCTGGTGCTGCAACTTCCCGGCGTGTCGCAGGACTCCTCGGCGAGCGGCGATTTCCACATCCGCAACGAGCACGCCAACGTGCAGTACCGCATCAACGGCATTCTGCTGCCCGACGGCGTGTCCGGCTTCTCCCAGGTGCTCGACTCCTCCTTCATCCGCTCGATCTCGCTCATCGACGGCGCCCTGCCGGCGGAGTACGGCCTGCACACCGCCGGACTGCTCGACATCACCACCCGCAACGGCGCCGACGCGCCGGGAACGGTCGTCACCGGCTACGGCGGCAGCCGCGACACCATCATTCCCACGATCGAAACCTCGGGCGTCGCGGGAGCGTGGGACTACTTCTTCACGGGACGGTTCGTCAGCAACGCCATCGGCATCGAAAGCGCGACGTCGACCCTTGATCCGATCCACGACCGCAGCCGGCAGGGCCGCTACTTCGGCTATGCCTCGACGCCGCTGGGCGACTCCAGCCGCTTCGTGTTCATGTCCGGCGCCACGGTCTCGCACTATCAGATCCCCAACACGGTGGGCGCCGCACCGGCCTTCACCGCCTTCGGCGTCGCGAACTTCGACTCGACGCAGCTCAACGAGACCCAGAACGAGCACTCGATCTTCAACATCCTCGCCGTGCAGACCACGCTCGGGCCGCTCGACAGCCAGACGTCCTACTTCCAGCGCTATTCCACGCTGCACTTCATCCCCGACCAGGTCGGCGACCTCGTCTTCAACGGCGTCGCCTCCGACGTCTTCCGCACAAGCCTCGTCAACGGCATCCAGAACGACAACGCCTACCGCATCGACGAGCGCCAAACCATTCGCTTCGGCTCGACGTTCCAGGTCGAGCGGGCGCAGGCGATCAACACGTCCACGGTCGAGCCGCTCGACGGTGACGGCAACCCGGTCGACGCGCCCTTCGGCCTGTTCGACGCGGAGCGGCGAACAGGTCTCGTCGGCAGCATCTACGTGTCCGACGAGGTCAAGCTGACGCGCCAGATCACCGTGCAGGCCGGGCTGCGCTTCGACGCCATGCAGGAATACGTCACCGCCAACCAGCTCAGCCCGCGCCTGTCGGTCGTTTACACGCCAACAACCGGCACGGTGATCCACGCCGGTTACGCCCGCTACTTCACTCCGCCCGAGCTGGCCCTGTCGGCGCCGACGCCGCTCGTTCCCTTCGGCAACACCACCGCCGCGCCGGAAGTGAACCAGAACGATCCCGTGCGGCCCGAGCGCTCGCACTTCTTCGATGTCGGCATCACCCAGCAGGTCACGGCCAAGCTCGCCGTCGGGCTCGACGGCTACTACAAGATCGCCAAGAACCTGCTCGACGACGGGCAGTTCGGGCAGGCGCTGGTGCTGACCGCCTTCAACTACGATCACGCCTTCAACGACGGCATCGAGTTCAAGGCGACCTACCGCGACGGCGGCTTCTCGGCCTACGGCAACCTCGCCGTCGCCGAGCAGAAGGCCAAGGAGGTGATCTCCAACCAGTTCCTCTTCGGCGCCGACGAACTCGCCTACATCGCCAACAACTACGTCTTCACCGACCACGCCCAGCTCATCACCGCCTCGGTGGGCGCGGCCTACCGCTACGCCCCGACCAAGACGACGCTGACCACGGACGTGATCTACGGCAACGGCCTGCGCGACGGCT